>NZ_CP030771.1:9280000-9580000 GCF_006088715.1 Streptomyces sp. YIM 121038
GGGCGGCCTCGCGTCGGACTGGGCCCACGCGGTCGAGCCGGGCGCCGTCGTGCACGTCGCGGGCCCGCCCGGAGGACTGATCGTCCCGCACGCCTACGACCGCTATCTGTTCGCGGGCGACATCACCGCGCTGCCCGCGATCGCGCGCTGGCTGGAGGAACTGCCCCGGGACGCGCGCGGCTGGGCGTTCGTCGAAGTCGCCGACGCCGCACAGGAGATCGACCTGTCCGCGCCCGAGGGCGTCGAGGTGCGCTGGCTGCACCGCGGCGGCCGCCCGCCGGGCAGCGGCGACGCCCTGGCGCGGGCCGTGACCCAGGTGACCGTGCCCGAGGGCGAACGGATCTACGTATGGGTCGCGGGCGAGGCCGGGCAGATCAAGCCGCTGCGCCGCTGGGTCCGCGACGAACTGCGCCTGGAGAAGGCCGACCACGACATCACCGGCTACTGGAAGCGCGGCGTCGCCGACTTCGACGACGAGCACGACCACTGACCGTTCCCTCCCTCCCCATCGCCGCCCCGCGGGGCGGCCTCCCCGAAAGAGCAAGGAGCTCCACATGTCGATACGCAGATCGTCGGGCCTGGCCGGCGCCGTCGCGCTGGGCCTGGTCCTGACCGGATGCGGGTCGTCCAAGGACGGGTCGGACGCGTCGGACAAGGGCGAGACCCGGGTGTTCGCCGCGGACAACGGCAAGATCAAGATCCCGGTCAAGCCGAAGCGCGTGGTCGCCACCGGCTACGCCGTGCCCGTCATGATCGAGGCCCGGGCACCCCTCGTCGGCATCTCGTCGTGGAAGCGCGGCGAGCCCATGATGAGCAAGAAGGACCTGGCCACCTACAAGAAGGTGCCCAAGGTCGCGGGCGAGCAGGCGACCGAGACCAACTACGAGGCCATCGCCGAGGCCGATCCCGACCTGATCGTCATCGGCGTCCCCGCCCCGGTCCTCGGCGACATCGACGTCAAGCGCCTGGAGTCCATCGCCCCCGTGGTGGCGATCGGCCCGACCGTGCCCTCCGCGTGGCGCGAGCTGTCCCGCAAGCAGGCCGACGCGGCGGGCTCGCTCAAGCAGTTCGACTCGCTGCAGTCCACGTACGAGGCCAAGGCCGCCGAGCTGAAGAAGAAGTACAAGAACGTGCTGCCCCAGCTCAAGCTGGGCCACGTCGGCGCCTACGGCGAGTCCGCCAAGGGCACCTTCCAGCGCGAGTTCGGCCGCTCCTGGGGCACCAACATCGCCGAGGACGTCGGCGCCAGGTACTACGGCAAGGTCAAGAAGCCCGGCCCCGGCTCCCGCGCGGTCAGCGAGTACCCCTCCATCGAGGAGCTCCCGGCCTCGCTGCGCGACGCCGACGCCATCACGTACTCGGTGATGGCCGACGGCAGCGTCCCGAAGTCGGTCCAGTACGTCATGGACTCGAAGCTGTGGAAGAACCTCCCCGCCGTCAAGGCGAAGAAGACCTTCCCGATCCGCTACACCGAGGCCGCGACCTACGGACAGGCCATGCAGACCCTGGACGCGATCGACGAGTCGTTCGCTCCGCTCCTGAAGCGGTGACCGTCGCGGGCCGCGCGTCCGAAGCGGCATCCACCGGGCGGGAGACGGCACCCGCCGAGCGGGGCGTGCCGCGGATCGGGCTGCTCGTCGGCGGCCTGGTGCTGCTCGCGGCCGTCGCCGTGATCAGCATCGGCGTCGGCGCCCGCTCGGTGCCGCCCACGGAGGTCGTCCGCGCGCTGTTCGACTTCCAGGGCACCGACGACCACGTGGTCGTGCGGGACGTCCGGGCGCCCCGCGCGCTGCTCGCCGTCGCGGTGGGCGCCGCCCTCGCGGTGGCGGGCGCGCTGATCCAGACGCTGGCCCGCAACCCCCTGGCCGAGCCCGGCATCCTCGGTGTCACCGCGGGCGCCGGGTTCGCCATCACCATCGGCTCCGCACTCGGCCTGGCCGGCGGACAGGCGGGCGAACTGGGCTTCGCCGTCACGGGTTCCGTGCTCGCGGCCCTGCTCGTCGCCGCCGTCGGGCGGCACTCGCCGCTGCGCCTGGTGCTCGCCGGTGTCGCCCTGACCGCGGTCCTCAACGGCGTCGCCCTCGGCCTGCGCCTGATCCTCCCGGACGCCTTCGACACCTACCGCTTCTGGTCGGTCGGCTCGCTCGCGGGCCGTGAACAGGCGCCGCTGGCCGTGCCGTTGACCGCGATCGCGGTGTGTCTGGTCGGCGCGCTGCTGCTCAGCCGGGCCCTGAACGTCCTGAGCCTCGGCGAGAGCGTGGCACACACCCTGGGCGCGAGCGTGGTCCGCGTGCGGGCCGCCGCCCTCGTGCTGATCACCGTGCTCAGCGGGGCGGCCACGGCGGTGGCCGGGCCGATCCTGTTCGTCGGCCTGATCGTGCCGCAGCTGGTGCGCAGGCCCGCCGGGGGTTCCGTGCCGTGGCTGGTCCTCCACACGATGGTGCTCGGCCCGATCCTGCTCCTCGTCGCCGACATGGGCTCGCGCGTCCTGCTGCCCACCGGCGAGGTGCCGGTGGCCATCGTGACCGCGTTCCTCGGCGGACCCATGCTGATCTGGGCGGTCCGCCGCCACGGGGCGGGGGCACTGTGAACACGCCGGACACGACCGCCGTACGCACCCGGCGGGGAAGCGCCGTGAGCGCGCTCGGACTGCGGGTCGAACGCCGCACGGTGGTGCTCGTCACGGTCCTGACCGCACTGATCCTGGCCCTCGCCCTGGTGGGCCTCTGCTACGGCGCGTCCTGGTCGACCCCCAGGGAGGTGTTCGCCGTGCTCAGCGGGGCCGAGCCCTCCGTGGTGATCCAGGACTGGCGGCTGCCGCGGGTCCTGGCCGCCCTCGTCTTCGGAGCCGCGCTCGGCGTGGCCGGGGCGCTCTTCCAGAACCTCACCCGCAACCCCATGGGCAGCCCGGACGTGATCGGCCTCGACGCGGGCGCCTACACCGGCGCCCTGGTCGCCCTCACCGTCCTCTCCGGCACCTCCGCGCAACTGGCCGTCGGCTCGGTGCTCGGCGGTCTCGTCGTCGCCGCCGTGATCTACCTCCTCGCGTACGACCGGGGCTTCTCCGGGCTGCGCCTCGTGGTGATCGGCGTCGCCGTCAACGCCATGGTGACCGCGCTCAACTCGTGGATCGTGCTGCGCGCCGAGCTGGAGGTCGCCATCGCGGCCGTCGGCTGGAGCGCGGGTTCCCTCAACGACGTGGGCTGGGAGGACGTGGGCATCCCCTTCACGGTCATCGGCGTCCTGCTGGCCCTGATCGCCACGCGGGCGCACGCCATGCACCAGGCGTCGCTCGGTGACGCCGTCGCCGTGACCACGGGGGTCGGGCTCGACCGGCTGCGGCTCCTGATGGTCGTCGTCGGCGTCGGCTGCACGGCCACGGTGACCGCGGTCGCCGGACCGATCGCGTTCATCGCCCTGGCCGCCCCGCAGATCGGCCGCAGGCTCGCGGGCGCGCCCGGCGTCCCGCTGCTGCCCGCCGCGCTGACCGGCGCGGTCCTGCTGCAGGGCGCGGACCTGATCGCCCAGATGCTCCTCGCGCCCGTCTCCCTGCCGGTCGGAGTGGTGAGCACCGCGATCGGCGGCTGCTATCTGATCTGGCTGCTTACCAAGGAGGTGAGGCGCGCGTGACCGCACGCCTGACCGCGCGGGACATCACCCTGCGCTACGGAGACCGCGTGGTCTCCACCCGGCTGAGCCTCGACGTCCCCGACGGCGCGTTCACCGCCATCGTGGGCCCCAACGCCTGCGGGAAGTCGACCCTGCTGCGGGCCCTCGTACGGCTGCTGCGCCCCGACTCCGGGCACGTCGAGCTCGACGGCCGCGAGGTCGGCGGCTACCCGCCCAAGGCCCTGGCCAAGCAGCTCGGCTTCCTGCCGCAGGACCCGCTGGCCCCCGAGGACATCAAGGTCCGCCAGCTGGTGGCCCGGGGACGCTTCCCGCACCAGTCGCTCCTGGCCCTGTGGTCGCCCCGGGACGAGGAGGCCGTCACCGCGGCCATGGCCGCCGCGGGCGTCGCCGACCTGGCCGACCGGCCGGTGCAGGAGCTGTCCGGCGGCCAGCGCCAGCGGGTCTGGATGGCCATGGTGCTCGCCCAGGAGACCCCGTACCTGCTGCTCGACGAACCGACGTCCTTCCTGGACATCACCCACCAGTACCAACTGCTCGGCCTGCTTGCCCGGTTGCGCGACGAGGGCCGCACGGTCATCGCCGTCCTGCACGACATCAACCAGGCGTGCCGCTTCGCCGACCACCTGGTCGCCATGAAGGACGGCCGGGTGGTCGCCGAGGGCGAGCCCGGCGCCGTCGTGGACGCCGCGCTGATCAAGGACGTGTTCGACCTGCCGAGCATCATCGTCCCCGACCCCGTGACGGACACGCCGATGGTCGTCCCCACCCTGCAAGGAGAGTGAATTGAGCACCGCACGCGTGTCCTCGGACGGGCTGCTCGACCTGACGAGGGCCCAGCTGGGCATCTGGAACGCCCAGCGCCTCGAACCGGACTCGCCGTACTACGTGGTCGGCGACGTCGTGGAGATATCCGGCGACGCACCGGTCGACGTGGACGCCCTGGCCGAGGCGGTCCGCGCCACCACCGAGGAGGCCGAGACGCTGCGGCTGCGGGTGCGCGAAACACCGGACGGGCCCCGGCAGTCGGTCAGTGACGAGCCGGTCCGGGCGCCCGAGGTGATCGACGTCAGCGGCGAGGCCGACCCCGCCGCAGCGGCGGCCGCGCTCGTCGACGCCGAGCGCGCGCGGACGGGTGAGACCTGTCGGGGCATGGTGGAACGAACGCTCTATTCACGCGCCGTCATCAAGCTCTCCGACCGCGAGGTCTGGTACACCCAGCTCGGCCACCACCTGGTCTTCGACGGCTACACCGCCGCGATGCTCGCCCGGCGCACCGCCGCCCGCTACACCGCCCTCGTGCGCGGCACCGAGCCGCCCGGGTCGACCTTCGGTTCCTTCGCCGACCTCGTCGCCGCCGACCGGGCCTACCGGGACGGCGACCGGGCCGCCGACGACCGCGCGTACTGGGTCGAGCGGTTCACCCCGCTGCCCGACCTCGGCGCCGCCGACACCGCCGCGGGCCCGCCCGAGCGCACCCTGACCGCCCGCGCCGTCGTCCCCGCCGGCCAGGTCGCCCGGCTGCGCGCCTTCGCCGACGAAGCGGGCGTCACCTGGGGCGAGGCGCTGATCGCCGGATACGCGGCGTTCCTGCACCGCATGCTGGGCCGCACCGACGTGGTGTTCGCGCTGCCCCTGATGTGCCGCACCGGCTCGACCGAACTGCGCACCCCCGCCATGGCGGTGAACGTCCTGCCGCTGCGGGTGACCGTGCGCCCCGCCGACGACCTCGGCACGCTGAGCCGCGCGGTCGCCGCCGCGATGAAGGAGATGCGCGAGCACCAGCGCTACCGCGGCGAGGACCTGCCCCGTGACCTCGGCGTGCCCGGCGCGGGCGCGCTCCTCCACGGACGCGGCATCAACCTCAAGGCGTTCGACCTCACCCTCGACTTCGCCGGGTCCACCGGAGTGATGCGCAACGTCGCGGGCGGCCCGCCGGAGGACATGGGCCTGAGCGTCCTGCCCACCCGCGACGGCGGCCTCCTGCTCGGCTTCGAGGTCGACGCCCGCACCAACGACCAGGCCGCGGTCGACGGCAAGCTGACCGGCCTGCGGACCCTGCTCGCCGGGCTCACCGACGGCCTGCCCGTCGGGCGGATCGCCCTGACCGACGACGTGGGCCGGCTCCTCGCCGACTGGGCGCCGCCCGCCCTGCCCGGCACACCCGTGGACGTGCCCACCGCCCTCACCGCCATGGCCGCGGCCGAGCCCGCGCACACCGCCCTGGTGTGCGGCGCCGAGCACCTCACCGCCGGGGACCTCGCGGGCCGGGTGCACCGCGTCGCCCGCGCGCTGCGGGCCCGCGGCATCGGGCCCGACGACCTCGTGGCCCTGGCCCTGCCGCGCTCCGCGGACCTGGTGGTCGCGCTGCTCGCGGTCCTCGACGCGGGCGCCGCGTTCCAGCCCCTGGACGCCGCACACCCCGCCGAGCGGCTGCGCGAACTGATCGACGACACCCGCCCCGCCCTCGTCCTCACCAACGGCACGCTCGACGGGCTGCCCTGGACCACCCTGCTCCAGGAGGCCGCCGAACTGTCCGACGCTCCGCTGGGGGACGACGAGTTGGCGGCGCCACGCCACCCCGAGCACCTCGCCTACGTCATCCACACCTCCGGGTCGACCGGCCGCCCCAAGGGCGTCCTCGGCCGGGCCGGCGGCCTCGCCGCGCTCCTGCACCACCAGCGGGCGACGGTCGTCGCCGAGGCCGAAGGCGCCGCGGGCAGACGGCTGCGCGTCGCCCACACCTACTCGTTCGCCTTCGACTCCGCCTTCGACCACCTGGTGTGGCTGCTGTGCGGGCACACCCTGCACGTCTACGACGCCGAGACCGCCCGCGACGCCGACGCGCTGCTCGCCGCGTACGCCCGCGACGGCATCGACGTCGTGGACACCACGCCGTCGATGGCCGCGCCGCTCGTCGACGGCGGCCTGCTCGACCTGCGCCCGACGCTCCTCGTCCTCGGCGGCGAGGCCACCCCGCCCGCGCTGTGGCGGCGGGTCGCCGCCTCGGGGGTCACCGCGCGCAACATATACGGGCCCACCGAGGCGACCGTGGACGCCACCACCGCCCGGATCACCGGCGAGGAGCCCACGATCGGCCACCCGCTCGCGGGCACCCGGATCCTCCTGCTCGACCGCGCGCTGCAGCCGGTGCCGCACGGCACCGTGGGCGAGCTGTACCTGGCGGGGCCGCACCTGGCCCGCGGCTACCTCGGCAGGCCCGCGGCGAGTGCCGAGCGCTTCGTCGCCGACCCGTTCGGCGCACCGGGACAGCGCCTCTACCGCACCGGCGACCAGGGCCGCTGGGTGCCCGGGCGCGGTCTGGAGTACCTGGGCCGCGGCGACGGCCAGCTCAAGATCCGTGGCCACCGCGTGGAGACCGGCGAGGTCGAGGCCGCCCTCGGCGCGGTGCCCGGCGTCACCGCCGCGGCCGCCACGGTGCGCTCCTCCCGCCTGGTCGGCTACGTGGTGTCCGCCAAGGCCACCGGGGACGCCGTGCGCGCCCACCTGGCCGAGCGGCTGCCCGAGCACATGGTGCCCGCGGCCGTGGTGGTCCTCGACGCACTGCCCGTCACGCCCAACGGCAAGCTCGACCGCGCGGCGCTGCCCGCGCCCGCGGCCACCGGCGGCGGCCGGGAGCCGCGCACGGAGCGGGAGCGGCTGCTGTGCGCCGTCCTCGCCGAGGTGTTCGACGCCGAACGCGTCGGCGTGGACGACGACTTCTTCGCCCTCGGCGGCGACAGCATCACCGCCATCACCGTCAGCAGCCGACTGCGCGCCAAGGGCTTCGAGCTGCGGCCCCGCGATCTGCTGGCGCGCCGCAGCTTCGCCGCCCTGGCCGCCTCGGCCGCCGCGGTCGACGACGGCGCCCGCACCACGGACGAGCCGACCGGGCCCGTGCCCGCGCCGCCGATCGTGCGCGGCCTGCTCGACCCGCACCCGGACGTCGACACCGTCGCCGGGTACGCCCAGTGGACCGCCCTGCGCGTCGACGGCCTCGCCCACAAGGACCTGGCCCGAGGCGTCCAGACCGTACTCGACCACCACGACGCGCTGCGGCTGCGCGCGGACGACGCCCTGGAGGTGCTGCCCCGCGGGGCGGTGCGTGCCGTCGCCAACGAGGTGCACGGCGAGGACGTGACCGCCCTCGCCGAGCGCCTCGCCGGTGAACTCGACCCGCGCTCGGGCGACTTGCTGCGCGCCACCCTGGTGCGGACCGGCGACGGCACCCCGGACCGCCTGGTCGTCGTCGTGCACCACCTCGCCATGGACGGCGTCTCCTGGCGCGTCCTGCTGCCCGACCTGCACACGGCCTGCACCGGGGGCGCCCTCGCCCCGGTCGGCGCGTCCTGGCGGCGCCACGCCACGGTCCTCGCCGAGCAGGGCGCATCCGGCGCGCGCCGCGCCGAACTCGACCACTGGCGCACCGCGCTCGACGCCGCGCCCCGCCTCGGGGCACGCCCCCTCGACCAGCGGCGGGACACGGTCGCCACCGCCCACCGCTCGGTCACCGTGGCCTCGCCCGATACCACCGACGCGCTCCTGACCACCCTGCCCGCGGCCTACCGCGCCGGTGTCGACGAGGTCCTCCTCGCCGCGCTCGTGCTGGCCCTGCGCACCTGGGGCGTCAGCGGTGACGCGGTGACCGTGACGATGGAGGGCCACGGCCGCGAACACCTCGACCTGGCCCGCACCGTCGGCTGGTTCACCAGCGAGTACCCGGTGCGCGTGCCCGCGTCCGACGACGTGGGACGGCTGCTGCGTGCCGCCAAGGAGGCCCGCCGCTCCGTCCCCGACGGCGGCGTCGGCTACGGCGTCCTGCGCCACCTCGACCCCGAGGCCGGCCCCGAGCTCGCGGCGACCCCGCCGCCGGACGTGCTCCTGAACTACCTGGGCCGCTTCGCCCAGTTGACCGGAACCGGCTGGCGCCTGCCGGAGCGGGACGCCTTCGCCGTCACCGAACCCGGCGGCAAGGCCCTGGAGCAGGTCCTCGCCCTCAACTGCTTCGTCCACGAGGAGGGCGCACCGCGCCTGGCCGTCGAGTGGACCGCCGCGACCGAGGTGCTCCCCGCCGACGCCGTGACGGCCCTGCAGACGGCCTGGGCCGCCGCGCTCGACGCCCTCGCCGTGCACGCGCGCCACACCACCGGCGGCCTCACACCGTCCGACCTGCCCTACGTCGACCTCGACCAGGACGCCATCGACGCCCTCGAACGCACCGGCCGCGTCGCCGACGTCCTGCCCGCGACCCCGCTGCAACTCGGCCTGTCCTTCCACACGCTGGTCCGCGAGGAGCGGGACACCGACGTCTACGTCGTCCAGGCCGTGACGACCCTGGTCGGCGACCTCGACCCGGACCGGATGGCCGAGGCCGCGCGGGAGCTGCTGCGCCGCCACCCCGCGCTGCGGGCGTACCTGGGCACCGCCGGGGATGACGTGGTGCAGGTGATCCCCGCCGACGTCGCCCTGGACTGGCGGCAGGACGACCGCTTCGAGGCCGCCGCCCGCGCCGAGCTCCAGCGGCCCTTCGACCCGGCGCGCCCGCCGCTGATCCGCTTCCTGCTGTCCCGCGTCGGCCCGCACGAGCACAAGCTGGTGATCACCAATCACCACGCCCTGCTCGACGGCTGGTCCATGCCCCTGGTCGGCCGCACCCTGCTCGCGATCTACGCCGAACTGGGCGGCGGCCCGGCCGCGCCGTCCGCCCCGCCGCTCTCGGAGTACTTCCGCTGGCTGGCCGGACGGGACCACGAGGCGTCCCTGGCCGCGTGGCGCACCGCCCTCGACGGCGTCGACGACGCGACGCGCCTCGCCCCCGCGAGCACCGTCACCGGCGTCGAGCGCCCCGGGCGCGTGAGCGTCGACCTCGGCCGGGAGTTCAGCGACCGCCTGCGCGCCTTCGCCCGCGCCCAGGGCGTCACCCTGACCACCGTGCTCCAGACGGCCTGGGGCCTGCTGCTCGGCAGGCTCACCGGGCGCCGCGACGTCGTGTTCGGCTGCCCGGTGTCCGGGCGGCCCGCCGAGGTCGAGGGCGTGGAGTCGATGATCGGCCAGCTCGGCACCACCGTCCCGGTGCGCGTGGCGCACCACCAGGACCGCACCGCGCGGGACCTCATGGCGGACGTGCACGCCCAGAGCGTGGCCCTCGCCGACCACCACCACGTCGGCCTGCCCGCGATCCAGCGCGCGGTGGGCGTCGGCGAGCTGTTCGACACGATGCTGGTCATGGAGAACTTCCCGCTCTCCAGCCGCGGGCGCACCCCGCTCGCCCCCGGCCTCGACCTGGCCGGTGTGGACATCACCGACGCCACGCACTACGCGCTGACCGTGATCGTGATCCCCGACGACGCCCTCACCATCGGCCTGGGCTACCAGCCGAGCGCCTTCGCCGAGTCGACCGTGCGGGACTACGGCCGCTGGCTGCTCAACCTCCTGCGGGAGATCGTCGCCGACCCGGCGCGCCCCGCCGTCCGCCTGCCCGCCCTCGACCCCGAGGAGCGGCAGCGGATGCTGCGCACCGGCACCGAGGTCGTCCCCGCCAAGGCCCGGGGCCACTGGCTGGAGGAGTTCGCCGCCTGGGTGCGTCACAAGCCCGACGCGGAGGCCCTGGTCTGCCGCGACCGCAGCCTCAGCTACGCCGAGCTCGACCGCGCCGCCAACCGCCTCGCCCACGCCCTGATCGCCCGCGGCGTACGGCCCCAGGACCCGGTCGCCGTGCTCCTTGGACGCGATGTCGAGATGACGGTGGCCCTGTTCGGCGTGGCCAAGGCGGGCGCGGTGTACGTACCCCTCGACCCGAGCTATCCGCGCGAGCGCCTGGCGTACATGCTCGACGACATCGCCCCGGCCGCCGCCGTGACGACCGGTGCCGAACTGCCCGCCGCGCGTGACGTCCCGGTCCTGCGGCTCGACGACCCGGCCACGCTGGCCGCCGCCCCCGACACCGACCCCGCCGAGGCGCGCGCGAGGCTCACCGACGACGCGCTCGCCTACGTCATCTACACCTCCGGCACCACAGGGCGCCCCAAGGGCGTCGGCGTCACCCACCGCGGCGTGCCCGATCTGATCGCCCTCCAGGAGGAGGTCGTCGGCGTCACCGAGCACGACCGGTATCTGCACTTCGCGTCGACCAGCTTCGACGTGGCGTTCTGGCAGACCATGGTGCCGCTGCTGTCCGGCGGCACCTCCGTGATCGCCCCCGAGGAGGTCCGCGTCCCCGGCGACGAGCTCCTCGACTACATCGTCGAGCACCGGGTGACCGGAGTGAACCTGCTGCCGTCGTTCCTGGCCGCGATGCCCGACGACCGCACCGTCGACCCCGACGTGTTCTTCGTCGTCGGCGCCGAGCGCCTCGACCCGGAGCTGGCCCGGCGCTGGGGCACCGGACGCAAGGCGCTGTTCAACGCCTACGGCCCCACCGAAGTCACCATCAACTCCGTCACCTGGCACTACGAGGCGGACGATCCCGGCCCGCTGCCGATCGGCCGCCCCGACCCCCACGTCCGCGCCTACGTCCTCGACGGCGGGCTCCAGCCCGTCGGCGTCGGCGTCACGGGCGAGCTGTACCTCGGCGGGCCCAGCGTCGCCCGCGGCTACCTCGGCCGCCCCGGCCTGACGTCCGAGCGGTTCGTCGCCGACCCCTTCGGCGCGCCGGGGCAGCGCATGTACCGCACCGGAGACCTCGTACGGTGGCGGCCGGACGGGCAGCTGGTGTTCCTCGGCCGCGTCGACCACCAGGTCAAGGTCCGTGGCTTCCGCGTGGAGCTGGGCGAGATCGAGTCCACGCTGACCCGCCACCCCGACGTGCGCGCCAGCGCGGTGATCGTGCGCGAGGACCGGCTCGTCGGCTACGTCATCCCCACCGACGGCGCGGACCTGGACACCGAAGAGGTGCGCGCGTACCTGGCGGGCGAACTGCCCGACCACATGGTGCCGACCGCCTTCGTGGAGCTCGACCGGCTGCCCCTGAGCCCCAGCGGCAAGCTCGACGCCACCGCGCTGCCCGCCCCCGAGACCGCGGCCGCCGCGCGGCGCGCACCGGCCACGGAGGCCGAAGCGGTCCTGCTCCGCGTGTTCCAGGACGTCCTCGGCACCGAGGACATCGGCCCCGACGACGCCTTCTTCGCCATCGGCGGCGACAGCATCGTTTCCCTGCAAGTGGTCTCGCGCGCCCGCCGCAAGGGCGTCGGCCTGACCGCGCGGGACGTGTTCGAGGGCGAGACGGTCGCCGGGATCGCGGCGCGCGCCCGCGCCCTGGACGACGCCGCAGGACCCGTGACCGGGGACGCGCCGCTGACCCCGATCATGCGGGACCTGCTGCGCCGCGCGGGCACCGCCGCCGACGGCTTCTGCCAGTGGGTGGAGATCTGCGTACCCCCGGGCGGCGACGAGGCGACCTGGCACGCCGCGCTCGACGCGCTCCTGGCCCGCCACGACGTCCTGCGGGCCCGCCTGGTGGCCGACGCCCTGCGCATCCCCCAGGCCGGCGCGGTGTCCGCGGCCGACGTCCTGACCTGCGTACGGACGGACGACGAGCCGCGGGCCCTGGTCGACGCCCACATCGCCGGGGTCCGCGGGGCGGTGGACCCGCGCACCGGGCCGCTCCTGCGCGCCCTGTGGGTCGACGCCGGATCCGAACGGCCGGGCAGGCTCGTGCTCGTCGCCCACCACCTGGTGGTCGACGGCGTGTCCTGGCGCGTCCTCCTCGACGACGTGCGCCACGCCTACTCCGGCGGGGCCCTGGCCCGGCACGGCCAGTCGTTCCTCGCCTGGGCGCGGTCCCTGCGCGACGCCGACCGGGGGGCCGAACTGCCGCACTGGCAGGGCATGACCGCCACCCCGGCGCTCACCGGGCCGCTCGACCCCGCCCGGGACACCGTGGCCACCGCGGCGCACCACGAGATCCGGCTCGCCGCCGACACGACCCGCGCCCTGATCACGACCCTGCCCGCCGCCCACCGCAGCACCCCCGACGCCGTACTCCTGACGGCGCTCGCCCAGGCCGTTCACGCCTGGCGCGGCACCCCGGAGGTCCTCGTCGCCCTGGAGAGCCACGGCCGTCCCACCCGGGTCGACCTGTCGGGGACCGTCGGCTGGTTCACCGCCGTGCACCCCATGCGCCTCGACGCGCGCGACGACGTACAAGCCGTCAGGGAACGCCTGCGCGCCCAGGGCGACGGCCTCGGCCACGGCATCCTCACCGCCGCGGGCCTCCTCGACCCGGCGACGCCGGAGGTCGCCTGGAACTACCTCGGCCAGTTCCCCGGCGCCCCCACCGAGGAGACGCCCTGGCGGCCGGCCCCCGACGCCGACCCGCTCGGCTCCGGCGGCACCGGCGAACTGCCCCTGCCGCACAGCCTGATGGTCAACGCCCTGGTGCGCGACGACGCGCTCGGGGTGCGGATCACCTGGCCGTCCGCGCTGTTCACCGCCGCCGAGATCGAGGAGCTCGCCGAGCACCTGCGGGCCGCGCTGCATCGCGCCGCCGCGGCGCCGGAGGTCAGCGCGCTCACCGGGGACCGGCCGGTCGCCGAGGTGCAGCCGCTCACGCCGTTGCAGGAGGTGATGCTGCGGCACGCGCGCACCGAGCACCCCGACCCGTACACCGTGCAGTCGACGTTCACGCTCGCGGGGCCGCTCGACGTCGAGGCCCTGCGCGCCGCGGGCAGCGCCCTGCTGGCCCGGCATCCGAACCTGGGCGCCGTGTTCCCCGCGGACCTCGCGGTGATCCCGCAGGCGCCCCGGCCGGACTTCCGGGTGTCCGACGGGCCCGCCGACGAGGTCCTCGCGGCCGATCTGGCCGAGCCGTTCGACCTGGCCGAAGGGCCGCTCGTCCGCCTCACCGTGATCCGGCGCGGCCCCGACCTCGCGGACCTGGTCCTGACCACCCATCACGTCCTCTCCGACGGCTGGTCGGCCCCGCGCATCCTGACCGAGCTGTTCGCCCTGTACGCCGCCCGCGTCCGGGGCGAGGAGCCGGACCTGCCCGCTCCCGTGCCGTTCGGCACCTATCTGCGCTGGCGCGCGGAGCACGAGCCCGACCTCGACGTCTGGGCCGCGGAGCTGGACGGCCTGCCCGAGGGCGACCACCTGGGCGGCGGCGAGCCGGGCCCGGCCTGGCAGGAGCCCACGCTCATCACGTTCGACGCGCCCCTGGTGGCCGGCCTCGCCCGGCTCGCCGCGCACCGCGGCCTGACCCAGAACACGCTGGTGCAGGGCGCGTGGGCGGTGCTCATCGCCCGGCGCTCCGGGCGCGCGGACGTCTGCTTCGGCGCCATGGTCGCCTGCCGTCCCCCGGAGCTCGAAGGGGTCGAGGAGATCATCGGTCTGCTCGCCAACACCGTGCCCGTCCGCGCCCGGCTCGACGGCACGCTCGCCGCGACGCTCACCGACCTCCAGGCCCGGCAGCGGGCCCTGGTCGAGCACCAGCACGTCGCCCTGACCGACCTGGAGCGGCTGACCGGACGCCACCGCCTCTTCGACAGCCTCGTGGTGTTCGAGAACTATCCCGTCGACCCCGACCGGCTGCGCGAACCCGCCCCCGGCCTCACGGTCGTCGGCACCCGCTTCCGCGAGGCCACCCACCACCCGGTGACCCTGACGGTCATGCCGGACGGCGACGGATGGACGGGCGTGCTCGCCCCCCGCGCCGGAGTGGACGCCGACGGCCTCGCCGACGAACTCCTCGACCTGCTGCGCACCTTGGGCGACCACCTCGACACCGACGTACGCGACCTCCTGGAGCACCGATGAGCGAGAAGGCCGCACCGCCGCCCGCGCGGGTCGACGCCGACCTGCTGCGCATCGCGTTCATCCTGGTGCTCGGCACGTTCATGGCCACGGTGGACGCCACGATCGTCAGCGTCGGCATCGACACCCTGTCCGCGGAGTTCGGCGCGTCGGTCACCGAGATCCAGTGGGTCTCCACCGCCTATCTGCTCGCCGTGGTGGCCGCCGTGCCCGCGTCCGGCTGGCTGGCGGGGCGGTTCGGCGGCCGCCGGACGTGGCTCGCCGCCATCGGCGTGTTCCTGCTCGGCTCGGCGCTGTGCGCGCTCGCCTGGTCGGCGACCAGCCTCATCGCGTTCCGGGTGGTCCAGGGCCTCGGCGGCGGGATGCTGCCCGCCACCGGGCAGGCGCTGCTCGCCCGGATCGCGGGACGGGAGCGCACCGGCCGGGTGATCAGCGTCGTCTCGGTCGTGCCGCTCCTGTCCCCGGTCCTCGGCCCGCTGGTCGGCGGCTCCCTCCTCGGCGTCGCGTCCTGGCCCTGGCTGTTCCTGGTGAACCTGCCGATCGGCGCGGCGGCGGTGCTCCTCGCCCGCCGCCACGTGCCCGAGGTGCCGCCGTCGCCCCGGCGGACGGCGTTCGACCTGCGCGGCGCGGCGCTGCTCTCGCCCGGCCTCGCCGTGCTGGTCTTCGGCCTCACCGAGGTCGCCCACGGCCGTGCCCTGCCCGCCGTGCTCGGCGTCCTCGCGGGCCTGGCCATGCTCGTCGCGTTCACGGTGCACGGGCTGCGCACGAGCCGCACCCCGCTGGTCGACCCGCGCCTTTTCACCCGGCCGCCGTTCGGCGCCGCCGCCCTCGCGCTGCTCGTCCTGGGCGCGTCGGTGTTCGGCACGATGTTCCTGCTGCCGCTGTACTTCCAGACGGGGCGCGGCCTCTCGCCGTGGGAGGCCGGGCTGCTGCTCGCCCCCCAGGGCCTGGGCGCGGCGGCCGGATCGGTCCTCGTCAACCGCACCATCGACAAGGTCGCGCCCCGGACCCTGGTGCTCACGGGCATCGCACTGATCGTCGCGGGCACGGTCCCGTTCACCCAACTCGGCCACGAGCCGCCGGACCTCGTGATCGCCGCCGCCCTCACCGTGCGCGGCGTAGGCATGGCCATGATCGGCGCGCCGGTGATGAACATCGTCTACAGCCGCATCGAACCCGAGCACCTCCCGCGCGCCTCCGGAGCGCTCAACCTGCTCAACACCGTGGGCGGTTCGCTCGGCACCGCCGTCCTCGCGGTGGTCCTGCAGAACCGGCTCTCCGCCCGCGACGCCGACGTCTCCTGGGCCTTCGGCGACACCTTCTGGTGGGTGCTCGGCTTCTGCCTGTGCGCCGCCGCGGGGGCCACGCGCCTGCCCCGCACCCACGCCGGGAAGCCCTGACGCGCTCCCGGATCCCCGGCTGGGCCGCCCGTGCGGGGGCGGCTCAGCCCGCGGCCGTCCGCAGCCGCCGGACCAGCGCGGAGACCTCCGCCACCCCGCCCCGCGGCGCGTCCGGCCACTCGTCGACGCGGCTCCACCAGTACGCGCGCGGAGTGCCCGGGTAGCGCGGAAGGAGGTGCACGTGCAGATGAGGCACGTTGTCGCCGATCACCGCCGCGTACACGTGCTCGGCGCCACCGGCCTCCCGCAGCGCTCGCGCGGCCCGCGCGCACCAGTGCCCGACGCGCTGGGACTCCGCGTCGGTGAGATCGGCCAACCCGGCGGCGTGACGGCGCGGTTCGACGAGCAGATGGCCCAAATACACCTCGCCGGACCGGCCGGGGGAGTGGGGCGACAGATGGGAGACCATGACGAGGTCGTCCTCCCCCACCGGCCCTCCCGGCATGAGTACGTCGCCGCGGTGTGTCCCGCACACCACGCACCGCTGTGGCCTGCCGCCGTCCGTGTCGTCGTCTGCCATGGCGAGAAGCATGCCCGCGCGCGGCCGTTTCTTACGCGTTTTTGCCGTTGCTCTGCCGTTGCTGTGCGGCACGCCCCGCATCGTGGTGCTCGCACCCGGGGAACACCGGGGATCCCGGGAGCCCGAGGGGCTTCGAGGCGGAGGAGAGGGCGATGACGTACAAGAGCACGGCGCGGCGCGCGGGTCTGGCGGTGGGCCTGATGGCGGTGGTGGCCTCGGTCCTTCCGGCCGCGACGGCGACGGCCACCGGCGCCGCGCCGACGAGCGGCCCCACGGCCGCGGCGGCCCCCGGCTGGTGTCCGACCGCGCCCGGCCACCGGGTCGACTGCGGCCAGGAGAAGCGCCCCCTGGTGGCGGGCAAGCCCCGGCTCGGCACGGTCAAGGTGAGCTACGCCGTCGTGCGCCACCGCGGCTCCGGCCCCGCCAAGGGCACCGTCGCCATGAACCCGGGCGGCCCGGGCGAGACCCTGATCGACAAGACCGAGGAGATCACCTGGGCCCTGGGCGACCTCCTGAAGGACCACGACGTGCTGCTCGTCGACCCGCGCGGCACCGGCAGGTCGCAGCGCGTCCCCTGCGGAGTCACCGACGCCGAGTACCGGTTCGGCACCCGGGCCCAGCAGCGGGCCGCCGTCGAACGGTGCGGCAAGAACCTCGGGCCCAAGGCCGCCGGGTTCACCTCCGCGGCCACGGCCGACGACATCGACGCCGTCCGGGCCCGCCTCAAGGTGCGCAAGCTCAGCCTGTACGGCCTGTCGTACGGCACCTACCTGATGCCGGTCTACGCCTCCCGCCACCCCGAGCACGTACGCAACATCGTGCTGTCGGGGGCCTACTCCCTCGCCCTCGACACGATGGCGCGGCCCAGCGCCCAGGCGGTCTCGACGACCCTGCGCCGGGTGTGCCGGCGCAGCGTTCCCGCGGCGTGCGACGGGGAGCGGGCGGTGCGGGACCTCGCCACCACGGCGGCCCGGCTGCGCACCGCGCCGCTGACGATCCCGATCACCACCGACCACGGCGTCTACAAGAAGAAGTTCACCGAGGACAAGCTCGCCAACCTGCTGTTCGAGGCGGCCAGCAGCCAGGTCGGCCTCGAACCGCAGAAGCCCTCGCTGCTCGGCCGGCTGCCGCACGCCCTCAACCGCTTCGTCAAGGGCGACGCCGCGCCGCTGCGCGAGCTGGTGCGCGAGGAGGGCGAGACGGGCAGCGATCTTGACCAGGCGCCGTACATCGCGGTCGTCTGCAACGACTACCGCAGGGACTGGTCGAAGGACGCGTCGAAGGCCGCGCGGTGGCGCCAGTACCGCGCCGCCCTCGCGGCCGTACGCCCCGGTGAGCACGGCGCGTTCAGCGCCAAGGGCTTCACCGAGGGGACCACGGACGCGGGTGACGTGTGCATCGGCTGGCCGGGCAAGGACACCCCCGACCCGCAGCCGACGAAGCCCGCGCTGCCGGACGTGCCGGTCCTCGTGCTGTCCGGCGACCTCGACTCCAACACGCCCGACGCGAGCGGGAAGAAGGCCGCGAAGCAGTTCCGCGACAGCCGCTTCTACTCGGCCCGCAACATGGGCCACGTGCCCGAGCTCGAGCTGAGCGGCTGCGTCGTGGGCGTCTCCTCGACGTTCATCCGCTCCAACACCCCGGGGGACACCTCCTGCCTGCGGTCGCTCCCGCCGATCGCGGTCACTCCGGTACGCGGCTGACGCCGTCGGCCGGGCCCGCGGCCGCGGTCGGCCAGAACGTGTGGAAGGCGAAGCGGAGATGCCCCTCGGGGGTGCGGTGCAGCGCGAGGTCGTGGTCGTCGGCCTCGCGCTGCTCCTGTGGGTGGGGGGACACCGGCAGGGGCTGTTCCTGGTCGGCGGGGGTCGCGGGCAGCCAGGCGGGCTGGCCGCTGGGGCTGGTGCCCGCGTAGTCGGTGATGGTCAGGGTGACGCCGTCCGGGTCGGTGCGCACCCACAGGCGGCAGCGCGGCCGTTCGCTGTGGCCCGTCACGTAGTCGGCGCCGAACCGGGCCACCTCCGCCGCGCGCCGTGCGAGCACCGGCGGGGCGCCGATCGCGGTGAGCAGACACTGGGCGGCCTCGCCCAGGAGCATCCGGGTGCGGGGCGCGCGGCTGACCTCGACGGCGAGGCACAGCCTCGGGAGTCGAGCGTCCGGGGCGCGGCGCGGGTCCACGGGACGGTGGACGGCGCTCGGCATACCAGCCCTCCAGCTACGGTGCCGGGAGAGAGGCCGTGAGGGACTCGCCTGCCCGCACGCGGCCTGGCCTCTCCAACGATGGCCGGGGTCTGGGACCACGAGGAACTTACGGCGTGCGGTGCGCGGATCCTAGGCCGACCTCGGCCAACCTGCGCCGAGCAGGGACAACGCCGTACGAGATACGCGCGATGGACGATCCGGCCCGCCACGAATCGAATGAACTTTCGTCATGGGGGAGCGGCCCCGCCCGCAGACGCCGGTACCGGACCCCGTGTCACTCCTCGCCCCGCCGCGGCCCCGGCGAGCCGATCAGCGTGAACGCGGCCCAGATCTCCGGGGCCCGCCACGTGCGCCGCGTCATGAGGACCGCGCGGCGCAGGGCCTCGGCGGGGTCGTCGGTCCGTGCCAGCTCCTGGTGGAAGCAGACCAGCGCGTCATGGGTCGGCTCCTCGGGGACCTCCCAGAGCGTGGCGACGACCGTGGAGACACCCGCGATGAGGAAGGTGCGGGCCAGGCCGAGCACGCCGTCGGCGGTGACCAGGCCCTGGCCGGTGGCACAGCACCCCAGGACGGCGATCCTGGCCCGGGTCGGGGTGCTGGCCAGCAGGGTGCTGGTGAGCTGACCGTGCTCGGCCCCCGCAGGTGTCAGGGCGATGCAGCCGGGGAGCTGGTCGAGCCGCAGCCGCGCGTCGAGCACGGCGTGGCAGGAGAAGTGCAGCAGGTCCGCGGAGCCCATCCGGTCGAGCACGGCCGGTACGGTCGCCGCCGGTCCCGCCAGGGCGGAGGCCCGGTGCACCCGGGCGACGGCCCGCGCGGTCTCCAGCGTCAGCGGCAGATCGGACAGCGGCAGCAGACGCCCGTCCGGAGTCGGCACCACCGCGTTCCGCACGCCGCCCACCACGAGCGCCCCGGAACTCCCGGCCGCGGCCTCGCCGCGCCACACGTCCTCGTGGGCGATCAGCTCCAGGGCGTGCAGCGACGGCACCATGGTGAGGGAGCACCGGCTCACCAGCGGTTCCCCCGCGACGGGCAGCGCGGCGAAGGGCACCGACCACAGCCCCCGCTGCGGCACGATGACCAGGCGCGCGTCCGGCCCCGACGGCAACAGGTGCGCGACCTTCCCGAGGAGCGCGTCGGACCACCCCGCCATGAGCGCGTCGTCACCCACCTGGCGCTCCAACTGCCGTACGGCCTCGAGGAAGTCCACCGGCCGCGCCTCGTCCAGGCGGTCGTCGTCGGACACCTCGCGCTGCACCTCGTGGTGGACGCCGCCGTCGGGAGTCACCACCCACATGTGGATCTCCCGCAGGAGCGGGGCCTGCCCGCTGACGGCCTCGATCTCGAAGTGCGGGGCGTACACGAGCAGCGTGGCCCCCATGCGGCGGGCCAGGCGCCGCATCCGCTCACTGCCCGGCGGCTCCGCGGGCACCTGGGCCCTGGCGGGCCGGGCCGCGCGGATGCGCTCGCTCAAGGGTCCCGAGCGTCCCCGCTCGGCGGCCTCCAGCGCCCCGGTCACGTCGTCGACGCCGAGCCTCAGCTCCTGGGCGACCTGGGTGAGGGCCGTGGCGTGCGTGTCGAAGAGGCCGACCGAACCGGCCTCGTCACTGGCCGCCCGCAGCAGGGGCTCCCACAACTCCTGGGCCCGCCGCGCGTGGTGACGGGCGGCGGGCAGGTCCCCGGTGCCCAGGAAGGCGTGCGCCAGATTGAGGTGGCCGGTCGCCATCCCCCGGTGGTCGTCGACGCGCTGCTTCAGTTCGAGGGCGCTCAACAGGTCCGCGACGGCCTGTGCCGGGCGGCCCGCCTGGAGGCGGATCCCGGCCCGCAGGTTGAGGGCGACGGCGCGCTGGCGCGCCTGCCCCGGAGGGAGCGCGGCGAGCAGCGCGTCGGCCAGGGCCACGGCCTCGTCGTGCCGTCCCGCGCGGCTGAGCACCTCCAGCTTCGTCACGCGTGCCTGCTGGGCGATCAGCGGGATGCTCCGGGCGGCGGCCCACGCCCGCTCCATGGCCTCCTCGGCCTCGGCGGTGTGCCCCGCCCTGCTGAGGGCCAGGGCGCGGTTGCCCTCGACCTCGGCCACCACGAGGTCGTCATCGTCGGAGCGTACGCAGCGGTGGGCGACCTCGGCCCACTCCAGCGCCCGCTCCCGGTGCCCCACGCCGTTCGCGGCCAGGCTCAACTGGCTCGCGGCGAGCGCCGCCCGGGCGGCGCTGTCCAGCTCCCGCGCGACCTCGAAGGCCCGGTGCTGCACCTGCTCGGCCTCGCCGAAGCGTCCGGCGTGGGCGAGGGCGCTGCCCAGGTTGCTCAGCAGGGACCAGCGCAGTTCCCCGCCGGTCTCGTCGGCCGGTTCGCCGAGCGCCACCAGGGCCTCGCGGAACGCCTCGGCCGCCTCGACGAGCCGCCCGATCTGTGCGACCACCTCGCCGTACTTCCCGATGGCGGTGGCCCGGTCCTCGGGGTCGCCGTGGTCGGCGGCCCACGCGCGGAAGTCCACGGCACGCCGCTCCGCCTCGTCCAGGAGACCCGCCATCATGCAGGCGGTGACCAGGGGTTCGAGCACCTTGGGCACCTCGGCGCGCAGGCCCTCCGCGGTGAGTGCCTCAAGTGCCAGGGTGAGGTCGTCCCGGGCGGCCTGCCAGCGTCCCTCGCGGGCCGCCTGCAATCCGTCGATGCGCTTGACCTCGGCCCGCAGCCGTCGCCTGATCCCCATGCCGTGCTCCCCCCTGTGGTCACGTCCTGTCCCGCGTACGCCGTCCGCGGCCCAGCGCGTCGGCCGTCACGGCGACCACCGCACCGGCCCCGGCGCCCACCAGCGACCACCGGGCCTGCTGCGCACCGCCCCCGGTCCCCGCGGCCACCAGGGTCGCCGCGGCCCACCCCGCCGACGCGCCCACGGCCCCCAGGAGGACGTGGTGCAGCACCGCGAAGGTGCCCGTACGCACCGTGCCGCGCGACCAGGCGATCACGGTCACGGGCAGCGTCAGGGCGAGCGCCGTGAGGAGGGCGATCACCGGCGCCTGGACCGGACCGGGCACCGGCACGTGGTAGCCGAACGCCTGGATGGCGGCGAGCCCCATCAACAGGGCCCCGAGGAAAGAGGTCTGAAGCAACGTCAGGCGCTGTCGGTGGTCGGTCAGATGCGCCTCGGCGGCCGCCAGGGCCTCGCGGGACACCTCGGCCGACGCGTCGATCGTCGCCTGGAGGTACTCCAGTTCGTCGTCGATGTCCTGCCGCAGCCGCTCCGCCAGGAGCCGGTCACCGGCGAACGGGCTCGCGGGCGGCACCGGCGCGTCCGGTGGCCCGAACTCCCCGGCCACGGCCGCCGCCAGATTGTCCCCGGCGATCTCCACCGTGCGGCGCATCATCCGGAGCCTGGCCGCCGCCACGATCAGCCCCTGGCTGTCGGTCCGCAGCCCGATCAGTACGGCACGGGCGTCGAGGACCTCCCGCAGCGCGGGCCCGTCCCCGCTCAGCAGGCGCCCGGTGACCTCCCACGCCCGCCGCACCGCCGCACCGGCGCGGTCGCGCAGCTCCGCGTGACGGCTCCGCTCCAGCACGCTGCGCTCGTAGCGCAGCTTCGCCGCGTG
Organism: Streptomyces sp. YIM 121038; assembly: GCF_006088715.1. Lineage (NCBI taxonomy): Bacteria > Bacillati > Actinomycetota > Actinomycetes > Kitasatosporales > Streptomycetaceae > Streptomyces > Streptomyces sp. YIM 121038. The sequence continues at coordinate 9,302,077 of NZ_CP030771.1, forward strand.
CAGCACATGGCGCGTCAGGGGGGCGGGGCGGTCCCGGGCGTGCCAGGCGAAGGCGTCGAGGTCGCGCTCCCGGGCCACGGGGGCGAGCGCCACGAGACACCTGCGCGCCGCCGGGCCTCCGGCCCCGGGTGCTTCCCAGAGCGCGAAGCCCTCCCGGGTGCGGTGCGGCTCGCCGGGGTGCCGCCCCCCGAACGCGCCGCCCAACTCCACGGCCACCTCCGGCACTACGGCGCCCGAGCCGTCCTCCCCGAACAACGCACCGGCACTGAGCCCGAGCAGGACCTGAACGGCACCCAGGCTCCCCGGGCAGGGCCACGGCACCAGCCGCTCCAGGGACTCCCAGCCGCTCTCCGGCTCCGGGGCCAGCAGGAGCGTGACCCCGACGACGTCATGGCTCTGGAAGAGCAGCGCCTGGTGGAGCCCGCGGCCCGGCCGCTGCCGGGCCGCCAGGACGCGGTAGCGCGGCACGGGCCCGCCGACCGCGGGCACCTCGTCGAGCGACGGCTCGCCGGGCACCGCCGCGTCGAGGCCGAGGCGGCCGCAGTCGTCCCAGACGCGCTGCACCCGGGACCTTTGCCCGCCCAGGCCCCCGGGGCCGACCGCGTAGAACACGTGGAGCAGCAGGGCCCGGCGGACCACCGCGCTCACGCGCCTGCCCCGTCCCCGTCGTCGGAGGCGCCACGGGAGACGTCGTCCGAGGAGCCGCCCGGTGAGCCGTCCTCGCCACCACCCGGCGGGGGAGCCTCCAAGCGGTTCAGGATCTCGGTGACCAAAAGGTTGGACCGCTCGTACACCTCCGGCGGTGCCGGGACCAAGGGGTCGTCCTCGTGACGTGTCGCCACGAGGCGCGGCCCCGCCAGGGCGAGCCGGGCCGTCGCCAGGCGCAACCGCTCACCGTCACGGGCCTGCCACGACTGCCCCACGGCGTCGAGGGCCGCCGCGACAGCGGCCCAGCGAGAGGCGGGCATCCGCCACGCCGCGACGCGGCGCAGAGCGGAGGCCGCCTGCCGCGCCGCCTCACCGAAGTCGTTTCCCGTCGCCGTCTCCGTCACGCTGCCCCCCAGCCGCGTACCCGCCATCGCACAGGAACGGATGCCGATTGTCTTCGACGGTGCGCGGTCCGTACACCGCTTCGGCGGATCCTTTGTCAACGGCTTCCGGAGCGCCGACAGGGCGCATGCGAGCACAGGGTGTTCACCCGTGTGGGGGACGGGTATTGGCCATCCACAGCGAACCGGACGAGACTGCGCGCGAAGGCGGAGTCAGGGCGGCCGACCCGTGGGGGGTGTGCGGCGTCAGCCCGATCGGCCGTAGGGGGGCGTTCATGTGGGACAACGACGATTTCGCCGATCGCATGGTGGCTTTTGTTCCCGCTGTGGCGCGGTGCGCGCTCGAAGCGGGGCGACGGGACTTGACCGTCCGCCTGGACGAGGTCGAACGGCGCGTGCGCCAGGCGCAGGTGACGGTCGTGGCCCTCGGTGAGTTCAGCAGCGGGAAGTCGTCGCTGCTCAACGCGCTCCTGGAGGACGCGACGCTCTTCCCCGTCGATTCGTACGTCTCCACGCGGGTGCTCACCGCGGCGCGGTGGGGCGAGCAGGAGTCGATCACGGTGGAGCTGGCCGCGCGGCACGGGGACGACACGGAGGAACGCGACGTGGGCCGCGCGGGGTTGCGCGCCTACGTCTGCGAGGCCGAGGTGCAGGACGGCACCGCGGCGGCGGACGCCGAGCGGGTGCTCAGGGCCTCGATCCGCACGCCGAACGCGAAGCTCCGCGGCGGTGCGGTGTGCGTCGACACTCCCGGCATCGGCGGCGTCCACCGCGGCCACACGGCCGCCGCCCTCGGCGTGCTGCCCCAGGCGGACCTCGTCCTGTACGTCATCGACGCCATGCGGCCGCCGCTGCCGTCCGAGATCGCCTTCATCGAGCGGGTGGTGCGCGCCCTGGGCGCCGACGAGTGCCCCGAGCGGCTGCTGTTCGCCGTGACGAAGGCCGACCAGGCGGGAGATCCCGGCCGGGCGGTCCGCGAGGCACGCGCCCGCCTCGCGGCGGTTCCCGGGCTCGACGAGCGGTCCGCGGTGCTCGCCGTGTCGAGCCGCAGTCGGCTGCTCCAGCTCACCGGAGCCGAACCGCCGGCCAGCGGCCTCACCGGTTTCGAGGAGTTCGAGGCGCGGCTGTGGGAGGCCGTCGACCACGCGCGGCTGCGGCTGCGCGCGGGCGCGGCCCTCGCCGAACTGCACTCCGTCGTACGGGGCTTGCTCGCTCCCGTCGAGGAGGCCATCGGCGTCCTGGAGGCCCAGGACGCCGCGGCCCGCGAGAAGCTGGCCGGGGCCGCGGCCGCGCGACGCGTCGAGGCCGGGCGCCTGGCCGAGGGTTCCGCGACCTGGCCCACGGACCTGGACACGGCCTTCGCCGACGTCACCGCCGGGCTGCGGGCCCGGGCCGACACCACCCTCGCCAAGGCGTGGCGCGACCTGCGGGCCCGCTACCGTACCGACCCCGCGTTCCTCGACGACCCCCAGGCCGTCCTCGACGACCTGGCCGGAAAGCTCGCCGTGCTGGCGGGGCAGCTGGGGCGCTCGGCCGCCGAACTGACCGGGGCCGCGTGCGAGACGGTGGCCGAGCGCAGCGGCGTCCCGTTGCGGAGCCCGATGTTCGCGGACCTGCCGCTGCCGCCCCTGCCGGATCCGCTGACCGTGCCCGCGGCCTCCGCGGCGGCCGCGCCGAGCGTGGTCACGAGCCTCACGGCGGCCTTCGACGCCGCCGTACGCGGGGCTCGACTCGGCGCGGCCAGGGGCGAGGTCGTCGGTGCCATCGCCTGGGACCAGGCCGTCCAGTTCTCGCTCCCGGGCGGCAGCCGTACCGGCAAGGTGGTGAAGGGCGTCATCCAGTCGATGGCGGAGGGCCGGGAGGGCTCGCGCCCGCCGACCCCCGGTGTCGTGGCCGGGCACGTCGGCGGCGGCCTGGTCGGGGCGGTCCTCGCCTTCGCCGGGAAGGTCCGGGAGCTCCGCAGGACGACGCACGCCGAGCAGGTCGCCGCCCTGGACCGGCTGTTCGCGCCGTGGGAGGCCCAGCAGCGGGCCTTCCTGCACGACGCCGTGCAGGCCCTCGTCGACGCCTCCGCGGACCGGGCGCGGGCGGAGCTGCGCGACCGGATCGCCCAGCGCCAGGCGGAGTGCGAGACGGCCCGCACCGAGGTGACCGCGGCGCTGGCAGCGGCCCGCAGCGACGCCGAAGCGGCCCTCGCCCCGCTGGCCGCCCGGCGCGACGGCCTGCGCCGGATCGAGACCGGCCTCACGGCCCTCGTGGACGAACTCCGCGGCCGCCTCGCGGCAGCGGGGGACGACTGACGCGGCCGCGGCCCGTCGTCCCTGGGGCGAGCGGGGCACCCTCTGCCCGGGCGAAGCCGAGAGCTGGGGGAAGGGCGGGCCCAACACAGAGGTGCCCGCCCGCTGTTGACAGGGGGCGCGGCGCCCGAGCCCCCCATGAGACGGACAGGACGGACAGACGCACCCCATGACCCTGCGGCACAGAGCCGAGCGAGCCGTCCGCGACGCACTCGCCCGCATCCCCGCCACCACGACCACGCACCACGCCCGCGCGACGCTGGAAGCCCAGCTGCCGAAGCTCACCGCCCCGCTGCGGATCGCGGTCGCCGGACGCGTGAGCTCCGGCAAGTCCACCCTGGTCAACGCGCTCATCGGCGCCCCCGTAGCCCTGACCGGCAGCGCCCCGCTCACCCTGGTGGTCAGCGTGCTGCGCCACGGGGACCGTACGGCGCTGACCGTCCACCACAAGGACGGGCCGCCGACGCACCTCGAAGGCCTCGGCCGGATCGAGGAGTTCACGGCCCGCGGACACCAGCCGGAGGGACCGCGCCCCGTCGACCACGTCGAGGTGTTCGGCCCGCACCCCTGTCTGCGGCAGTTCGACCTCGTCGACACGCCCGGCTTCGACTCGCCCCACGCCCAGGACACCCAAGAGGCGATGCGCGCCCTGGGCGTCGACCGGGAGTCGGTGGCCGCCTCCTCGGCCGCCGGGCTCCGCGGCGCCGACGCCGTGATCGCCGTCCTCAACAGCGACGTGACCGCGCCCGACGCCGACGTGCTGCGCCGCTTCCACGACGCCGACGGCACCGGCTTCTCGCCGACGCCCGTCACCTCCATCGGCGTCCTGACGAAGGTCGAGCTCCTGTGGCCCGGCGAGATCGGGCAGCCGGTCGACGACCCCCGCGACACCGCGCGCAAGCACGCCCGCCGCATCATGGCGTCCGCGCACACCGCGCGCATGTTCCACGACGTACGCCCCCTCTGCGGCCGACTGGCGGCGGGCGCGGCCGCGTTCGACCCCGAGGACGACTTCGAGGCGCTGCACGCCCTGGCGGGCGTGGACCAGGCCGCACTGGACCTGCGGCTCTGCCATCTGTCCGGCTTCGCGTCCGCCACCGACCTGCCCCTGCCCGCCGACCGGCGCCGCCGCCTCGCCGGCCTCTTCACTCCGTACGGTGTGTCCCTGGCCTGCCGTCTGCTGCGGGAGGGCGTGGACCGGCCCGCCGTACTGCGCAGGGAACTCGAAGAGCGCAGCGGGATCACCGCGCTGCGCCGGGAGCTGACGGAGCGGTTCGCCGCCCGCAGCGACCTGATCAAGGTGGCCCGGGTGATCGAGGAGATACGCGGCCTTCCGGCGCTCCTCGCGCCGGACACCTCCGACCGGGACCACGACCTCGTCGTACGGGTGGTGGAGGCGATCACGGGCCTGGAACACTCCGAGCCCGCCTTCATGGAGTTCGACCTCCTGCTGCGGCACTACACCGGACGGTTGCGGCTGTCCGAGGGCGAGGCGCAGGAGCTGGAGCGCGTCACCGGCGAGCGCGGCAGCACGGTGGCGGCCCGCCTCGGCCTCGCACCCGAGACGGCCCCGGCCGCCCTCGAACGCGCCGTGCTGGACCGCCTGGCCCACTGGAACGGCCCGCGACCCCCGCAGGAGCCGGGCGGCAGAACCGTGGCCCACGTCCTCAAGCGCCGCTACGACGAGGTGTATCACCGGCTGCGGCGGGCCCGGGCCCTCCTGGACGACGTGCCGGCGCACGAGGAGGAGCCGACGCCGCGGGGACGGGCCCCGGCAGGGCCCGTGCCCCTCCCCGACGCCCCGGGCCCCGTCGACGACGGCCGCGTCGGCGGCGCGCCCGTCCTCGTGGTCGACCTGGGCACGACCACGTCCTCGGCGGTCCTGCTCGGCGACGGCAGGACGCGCCTGCTGAAGGAACCCGGCACCGGACGGGACTGGTGGCCCACCGCGGTGTACGACGACGGGCAGCTCCTCGTCGGCTCCGTCGCCGAGGCCCGCAGGGCGGGCGGCCCGGACCGCTTCCGCACCGAGTTCAAACCCGAGATCGGCAGCCCCGTCCCGGTGCTGCGCGGCCCCGGGGGCGCGCACACGGCCGAGGACCTCGCGGTGGCCGTCCTCGCCGCCTTCCGCCGCCGCGCGTCGGCGCTCCCCGGCGGCGTTCCCGCCAGGCTGCTCGTCACGGTGCCCGCGCGGACCGCCGGGCGACGGCGCGACGCGATGATCCGCGCGGGCGAACGAGCCGGCTTCACCGACGTCGAACTCCTCGAAGAGCCCGTGGCCGCCGCCCTCGCCCCGTCGGACGGCGGGCCCTGGCCACCCGGCAGCACCGTGCTCGTGTACGACCTCGGCGGCGGCACCTTCGACGCGGCCCTCGTCGGCATCGGCGACAGTGGCCACACCCTCCTCGGCACCGCGGGCCTCGCCGACGGTCACGGCGGCCGGGACATCGACGCCGCGATCGTGCGCGAGATGACCCCGGCCATGGAGGACTGGCTGCGGGCCGAACCCGAACGCGCCGCGCACCGCGACCAGTTGGCCCACCTCACCCTCCGCTCGGCCGTCCGGCTCAAGCACGGCCTCGCGGCCGAGGACTGCCCCGTGGAGACCGTCGTCCCCGGCATGCCGCCGCAGGGCCTGAGCCGCAAACGCCTGGGGCAGCTCACCGAAGAGCTGCTGGCCGGCACGGTCGTCTGCTGCCGCACCCTGCTGGCCGAGACCGGAGTGGATCCGCGGGACGTCGACGTCCTGCTGGTCGGCGGCAGCACCCAGATGCCGTCGGTACGCCCGTATCTGGAGCGGCGCCTCGGCACCCGCGTGCCGGTCCGCTCCGCCCTCGACCCGGTGCTCGCCGTCGTCGAGGGAGCCGTGACCTGGGCCGAGGGCATCGGGCAGCGCCGGATCGCCGCCGACGGCCCCTCCTCGCTGCGCGCGCCCCTGTCCTGGACGCTGCCGGGCGGCCGGGCGACCCTGGTGCGCTGGTTCGCCGCCGGGGGAGCCGCCTACCGCCCCGGCGCGGCCCTGGCCCGGGTGCGCCTCGCCGACAACAGCCTCTTCGACCTGCACGCGCGGACGGGGGGCCGTATCGAGCAGCACCACGTGTGGCCCGGCGACACCCTGTACTCGGGTACGTGGCTGGCCACGGCACTGCGCCCGGCGGGCCCGGAAGACCTCCTGCCCCGCCCGCGGGAGGTCCTGCGCTCGCCCGGCGTCGTCACCGCACTGGCCGTCGCCCCGGACGGCCGCCACGTGGCCCTCGCCGTACGGGAAGGCCCCGAGGACTCCGTGCTCCGGCTCCTGGACGCCCTCACCGGGGACACCAGGCACGAACTCCGGATCCGCGGACGGGTTCTGTCGGCGGCCTGGTCCTGCCCGGGGACATGGCCGGTCTTCGGCGTCTCGGGGTCCGAGCGGTCCGCGCACAGCGTGTGCGCCCTGGCCGCCCCGGCCGCCGGCGGTACGCCGGCGCGGCTGCGGCAGCTGGCGGAGCAGCCCGCCGCCGTGCTGGCCCTCGCCCAACTGCCCGGCGGGCGGGAGGTCGTGGTCCTCGGCGGCGACGGCGTCCTGCGGCGCGTGGACACGACGACGGGGCGGAACCGGGCGGTCGCCGAGTTCCCGCACCGCCCGACCGTGCTCGCGGTGGATGACGACGGGGCGAGAGCCGTGGTGGCCGGGGGCGGCGGACACCGGGGCGTCGTGCACGTCGTCGGTCTCGCGGACGGCGGCCGGCGGTCGTCCTGGCCGCTGCCGGCGCAGATCAGAGGTCTGGCCTGCGGCCCGGGCAACGACGTCCTGGCGGGCGGCGTGACCTCCGACGACCACGGGTTCGTCGGACATCTGGGGCAGGGCGAGAGGCTCATGCCCTCCCGCGCGCAGCCGGTGCGGGCCGTCGCGGTCTCGCGGGACGGGGCCCTGCTGGCGGCGGTCGCGGCCGACGGCGAGGCCTGTGTCGGCGGGGCCCGGGGCCGCGGCACCTGGGCCCGCCCCCAGTACCCGGACACCCCCGTCGCCCTGGCCTTCTCGCCCGACGGCCACTGCCTCCACATCGCGGGCGACGCCGGACTGCGCACGTGGGCCCTCACCGAGGCGCACCACCCGGCGGGCGACGAGCCCGCCGCCCCGACCGCACCGCGACAGGAGCCCACCAGCCATGACACCTGACGAGGCCCGCACCCCCAGGCCCGCTTCCGCCTCGGACCGGGCTCCTGAGCCCCCGGCGTCCGACAGCCACCCGCCCCTGGCCCCGCACACCCTGACGGACCTGTTCGCCTCCGCCCGCAGGAGAGCGGTCCAGCCCGCGAACCTGAGCCCCGCGTACGGGATCGGACAGACGGTCGGCAACGCGATCGACGACGTACGCCGCGGCCTGGACAGGAAGCGACTGGATCCGCACACCCGCTACCAGCTCACCCACCTGCTCGACGCGCTGAGCACCGCGGTGACGGAGACCGTCCGCACGGTCCTCGCCCAGCAGCCCGGAGCGGAGCGCGGGCCACAGGCCGACGAGGAGGAGCACAAGGGCCGCCTCGGGGACAGACTGAGGCGGGGCGGGGGAAGGCAGCGGAACCGCCCGGCCGCCGAAGCGCGGTGGCCCGCCGCTCCCCGTCCTTCGCCCGCCCCGGCCCTCGACGCGGTCGGCAAGGCGCTGCCGCACGTCGAGAAGGCGTTCGGCAGACAGCCCCCGACGACCGGGCCGCCCGCCCCGCCCTGGTACGAGCACGAGGTCATGATGGAGCTGATCCAGGACCTGGTCAGCCTCCGCGAGCGGGGGCGCGCGGAGCGGATCTGGGACCGCGTCGGCGTGTTCCGGGAACTCCTGCGCGCCCAGGGCATCGAGATCCTCGCGTACGACCCGCGGCTCCGGCCGGAGCAGCAGGCGGACGCCTTCCACCTGGAGCAGGCGACGCAGGACGCCGCGTGCCGGTACGAGACGGACCTGCCCGCGCTCGTCATGCACCCCGACGGCGACGACCGCCGGGTCCTCGTACGGGGCAGGGCCCTCCGCCTGCCCGCGACCACCGCTCGCACCCCTCGGACCACCGCTCAGGGCAAGGAGAACGACCGATGACGCCGCTGGAACCGACACCGGAGGACAGGCCGGAGGGCACGTCGGAGAATGGGCCGGAGGGCAACAGGAGCCTCGTCATCGGGTTCGACCTGGGCCACGGGGAGACCGCCGTGGCCACCCTGTGGTCGACCGCCGACGGAGAGCCGCACGTGGAGGACATCTCCCGCACCCCCAGCCGCGTACACCCCACCGTCGTCGCCCTCTGCCGGGCGGCGGACGACGGCTGGGCGGAGGACCACGACACCGGAGGAACGACCCTGGTCGGGGAGCCGTGCTTCACCGTGCTGCCCGCGCGCCTAGCCCGCGTCCCCGAGGCCCCGCCGGACGGTCTCGTACCGGGCGCCCCGGAGTTCTACATGGCGTTCAAGCACGCCGGGCTCGACGCGCGGGCGCGGCGGGCGACGGACCTGTTCATCCGGCAGGTCGCCCGGGAACTCGCCCTGGAACGGACCGAGGGCGTCGAGACCTGCGGCATCCTCAAGATCACGCCCGGGACACGGCTGCACTGGGTCTTCGGCGTCCCGTCCGGGTGGGACGAGGAGGAGTTCGAGGAGTACGAGCGGCTGCTCCGCTCCGCCGTGACCGGTCTCTTCCCCGGCCAGAGCGTGGAGTTGGTGCCCGAGTCGCGTGCCGCGATGCTCTACGCCAAGGAGTCCGAGGAGTTCAAGACCGGCGATCAGCACCTGATGGGAGCCGTCGCCGGGCGCGGCACGGTGCTGGTGCTGGACATGGGGTCCCTGACGACGGACTACACCTTCGTTTCCGGCATGAGCGAGCTGCCCGTCGCCGACTGGAACTCCCGCTTCGGCGCCTCGCTCATCGAGGAGGAGCTGCTGCGCCGCGTCGTGGCCGACCACCGTGACAGCGCCCTCCTGAAGGAAGCGCTCGCGGACGACCCCCTTCAGCGCGCACGCCTCGAGTTCGCCTGCCGTCATGCCAAGGAGCGGTACTTCGGGCTCTCTCCCGACCAGCTGCGGCTGAACCCCGGCCCGCGGCGCCTGGGGGGCGACGACGTCATCGCCCGGTCGGGGGAGCTGATAGAGGTCTCCATCCGGCTCTCGCCGCCGCTGATGGACGACATCCTCGACGCGCGCCTGGACGTCCTGGGCCGCTCCTGGCGCGCGGCGTTCCGCGAGGCGGTCGAAGGGGTGCGCGAGAAGCTGGTGAAGGAGACCGGGAAACCGCCCGACGTCGTGCTGATGACCGGCGGGGCGTCCCGGATGCGGTTCGCGCAGGAGATCTGCCTCGACGTCTTCGAAGCGGCGGAGGGCGGCACCCGGGTGCTGCTCGGAGTCCGCCCCGAGCACGCGATCGCCAAGGGCCTGGCCATCGCGGGCCGCACGCGCCGCCGGGTCGAGGGGTTCCTGGAGGAGGTGGAGGTGTTCGCCCGCGACCGCGTCCCCGCCGTCATCGGCGACAACCTGGAGTCCCTCGGCCTGGCCCTCGGCAAGGTCACCGTGGACGGCATCGTCGACGACCAGGTCTGCCCCGCCGTCGTACGGTGGCGCGACGGCGAGCTGCGGCTGCTCACGGACATCGCCATGGAGGTGGCGGGCAAGCGCGAGGCGTACCTCAAGAGCCCGGCCGGGCAGGCGAAGCTGAAAGAGGTCACCCGTGCCTGGTACGCGGAGGTCACCGCGGTGATCGACCGCGAGGCCGCGGCGATCGCGCACCGGTACGGGATCCCGACGGAACCCCTGCGGGTCTCGCCCTTCGGTCCCGCGGCGACGACACCCCGGCCCGACGTCAACCTCCAACCGCTCCTCGACACGCTGGACTCGATCCTCAGCCTGGTCGCGGGCTGGATGACCTCCATGACGGCGGGGGCGGCCCTCGGGGTCATCTCGGCGGCGTCGCAGGGCGCCGCCGGGGCCGGAGCGGCCGCCGCGGCGTCCAACCCGATCGGCTGGATCGTCGGTTCCATCGTGGCGGCCGTGGCCGTGGTGATCGGCATCTGGATGGGCAAGGACGCCCTGATGAAGTGGATCTCCAACGCCGACATCGCCGGACCGCTGCGCAAGCTCAACCGGGAGAAGACCCTCCTCAAGAAGATCCGCACCCAGGCCGACGAGGACCGTCTGGAGGCGAGGGCGGCCGAGGACTTCGCGCGCCACTTCGCCGAAAGCCACCGCGAGACGATCGTCGCCCGTCTGGCCGCCGCGGTCGGGGCCCAACTGACGAAGGCGGCACGGGAGGCGGCCCTCCTGATCGACCGCCGTCCAGAACCTGCGTGACACCCGGCGGGCGCTCCCCGTCGGCGTAGGCAGTACGGGACGGCGCCTGCGAGCGCCCGCTCCCGCTCCGGCAGGGGGCCGGGGGGGCGCACCCTCGTTTCCCGTCCGCCGTCGAGGGAACCCGACCGGCACACCGACGGAGAGCCGGCACCGCCCGACGGCGCCGCCGCTCTCCTGCCCGTCTCCCCACGCGAGAGAAGTTGAAGCGCCGTGACCGCGCGCACCAGCACCGAGAACGTCCTGCGTCTGCACGAGACCGGCTGGGCGAAGGCCCGCCGCCTGCGCGGGAAGAGCGTGCGCACCTGTCTGCCTCCCCTGTCGGACGAAGGAGCCCGTTCCTCGACGCGGGTGAGCCCGGAGGGGAACATCGTCCGGGGCGACGACTGAGGAGCCGACTGGTACCGACTCACCCCGCGGACTCGGGCGGCGCGCCGACCCGTCAGGCCGGTGGGGGAGTGCCCGCCGCCCGGAGGTGTGCGATGCCGTTGTCGAGGGCCGCCTTGAGGTGGGTCGAGTCGCCGGTGGACATCATGATGGTCACGCCGCCCTGGATGCCCGCGAGGAGTGCGGCGGCCTCCCGGTCCACGTCGAGGGACGGCGGGACCAGGCCCTTCGCCCGGAGGGCGCGCACGCCCCGGGCGATGTCCCGCTGCCACTGCCGCATGAGCTCCGTGACGATCGCCCGAGCGCCCGGCCCCGACCGCCCGACCTGGAGGAACAGCGAGCCCAACGGGCATGCGTCACCCTGGCGTTCATAGCGTTCCACCACGGCGTCCCGCCACTCCCGCCACGACTCCCACGTGTCGAGGCGGCCCAGGTGGGGCTGCTGGTCGTCCAGGATGCGGTCGGCCTCGAACCGGGCGACCGCGAGGAGCAGTTGGTCCTTCCCCTCGGGGAAGTAGTGGAACAGCTGGCTCTTGCTGGTGCCGGTACGGGCGCGGATGTCATCGAGCGTCGCGACGGCGACACCCTGCTCGCGCAACACCTCGGCCGCCCCCTCGACGATGCGCCCACGGGTGGCACGCCCCTTCGCGGTCAACGTGTCCGGCATCGCGGCTCCCCTCCGTACCCGAAGGGCCCACACTACGGCCTCACTGTGCCCCGGCCGGAGGCGGAGCGGTGTGCTTCGCCGCGTTCGGGTGGACGGCATCGCGGAGCGTCCGCAGGTTGGTGACCAGGTCGGCCAGTTGCTCCGGGGTGAACAGGCCGGTGAACCAGCGCTCGATGCCGTCGAGGTGTTCGCCCAGCACTCCGTGCAGCCGCTCCGCGCCCTCCGGGGTCAGGACGGCGTAGGTGCTGCGCCGGTCATCGGGGCTCGATGCGCGGCGGACGAGGCCGCCGCGTTGCAGACGGTCCACCGCGCGCGTGACGCCGCTGGTCGACAGGGAGAGCTGCGCGGCCAGGTCGGTCATCCGCAACTGCCTGCCCGGGGAGCGGCTCAGGCGGGTCAAGGCGTCGAAGTCCAGGGACGACAGCCCTGACCGCTCCAGGGTCGGAGCCAGTTTCGCGCTCAGCCCGGCATGGGCTTCGAAGAACAGGCCTGCCGCGGTCAGCCGGGGGTCGTCGAAGACATCGGAATCCATGCTCCGCATCCTAACCCCAGGTGATTGCCGTGCGGATAGTTGACGTGCGGAATATCCCTGCGGTAGAAATCTGCTTGCCGCGTGGAAATTCCGCACCGCAACTAAATGGGGTTCGTGCGCCGACGGTGCTCGACCGCGGGCCCCCTCCACCAGAACGAGGAGTTCACCACCATGACCACCACCTGGGTCGCAGGCTTCCGCTCCGCCGTGCTCAGCCCGTACGAGACCATCCAGCTCAAGCCCTCCCGCGCATTCCGCGACCAGACGCTGCGCCAGATCCTCCACCTCGACGGCGGAGGCGCGGCGTTGCGCGTCCTCCTCAGCAACGAATACGGCAAGGAACCCTTGGTCATCGGGGCAGCGCGGCTAGGAGTGCGGACCACGGGCGGCGCCGTCGACCCCGCCACCGACACCGCCCTGCGTTTCGGCGGCGAGACACAGGTGGTCATCCCCGTCGGCGAGCGGCTCCACAGCGACCCGGTCGCCCTTGAGGCCCCCGCCGGGACCGACCTGGCGCTGACCCTCCACCTGCCCGAGGACACCGGCCTCGCGACCTACTCCCACACCCCGTCGCAGAACGCCTACCTGCTGCCCGGCAACGCGCTCACCGCGGACTTCACCGAAGCCGAGGAGATCGACGGACGCTACTACGTCACCGGCGTCGACGTCCTCGCTCCCGAAGGCACCGCGATCGCCGTCGCGTTCGGAGACTCCTGGTTCGAGGGCGTCGGCACCTCCACGGGCGCGAACATGCGCTTCCCCGACCAGCTCAACCGCAGGCTCGACCGCGGCTGGGTCGTCAACCAGGGCATCGGCGGCAACCGCCTGCTGACCGACGAGGTCGGCCCGCGCGGCCTGGCCCGCTTCGAGCGCGACGTCCTGAGCGTGCCCGGCGCCACCCACGTGCTCCTCCACTTCGGCCTCAACGACGTGGGCCTGCCCGGCACGGTCGGCGAGCCCCCGGCCACCGCCGAGGACCTCATCGCGGGCTTCACCGCGCTCGCCGACCGTGCGCGTGCGCACGGCCTGACCGTCATCGGCATGACGATGGGCCCCTACGCGGGCACCATCTACCCCGGCGTCGACACCCCCGAAGGCCGCGCGGTGCGACGCGAGGTCAACGCGTGGATCCGTACCTCCACCGCCTTCGACGCCGTCGTCGACGTGGCCGCGGCCGTCCAGGACCCCCAGGCGCCGGACGCCATCCGCCCCGACCTCGACAGCGGCGACCACCTGCACCTCAACGACGCGGGCGCGCACGCGATGGCCGCCGCCGTCGACCTCGCGCGGCTGCGCCTGTGACAGCACGTCACTCGACGCCCCGCCAACGCTCCGCGGCCGCCGACCGGCAGCGCCTTGACAGCCGTCGGTTCCGCAAGTACGTCTCCTTCAAGCCGATTTCGCCCTGACGGGGGGACCGCCCGGAGCGCGGCGCGGGGATCCGTCCTCGGGGCCGCATCGGATGCCGCCCCAGCGGAAAGGCGCGCCCATGAGCTGTTGGCCTCCCTGCTCGGAATGGTGTGAATGCGTCGAGGGCGGGTGCCGGCCGGCGCCGCTCAAGCCCAACGCCGTACGGATCCGCACGCCGGACGGCCGCTGCCTTCAGGCCATCAACGGTCCCACCGCCCACTCCGGGTTCCTCGGCCCGGCCTCCGGCACGCCGGGCACCTGGGAAACCTTCCTGATCGACCAGCCCACGACCTGGCCGGTCCGCAGCGGGGGCCAGATGGTGCTGCGCGCCGTCGACGGCACGTGGCGGCCGCTGCCGGACGTCCTGGTCCGGGTCGACCACGGGGTGCTCGTGCTGCCCCGCAAGAGCAAGAAGGACCCACAGGTGGTCACGTACCAGTTCGGCGGCCGCGACCGTCCCCTGCTGGTGACCTCGCCGTTGGGCCCCGGGCATGCGGGCTATCAGCCCGGTGACTCCAGGGAGTGGACGTTCACGGTCACCAGGGTGGTGGGCGGCAGCCCTTCCCCCGTCGGTACGCCGATCGACACCGGCGACCAGGTGAGCTTCGGCTTCGCCACCCGCAACCGGGCCCAGCCGGAGCGGTTCTGGCGGCTGCGCGACGACGCGAGCCCCCGCCGCGTCGACGGCGACGCCGAGCCCGGCGGCCCGGCCGCCACCCCGTTCACCGTCGAGTTCAACGAGGTCAGGCCCGACCTCGGCTGGCGCCCGCCCGCGGACAGCGCGTGCCGCCGCTGCGCGCACGTCACCGCCGTCGTCACCCGCCGCAGCACCGGCACACCGATCCCCGGAGCCCACGTCGCCGCGCTGCCGCCGAGCGTGCCCTTCGCCGGTGACACCCGACCGAGCCCCACCGACGGCCGCGCCGACCTGACCGCGCCCGTCGACGGCGCCGTCCGCGACTGCGTTCCCGCCGGGCCCATCGAACTCCAGGCCACGGCGAACCGCTTCCAGACCGCGACCGTCAGGGACACCGTTCCCGACCGGGGCGCCGTCGACGTACGGATCCCGATGGACTGCACGATGGTCACCGGGCGCGTCCTCGACTCCGCGGGCAGCCCCATGCCCGGCGAGTGGGTGTTCCTCACCGACGTCCGGGACAACCCGCTCCTCGACCTCGACGGCAATCCGTACCAGACCAGGACCGACCTGGAGGGCCGCTTCTCCTTCGCCTGCGTCCCGCACGGGCAGGTCAAGCTCTCCACCGAGTACGACCCCAGCACCGACAGGACCGTGACCCTCGGCCCCCGCGGCGAGCACGTCGAACTGGTCGTCCAGCTCACCGCCGCCACCGTCGTGGTCCGGGTGGTCGACGCCGACAACAACGACCAGCCGCTCGACGGGGCCACCGTCCGGCTCACCGCCGGCGGCACGGCCCGCACCGCCACCACCGGCGGGGCGCCGCCCCAGGCGACCTTCGCCCGCGTCCAGCCCGCCGGTGCCGCCACGGTACGGGCGACCATGACCGGCTATCTGCCGAGCAGCGTCCCCGCGACCGTCCCGGCCTCCGGAACCGTGACCATCACCGTGCGCCTGCGCCGCGACGTGTCCGTCCAAGCGCCCACGGCGTTCGTGCTCCAGCTCGACTGGGGCGCCCTCCCGCGCGACCTGGACCTGCACTGCTCCGGCCCCGACGGCAGCAACGGGCGCTTCCACTGCCTGTTCAACGCCATGCGGCCCGTCGACTTCGTACGCCTGGACGTCGACGACCGCGACGCCACCGGGCCCGAACGCGTCACCGTCACCCCGGTCGCCGGGGCGTTCGTCCCCGGCGAGTACCGCTGCTGGGTCGACAACTTCTCCGGCGAGCAGACCCTCGCCGCCTCCGGCGCCTCGGTGGCACTGCTCAGCCTCGACGCCGCCGGACTGCCCACGCGGCGCGGCCGCTGGGTCGTCGCGGAGGTCCCCGGCGCCGCGAGCAGGCTCTGGTACGTCACGCGGTTCACCGTCGACGAGCAAGGCGGGCTGACCGTCGACCCCGTCATGACCTACCGGTCCGGGACCTGGGACACCGCCCTCTAGCAGTACGAGATGGAGACCGCCCATGCCCGCCAACCCGCATCAGGCCACGCTCCAGCGCCTGGCCGAACTCCACCGGGCGGACCTGGCCGACCTGCACCAGCAGGCCCGCAGGCTCCGGGA
Organism: Streptomyces sp. YIM 121038; assembly: GCF_006088715.1. Lineage (NCBI taxonomy): Bacteria > Bacillati > Actinomycetota > Actinomycetes > Kitasatosporales > Streptomycetaceae > Streptomyces > Streptomyces sp. YIM 121038. The sequence continues at coordinate 9,317,916 of NZ_CP030771.1, forward strand.
GATGCTGCGCCGCAGGCCGCCCTGGCCCGAGCCGCCGAAGCCGCCGCTGTCACGTGAGGTGCTGAGCGGCGACCTCGCGGGCGTCGAGCGCGCCATCGCCAAACACGACCGGATCGTCGAGCTCGCCCGCGACGAACGCGTCGGCGAGGTGCTGCAAGCCGTCGCCGACGACCCGGACCTCGCCCGGGAGGCGGCAGCGGACCCGTCGGCGTTCGCCGCACGACACGGCATCGACCTGCCCGCCACCCTGGTCGTCACCGTGCTCGTCGCGGGCCGCGACGTGTCCGCGCGCTTCAGCAACGCCGACCCGGACATGCCCTTCGAGGTCGCCTGGACGCGGGACGGCTTCCAGGCGCCGCCGGTGCCGGACCCGCCGCCCGGCCGCGCGGCCGCCGAACCCGTCTGACCGGCCCGGCCCGTCAGGGCCGTTCGGCCCGCGCCCGGGCGCCGCCCGGCCACTGTGCCGCGCGGGCCCCGGGGCGGACGCTGACAGCGTCGGGCCCACCGCGGCACGACAGGAAGGCACAGCGGTGAACACCATGACCACGTCCAGCACCCGCATGCTGCGGGCCCTGCCCGCCGCCCACCGGGAACGTCTGCTGCGCGTCGCCCGCGAAGTCCCCGTCGCCGAGGGCACCCGCCTGTTCGACGAGGGCGGACGCGCCGACCGCTTCTGGGTCGTCCGCACCGGCACGGTCACCCTCGACATGCACGTGCCCGGCCGCCGCTCACCCGTGATCGAGACCGTCGGCTTCGATGAACTGGTCGGCTGGTCCTGGCTGTTCCCGCCGTACGTATGGCAGCTGGGCGCCGTGGCGACGACTCCGGTACGCGCCTACGAATTCGACGCCCCTTCCGTACGGTCCCTGTGCGCGAGCGACCCCCGGCTCGGCGCCGCCGTAGGCCAATGGGTCGGCAAGGTCCTGGCCCACCGCCTCCAGTCGGCCCGCACCCGCCTGCTGGACCTGTACGCGCCCTACGGCAGCGGAGGTCCCCGCTAGGGCGGCGGCAGGGCGGCCCCCGGCGTGGCCTCAGGCCAGACCAGGAGGACCGGGCAGGGGGCGTGGTCGACGATGAAGCGGCTCGCGGGGCCGAGGCTGCGGGGCCCCAGGCGGCTGCGGTCGCCGTCGCGGGCGAGGACGAGCAGGTCCGCGCCTTCCGCTGCGGCGACGACTTCCCGCTCGGCGCGGCCGACGCGCTCGACGCGCGTACAGGGACGCCCGAGACGGTCGGCCGCGGCGGTCAGGAGGCGCTCGGCGGACGCGGCGGCCAGGTGCTCCACGGCGGTGCCGGGGTCGCGGTCGGGCCGGGCGCGGCCCAGCAGCCCGGCGTACGCGCCATGGGCGGCTCCGGGCGCTTCGGCCCCGGTGACGTGCAGCAGCACCACGTCGGCGGGCGCGGGCGCGTGGGCGCGGACGGCGTCGACGCACGTGGGCCAGGTGCCTTCGGCGATCCAGGCGATGACGGTCATGGTGTCCAGCCTCCTCGGCCTCCTCGGGCTCTTGGGCCCGTCAGCCCCCGATCACGACCAGCGACACCCACAGTGCCACCACTGAGAGCAGCAGCGCGGCGGGCACGGCGAGGAGCCCGAGCCGGGTGAACTCGCCCAGCTGCACGTCACTGTCGTGCTCGCGGACGATCCGCCGCCACAGCAGGGTGGCGAGGGAACCGGCGTAGGTGAGGTTGGGCCCGATGTTCACCCCGAGCAGCACCGCAAGGACGGCGCCGGGACCGGCCGGAGCGGTCAGCGGCAGCAGTACCAGGACGGCCGGAAGGTTGTTGATGACGTTGGCCAGGACGGCGGCCAGGGCCGCGATGCCGAGCAGGGCCGCGAATCCGGTGCCGTCGGGCACCACGTGGCCCAGCGCGTCGGCGAGCCCGTTGTCGACGACGGCGCGCACCACGACGCCCAGGGCCAGGACGAAGGCGCAGAACGGCAGGGACGCGGCACGCACCAGGGCGGTGGCAGTGGTGCGGCGCCGGAGCAGGGCACGGCCCCCGAGCACGGCCGCGCCCGCCGCTGCCGCCCACGCCGGGTCGAGCCCGACCGCGGAGGCCACCACGAAACCCACCAGCGTGCAGACCACCGTGGCCAGCGCGAACACCGGCACCTCGCGGAGCTCGGCAGCGGGCGGCGCCTCGGCTCCGGCGTCCAGGTCGGTGGCGAAGAACCGCCGGATGACCACGTACTCCACGGCGATCGCGGCCAGCCAGGGCAGGGCCATCAGAGCGGCGAAACGGGTGAAGCTCAGTCCGCTCGCGGCGAACGCGAGCAGATTGGTGAGGTTGGACACCGGAAGCAGCAGCGAGGCGGAGTTCGACAGATGGGTGCAGGCGTACACGTGCGGCGCGGGCCGCGCGCCGAGCCGGGCCGCGGTGGCGAACACCACCGGCGTCAGGAGCACCACCGTGGCGTCCAGGCTGAGCACCGCGGTGATCAGCGAGGCGGCGCCGAACACCTGCACCAGCAACCGGCGCGGGCTCCCGGCCGCCCGCCGGGCCATCCAGGCGCCGCAGGCCTGGAACAGGCCCTCGTCGTCGCACAGCTGAGCCAGGACCAGGACCGCCGCGAGGAAGCCGATCACCGGGCCGAGGCGGGCGGCCTCGTCCGCCGCGTGGCCCAGCGGGATCGCCCCGGTGGCGATGACCACCCCGGCGGCCGGGACGGCGACGACCGCCTCCGGCCAGCCCCAGGGCCGGACCACCGCACAGGCCAGGACCGCCAGGAGCAGAACGGCGGAGAGCGCTTCGGCGAGGGAGGCGTTCAGGGCGGAACCTTTCAGCAGCGGAGCCTTCCGCGGAGCCCGTCGAAGGCACCCGGGAGAGAGAACGGCAGGACAGCATGATCCGCTGCCGTGTCATCCTGCCACTCCGCGGGGCCCCACCAGGCCCTCGGCACCGTGCGGACCCGGCCGAGGCGGAGCGGAAGACGACCAGCCGGACCCACGACGTGGTGGCCGACCCGCCGCCCGCACCGCCCGGCGGATTCGACCTCGCGCACGCCCGGCTCGTCCTGATGCACATCGCCGACCGCGCCGAGGCCTCGGCACCGACGAGGAGAGTGGCCGGGCGGGGGTGAACCCGCCACGCCCCATCGCCTATCGGACACAGCAAGCCGTGCGTTCCGCTCAGCGGAATTTCGTCTTACCCCCGGCGCTCCCTTCGGGCATCGTCACCGTGTTCCCCAGGCGCACACGACTCAGCGAACTCACTCAGTGACACGCGCTGTCGATCAGCGCGACGACAGGAACGCGGGAGAAGCCATGAGGAAGAGGAAGACGAGTCCGGCTGTCCGCATGGGCGCGGCCTGCGCGACGGCGCTCGCGGTGACCACGGGCCTCGCGGGCCCCGCCGTAGCGGACGCGAAGCCGGCTCCCCCGTCCCGGGCAGCGCTCGACGGGGGCGCGCCACAACGGCTGAGAGCGGACTTCGACGGCGACGGCAGAGCCGATACCGCCGTGTGGCGGCCCTCCAACGGCACGTGGTACGTCCTGCGCAGCAGCAACGGCGGCCAGACGATCCAGCAGTGGGGCCAGCCCGGCGACGTCCCGGTGGCCGCCGACTTCGACGGCGACGGCAAGGCCGACCTCACCGTGTGGCGGCCGTCGAACGGCACGTGGTACGTCCTGCGCACGACGGACGGCGGCCAGACCATCCAGCAGTACGGCTTGTCGGGCGACGTTCCGTTGGCCGGTGACTTCGACGGTGACGGGAAGGCCGATGCCGCCGTGTGGCGCCCGTCCAACGGCACGTGGTACGTCCTGCGCAGCAGCAACGGCGGCCAGACGATCCAGCGGTGGGGCGAGTCGGGTGACGTACCGGTGCCGGGTGACTTCGACGGCGACCGGCGGGCGGACCTCGGCGTATGGCGGCCGTCGAACGGCACGTGGTACGTGCTGCGCAGCAGCGACGGCAGCCCGGCCTCGCAGCGGTGGGGTGAATCCGGCGACATTCCGGTGCTCGGCGACATCGATGGTGACCGGCGGGCGGACCACGTGGTGTGGCGGCCGTCGAACGGCACGTGGTACGTGCTGCGCAGCAGCAACGGCAGCGCGGCTTCGCAGCGGTGGGGTGAGTCGGGCGACGTGCCCGTGCCCGGTGACTTCGATGGTGACCGGCGGGCCGACTTCGTCGTGTGGCGGCCGTCGAACGGAACGTGGTACGTCCTGCGCACGACGGACGGCGGCCAGACCGTCCGGCAGTACGGCGTGGCGGGCGACATCCCGGTCTGACCGTCCCCACGGGCGGCGCGTTTCCGTCTCACCGGGCACAGCCGTGTCCCCGTAGCGTCGTCGCCGACGAAAGCGCCTGCATCCAACCTTTGGAGGTACGTGTGAAGACGTCACGACGGCCCGGCGCCCTCCTCGCGGCCCTGGTCCTGGGTCTGGTCAGCCTCTTCACGACCACCCTCTCGGCCTCGGCCTCGCAGCAGCCCGGCACACAGCGGGCCAAGGTCGGCTTCATGATCGCCTCGAACATGAACAACAGATGCCTGGAGGTAAGAGGGGCCAACCCCGGCAGCGGTGCCCTGGTCGCCATGTGGGACTGCTTCGGGGGCACGAGCGAGCGGTGGTACTGGGCCGGCAACACGATCCGCAGCGACCTCAACGGCAAGTGCCTGGACGTCGCCGCGGGAAACAGTGAGAACGGTGCCGCCCTGAACGCGTGGGACTGCCACGGCGGGGCTCCCCAGCAGTGGGTCTGGGACGGCACCCGGCTCCGCAACCCGGCGTACAACCGGTGTCTGACCATCGCCAACGCCAACTGGGGGAACGGCGCTGCGGTCATCATCTGGGACTGCAACCTGGGCTCCCACCAGCAGTGGCACACCACCTGAGCGGTGCGCCACGGGTACAGCGTCGCTGACCTGTCCGCGCCGTACGCGGCGGCCGAGGCGCCGCAGTGAGAGACGATCACCCGGGAGGAGGGCGGCACCCCGGCCCGCCCGGGTGATCGGAGCCGAGCTCGGCCTTGTGCGGCTCAGTACCCGCTGTCGTGCGACGACCCGCCGGGCCGCCGCGGGGCGTCGACGACACCGTCGTGCTGGGAGGCGATGAGGCGGGCGTAGACGCCGTCGCGGGCGAGCAGATGCGCGTGGGTTCCCGATTCGGCGACCCGGCCGCCCGCGAGGACGACGATGCGGTCGGCGGAGCGGATCGTCGACAGACGGTGGGCGACCAGGAGCGTCGTGCGCCCGGCCTGCAGGCGTTTCATCGCGGCCTGCAGCAGCGCCGTGTTCTCGGCGTCGAGGCTGGAGACCGCCTCGTCCATGACCAGGACGGGCGCGTCCCGCAGGAAGGCCCGGGCGATGGCGATGCGCTGGCGCTGGCCGCCGGAGAGCTGGGCGCCCCGCTCGCCGATGACGGTGTCGTAGCCGTGCGGGAGTTCGCGTACGAAGTCATCGGCGATGGCCCGCCGTGCCGCCGCCACGACCTGGGCGCGGGTGGCGTCCTGGCGGCCGATCCGGATGTTCTCGGCCACGGACGTGTTGAACAGGTACACCTCCTGGGGCACCAGCGTGATGAGTTCGCGCAGCGCGGCCTGGGGAAACGCGCGGACGTCGTGGCCGCCGACGGAGACCGAACCCTGCCGGGCGTCCCAGAACCGCATGAGCAAGTGGGCGCAGGTGGACTTGCCCGCGCCCGAGTGGCCGACCAGGGCCACCGTCTCGCCCGGCGCCACGGCGAAACTGACGTCGTGCAGGACGTCGGGGCCCCTCGTGCCGTAGCCGAAGGTCACCCGGCGGAACCGTACGTGGGGATCGACGGGCGGAGGGGGCGGCCGCGAGGCCAGGTCGGTGACGGTCGGCGGGGTGTCGAGGACGGTCAAGACGCGGTCCGTCGCGGCCCGTACCGCGCCGAAGTTGCGGGCGGTGGAGAGGATGTCGTTCAGCGGGGCGAAGCAGTAGACGGCGAGGATCACGGCGACCGGCAAGGTGGTCGCGGACAGCCGGTGGTCCGAGACCAGCAGGGAGCCGGTGACGAGGACGGTGGCCATGCCGAGGGTGACGAGGGCGTCCGCCGCGGAGTGCTCGGCGCCGGACCTGCGGCCGTGGGCGAGCTGGGCGCGGTAGAGGGCGGCCCCGCCGCGGCCGATCCGGTCGAGCCAGGCCGTCCCGCGGCCGAACGCCACCAGTTCCCGAAGCCCCTGCACACCGTCCACGACATCGGCGTTGACCTCGCCGAGCCGCGCGCGCAGCTCCCTTCCCTGGGCGCCGGACCGTGCGGCCAGCCAGACCGGGACGGTGGCGATCGCCGCCAGGAACGGCAGCACGGCCGCCAGAAGCAGGGGATGCAGCGTACCGAGCACCGCGAGCGCGCCGAACGGGACGACGACGGCGACGAGGAAGCTGATCACGGTGTGGGCGAAGAACTCCTCGGTCAGCTCGACGTCGGCCATCACCGTCGAGGCGAGGTCCCCGGTGCGGCGGCCGAGGAGATAGGCCGGTGCCAGGCGCTCCAGCGCTTCGTAGACCCGGACCCGCAGGACGGCGAGGATGCGGTACGCGATGTCGTGGACCATCCACATCTCGGCCCACGCCGCGGCGGCCCGCGCGATCACGAGCACGCCGAGCAGCACGACGCCGAGGCCGACGGCCCGCGCCGAGTGACCGGTGGCGGCCAGGCCGACCAGCCAGACCGCGGTGACCGCCGCCGCGATCCCGAGCGCCTGGTCGGCGATCCCCACCAGCAGCGCGAGGGCCAGCCTGCGGCGGAACCCCTTCATGAAGGGCAGCAGACCGGTCAACGCCGGGCCGTGCGGCGCCGACCGTGCGGCCGGGGTCATGGCGCCGCCTGCGCGGCGACCATGCGGGCGTAGTCACCGCGGCGGACCAGCAGACTCCGGTGGTCGCCGACCTCGGTGACCCGCCCCTGTGCCAGGACGGCGATGCGACCGGCGTCGCGGACCGTGGACAGGCGGTGGGCGACCACCAGGGTCGTGCGGCCCCGGCTCAGCGTCCCCAGCGCCCGCTGGATGTCGGCCTCCGCCGCGGCGTCGACGCTGGAGGTGGCCTCGTCCAGGACCAGCACGGGCGCGTCCTTCAGGAGGGCGCGGGCGATCGCGATGCGCTGCCGTTCGCCGCCGGAGAGCGTCAGTCCCCGTTCGCCGACCGGTGTGTCGTATCCGGCCGGGAGGGCCTCGACGAAGGCGTGTGCTCCGGCCGCGCGGGCCGCGTCGCGCATCTCGGCCGCGGTGGCGCCGGGCCGGGCGAGCCGGAGGTTGTCGGCGATGGTGCCGTGGAAGAGGTACGTGTCCTGGGAGACCACGGCGATCGTCTCCCGGAGCGTGGCGAGGGGCAGCCCGCGGATGTCCGAGCCGTCGACGAGGACCCGCCCGCCGACGGGTTCGAAGAAGCGCAGGAGCAAGGAGACCAGCGTGGTCTTCCCGGCGCCCGAGGGGCCCACGACGGCGAGTGTCCCGCCCGCTTCGAGCCGCAGGCTCACCTCGTCGAGGGCGGGGGCCGCGCGGTCGGCGTAGGTGAAGGTGACGCGCTCGAACTCGACCACAGGAGGCCGCTCGATCCGCCGGGGCCGCGGGGGAGCCGACGGCTCGGGCGTCTGCGGAACCGCGTCGAGGAGGGCGTGGATGCCCGCGGCGGCCGAGACCGCGGTGTGCCCGGCGTGCCAGAACCGGGACAGCTCGATGAACGGGCGGAAGCACTCGAACACCAGGAACAGGACGACGTAGAGCCCGGCGAGGTCCAACGCCCCCTGGGCGAGGCGCAGCGCGCCGACGCCCACGCTGAGCGAGGTGCCCGCCGCGACCCCGAAGGCGGTGAGACCGGTGTCGACCAGGGACACGCGCATCTGGGCCATCGTGGAGCGGTACAACACCTCGGCCCGGTCGCCGAGTTCGGCCCGGCGGCGCTCTCCGGCGTTGAACGCCTTGAGCGTCGTCAGGCCCTGCATGGTGTCGAGGTACTCGGCGTCGAGCGCGGCGTAGGCGTCCCAGTGGGCCTGTCCGCGCTCGCCGAGCAGCCGGTCCCACCAGCGCGGCGCCAGCGGGACGAACACCACGAGGGCCGCCACCAGTACCCCCACGACCCAGTCGATCGACGCCAGGTAGGTGACGAGGCCGACCGGTGCGAGAAGACAGACGGCCAGTTGCGGCAGATAGCGCGCGTAGTAGCTCTCGACCGCCTCCACGCCGTCCACCAGGGCCGACTGCACGGTGCCCGTCCTGGTCCTGGTCAGGTGGCCGGGGCCCAGGGCGAGCAGATGCGCGTAGAGGCGGCGGCGGAGCCGCAGTTTGGTCGCGGCCGCCGTCCGGCTGACGCACAGCTCGCGCAGCTGCAGCAGCCCGGCCCGTACGGCGACGAGCGCGAGGACCCCGGCGACCTGGGGGACGCTGGCGGTCCACGGCCTGTGGTCGCTCACCTGCTCCAGAACGGCGGCGACCAGCAGCCCTTGGCCGACGTAGGTGGCGGTGACGCCGAGCCCCACGGCCACCGCCGCCGCGATGTGCCAGCGGACAGCGGTGGCGAGTTCGAGGAGTCGGCGGTGGAGCAGCATCAGGCGTGCGGCAGCGGGAAGTAGTTGAGCTCCTCCTCCGTCAGCGGCCGCTGCCTCCAGCCGAGGGTGACCGCCATGTCCTGGATGCGCCTCCTGCCGAGGAACGGGAACGCCGCGGGGAAGTTGGGGACCAGACCGGGGATGAGCACCCGGACCACGCGGAACCCCGTCTTGGCGACGTCGTGGGTGGTCACGTCCACGTAGATGATCTCGTAGCCGCGTTTCTCGACCACGTCCCGGTACGTGGCCAGGGTGCGGTCGGGCAGCCGCGGCAGGTCGTCGACCGACCGGCTCGTGGGGGTGTCCACCCAGGGCCGCACCACTTCGGTGGCGCGCGGGTCGAGGAACAGCTGCTGCTGGCACAGCAGGTCGTTGACGTCGTGGAAGTCCTTCGCGTAGTCGTCGAGGTAGGCGCGGTCCTTGCGCCAGGGCTTGACCATGGCGTTGGTCCAGCCGGCCGCGACCGCCTCCCGGAACAGGCCCGCCGGGTCGTCGAAGTCGCGGGTGCCGTCCTGGAGGGTCAACGCCTCGCCCCACGCCTTGCGGGCGGCGTCCACCGGGTCGGGCCGGGCGCCGAAGCCGATGGTGAAGAGCTTCTCGATGTGGTTCTCGACCACTCCCGCCAGGACCGGCACGTCGAACTCGTTGTCCAGCTGGATGAGCCAGGCCCGCTGGCCGAGTTCGGCGGGCCGCCCGGCCCACAGCGCGGCGAGTTCGGGGGGCTGTTCCACCTTGGGGAGCGGATGGCGGTTCATCCACCAGATCATGGTGGCGTCCCGCTCGATGACCTCTTCGATGCCGGAGACCAGCGCGTCGTCCAGGGTGTGCCCCGCGGCGAGTCCCGGGTAGTAGAGGAAGTTGGTGGGCGGCACGTTCGCGTACTGGTCCATGTACCAGTTGACGTACACCAGGCTGGCGGGCACCCACACGGGCCGGTCGGCGGTGAGCGAGTGGCCCGGCACCCAGTGGGTGGTCCGGTCGTGGGTGAACCGGACGAACGGGAAGCCGGGGCTGTCGTACAAGCGGTCCGAGTAGAGCACGAGGCGGTTCGGGTCGAGTGCGGATTCCCCCGCCCGCTCCAGGTCCTGGTACGAGGCCTCACGGACGTCGACGGTCTCGGTGATGCAGTTCCCGCAGTACCGCTCGACGGCCTCGCCGATCGCGGCGCTGCGGGCGGCACGGAAGTTGCGGAACGCGGTGCCGCCGCAGACCACGTTGTTGGCCCAGGTGTACAGGCGGCGCATGTCGGCGACGTTGGTCTGCACCGTGACCAGGCGGTCGGGGACGGACTTGTCGTGCTCGAAGATCTGGTGGGAGGCGATCAGGCCGGTGCGGTTGTCAAGGAGGAGCCGTTCGTTGAAGGGCGGGGTGTCGTCGTTCAGGGGCCGGTCGGGCAGCGGAAGCACCGGGTGGCGCGCGATGGTCAGCTCGACCGGGTCGAGTTCGATCTCCGCCCACAGCGACCACGCGGTGACCCCGGCGACCCAGCGCTCGATGTCGATCAGCAAGTAGGAGAGCATCCACAGGAGTTCGGAGGGCGTCGGGGCGCCGCCCGCGCCGAAGACGGCCTCGCCGGTCAACGCGGCGTGGACGTCGGGCCGTTCGGCCGCCGTGAGCCGTCGGCCCAGGAGGTCCCGGTAGTCGGGCGTGCGGCCGGGTGCGACGGTCGGCCCGGCCCAGCCGCGGCCCTCGCTGAGGTGGAACGACGACCACAGGACCCGGTGCTCGGCGCAGAAGTCGTTCAGCGACTCCAGATAGCCGAGGTCGAAGCGGTCGCGCAGGGCGAGCACCACGGGCTTGTGGGCCGGATGTGCCGCCAGGGCGTCCGCGAGGCCGGACCTGGGCGTCACCTCGACCGAGGCGAAGTTGGCCGTCGCCGGGCAGACGCGGGCGACGTCGGTCAGCTCCGCGTCGCCCGTGAGGATCAGCGGTGTGGCCGTCACCCGCTCGGGGTCGGGCCGTGGTCCCTGGTCGAACCGCAGCCAGTTGGCCTCGCCCGCGATGGGTTCCGCCGTGCTGAGTCCACCGAGTTCCGTGAGCTTCTCCAGGACTTCGCGGTAGCCCGCCGGGTCGGAGGTGGTGCGGACGATCTCGTCGAGGGGGGTCGCGCCGTCACAGCGGGCCAGGACCGCCGCGACGTCCTCGGGCGCCGCTTTGATCTCGAAGAGGCCGCCTCTCGGGGCGATGGCGAGCGTGTGCCGCGGCGCGCCCGGGCGGGGCCAGACAAGTGGCCGTAATTCTACGCGCACCATCCGGGGGCAGCCGATTCCGATGGATTCATTGACCGTCAACGATTCCTCCAACCCATGAAGTTCCGGGAATCGCCGGTCGGCGATTCCCGGAACCCGGCACCTATTTCTCAGTCGTTCCAGGTGAACACAGGAGCGATACTTGAGTGGTTGTGGCTCGGGGCCAGCATCCTCCGAGTGCGGTGGAAATCAATGTGCACGATCATTCGGTCCTCCTCACGGACATACGGCTCCCATCACGGATGTCGCCGCATGGTAGAGAGGGTGGTCTGCCAGGAGGGGCGTCGCACATACGCATTTGAGCGTAGGAACCCGGAGGGCGGCCGATTCCCGACTCCTGCATCCGTCTCGCTCCTGCACGACAAATGCAATAGCTAAACTGCCGCCAAGAGGTGGCGTAACGGCCGTGTGGGATTAACGACGTGCGACATGGAAATACGCGGACCGGCCCCCAGGGATTTCCGTCGGGCTTCGGCCATCTCGACCGAATCGTGTCGGCGCGACCCAAGTGCACCCGCGTACGGGACAAGTGGGTGTGGCTCAGCAGACTGGTGAGGTCACTTTGCCCGCCGCATGTAGTTGGCCGATTCAACGCTATGGGGGCTCAGTCCGTCGGTACCTTCACCAGGTCCAGGCGGCCGCCCGCCAGCGCGATGGTCGCGGAGACCAGGGCCTGGAGGGCGAGGTCCTCGCCGGGCTGGTCCGGGGTGTAGAGGCACTGGAGCGTCAGCCCGTCGAAGCCGGCGAGGAAGAAGCGGGCGATGGCCTCCGCCGGGTGGGCGAGCTCGTGCCCGGTCCGGGCCGCCGCCTCGGACACCAGCTTCGCCGTCACGTCGTTCACCCCCTGGTAGTAGCTCCCGAGGGCCTCCGTCATCTCGGGGGTGCGCAGGGCGACCATGCTCAGTTCGGTCTGCAGGTTGTAGCGCATCGCGTCCTCCCGCACGGTGCGCCACAGGACGCTGACCAGGGCGACGATCGTGTCCTCGAAACCGGCGTCCCGCGGGGTCGCCCGCTCGACGTGGGCGATCAGGTCGGTGGTGAGTTGTTCCATCACCGCCCGGTACAGATCCGCCTTCGTGCCGAAGGTGTAGTGGACCGTGGCCTGCGCGACACCGAGCTCGGCAGCGATCGCGCGCGTGCTGCCCGCGGCCACTCCCTCCCTGGTCATGAGGTCGATGGCCGCTTTGATCAGTTGAGGGCGGCGCTCGGCCGCGGAAACGTGAGCCATGCGCCCATCCTACCGACCTAGTCAGGAGAACAAGTCACCCGACCAAGTTGCCTTCGCGCCGGGGTCACGAGGTGCTGATGACCACCTTGCCGAAGGCGCCGCCGGAGGCGTAGTGGCGGTAGGCGTCGACGGCCTCGTCGAAGGGGAAGACCCGGTCGATCAGGGGCCGGAGCCCGTGCGCCTCGATGACGGCGTTCATGGCGGTGAACTGGGCGCGGCTGCCCACCGCCACGGCGCGGACGGTGGCGCCGGAGGCGAACAGGGCCCGCGGGTCGAGCGGCTCCGCGGTCTTGCCGACGAAGCCGACGCACGCGACGGTGCCGGCCAGGGCGACGGCGCGGACGGACTCGTGGAGGAGCCCGGCGACGTCGACGACGCGGTCGGCGCCCCGCCCGCCGGTGCGGGCGCGGACCTCGTCGGCCCAGTCGGGCGTGGCCGTGTAATCGACGACGTCATCGGCGCCGAGGCCGCGCAGCCGTGCCGCCTTGGCCGGGCTGCTGGTCGTGGCGATCACCCGCGCGCCGAGCGCCTTGGCGAACTGGAGCGCGAAGAGGGACACGCCGCCGGAGCCCTGCACGACGACGGTGTCGCCGGGCCGGACGCCGACGCCGTCGCCGGTCAGCGCGTTCCAGGCCGTGACCGCCGCGCAGGGCAGCGTCGCGGCCTCCTCGTACGACAGATGGGCGGGGACGGTCACGAGCGAGTCCGCGTCGACGACGGCGTACTCGGTGAGCATGCCGTCCAGGGAGCCGCCGCGCTGCGCGAGGTGCTCCACGGCGAACGGGCCGTCCTGCCAGGAGGGGAAGAGCGTGGCGGCGACGCGGTCGCCGACGCGGACCGCGTCGACGTCCGGGCCGACCGTGACGACGTCACCGGCCCCGTCCGACACGGGGACGACGTCCGGCTCGACCGGCAGGACGTAGGTGCCGTCGAGGACCATGAGTTCGCGGAAGCTCAGGGATGTCGCGCGCACCGCCACCACGGCCTGGCCGGGTCCTGGCGCGGGGACGTCGTGCTCGCGGACGGTGAGGCCGGAGAGTCCGGCGCCGCTGTGGGACAGGTGGTAGCTCCGCATCGAAAGGCCCTTCGTGTGACGGGGGTGGAGGCGCCGGGCGCAGGGGTGCGTCACGCGGCGTCGGACTCGGCGGCGAGCGGGACCTCGCCCGCGGTCTTGCTGAAGCCGAACGCCTCGGTGATCCGGCCGCCCGTCACGCGCATGACGTTGACCCCGCGCACCCACTGGTCGGGACCCGCTCCGAAGCGGTAGCTCCACACGATCGTCGCGCGCTCGCCCGCCACGATGACCTCCTGCGGCGTGAACTGCGTGGCGCGGTCGTCGATGACGGCCGACCACCAGGCCGTGCACGCCTCACCGCCGCGGACCAGCTCCCCGCCGGGCGCGGGCTGGACGCTCTCCATGACGCAGTCCTCGGCGATCAGCCCTGCCAGGAGACCCGTGTCGTGCTCGATGAAGGCGCGGTTGAAGCGGTCGATGACCTCGGTGGTGTCGCGGACGGAGCCGACGGCCTCGGTGGTGTGGCGAGTGGACATGATGCCTCCCCAGAAGGGATAGACCGTTCGGTCTATCCGCTGTCGCTGGAGATATAGATAGACCAGTTGATCTACCGCGTCAAGAGCTGGCACAATCACGCCATGACCGCCGCCACCCAACCGGGCCCCCGCGAACGACTGCTGCTCGCCGCCCAGGAGTTGACCTACACCCAGGGCGTCGCTGTCGGCGTGGACGCCCTGCTCAAGGCGGCCGGAGCCGCCCGGCGTTCGCTGTACGAGCACTTCGGCGGCAAGGACGGCCTCATCGCCGAGGTGCTGCGCCGCAGCACCGCCGAGGACCTGGCGAAGTACCGCGCCACGATGGACGCCGCGGGGGACGACCCCCGTACCCGGCTCCTCGCGGTCGCCGACCGGCTGGCCGAGATCGCCGCGGCCCCGGACTTCCACGGCTGCCGCTATCTGGCCGCCGACCTCGCGCTCACCGACCCCGAGCACCCGGCCCACGAGGTCACCCAGGCCTACCGGCGCACCCTCCACGGCCTGTTCGCCGACGAGCTGACCGCCCTCGGGCACGCGCGCCCCGACTTCGGCGCGGACCAGCTGCTCATCCTCGTCGACGGCCTGCTCGCCACGGGCGCGTCCCGTCCCGCAGCGCGGCCGCCCGCCGCCGCGTCCCGCGAACTCTTCGAGTACGTCGTCGACTCCGCGACGCGGTCGGCAGTGGCTCCCGTCTGAGGGGTGAGTGATCGGCTACCTCGGTCACGCGGCGGGCTCGGGGGCTTCGGCTACTGAGCAGGCGGGACCGGCAGGCGCTGCCCGCTGGTGCCGTCGTACGTCCCGAGCGGCGCCGTGATGTCCAGGCCGTCGCGGTCGGTGATCCTGACCGCGATCGCATGGGCTCCGGAGCCGGTGGAGCGGACGTCGAAGGAGACGCCGGTCGCCGCCGCGCGGCCGTCGACGAGCCACGCCACGTCGGCGCCGGTGATCGGGCCGTGCTGCGGCGAACTGCCCTGGGCGTTCAACAGCGGTCCTTCGACGGCGCCGAGCAGCACCTCGGGCGGTCGCGGAGGCAGGGCGAACGCCGGAGTCTGCACGTACGACGTGTGATAGCCGTTGGTCGCGATGACCTGCGCCACGCACCGCTCGTGCCCCGGCATCGTGCGCAGGTCCAGGTCGAAGGACGTACCGCTGAGGCTGACCCCCGGGCGGGGCGCGAAGGTCCCGTCGGCGTTGGTGAACCGTACGAAGTACGTGAAGGCGGGGCGCGGTTCGGGCTCGCCGACGTCCAGTCGCTGCCAGCGCAGGTGCAGGACGCCCTCGGTGTCGATCTCCGGCGTGGACAGCGGTGTGTTCAGGATGAACTGGGGGGCGCCGGACGGCACGACCAGCGCGCCCAGCTCGGTCCCGTCGCGGCGCAGGACGACGCGGTGGGCCCGCGCGGCGTAGGGCAGACGGGCGCCGAACGCCGCCTCCTGCTGCTCGTGGCGGTCGAAGACCACGGCGGTCGGGGCGCTGGCCAGGACCTGCCCGGCCGCGTCCTCGACGGACACGGTGTAGACGGGGCCGGGGACCGTCCGCGGCGGCGACGGCTTGCGGAAGGTCCGCAGGCACGGCTGCCAGCGCACGGCCCCGGAGCGGCTGACCCGGCCGCGCACTCGCACGTACTGGCCCGGGAACGGCCGACTGGTGGTGGTCAGCGCGGCCGGAACCGTGCCGTGCACGGGGCGCTCGGGCGGTGCCGCGTCGGCCTGTTCGCCGCGCACGGACAGGGTGTTGAGCAGCCGGAGCCAGTGGTAGCCGCCGATCCAGCTGGAGCGGACGTCGCAGTAGCTCATCAGGTCACCGGTGGTGGCCGGGTGCAGGATGGGCGTGGGCGTCAGCGGTCCTGCACCGACCTCGCCGGTCCGGCCGTCGGGCGGGGTGAAGTCCTCGTCGACGTTCTCGGGGCCGCCGCAAGGTGCGTGGCGCAACCCCAGGAGATGGCCGACCTCGTGGGCGAAGGTGATGGCGTCCTCGTACCCGAACGAGACGTGATCGTTGTATCGCGCCAGGCCTCCGATCTTGCCCAGGGGGACGGCGTGGTCGAGCATCGCGTACAGCAGCTGGTCGTCGTTGCCGTGGTCCTCCTGGATGTCTTCCAGGTCGTCGATGAAGTCGCCCTGCCCGTCCTCGCTGGCCAGGTCGCGGGTGGTGTGGATCTCCGTCAGGCCAGGAACCGTGTAGTAGACGATCCCGCCGGTGTCGGCGATGGGGTAGCGCAGGGGGAGGAGGTCGGCGACGGCGCGGTAGCGCGCCGGGGTGAGGGCTGGGACCGCCGGGGTCGACACCCGCACCATCCAGACGGTCACCGGCCGCGTCGCCCGGAAGTCGGCCGTCACCTCCATGGGGTTGCTCAAGGTGCCCGCGACCTCCGCCTGCACCTGGATCTTGGCCGTCCCGGCCGTCACCCGGTCCGCGGGGATGAGGAAGTTCAGGGTGTGCGCGATCTGCCCCCGGTCGACCTGCGCGATGGGCCGGGCCGTGATCGGATTCAGCGAACGGGTGGTGAAGGAGCCGCCGTTGAGGGTCAGCGTCCCGACCACCCCGTCCACGGTGCCGCCCTCGCGCGGATCGATGCCGGAGTCCAGATAGACCCGGACCAGCGTGGCCTTGCCCGCCGCCAGGGCGTGCTGCGGGCCGCCCGTGGGCGGGGTGAAGTGCTGGGTGGCCTGGGTGACCTCGACGCCCGTGATCTCCAGGTTCGGGGTGGCGTCGGGAGGCAGGAGCTCGCTGCTCATCGTGAGCAGGAAGCCGTTGTGGGTCTGGTCGGTCTGGGTGGGGCCGAGGACGTGGCGGCCCAGGGTGTCCGGCTCGTTCGGGTCGATGGTGATCATCGCGCGGCCGAGGAAGTTCTCGTAGGCGCCGCCGCTCGGCCAGGCCTCGTCGTCGTGGGTGTACGCCTCGACCCAGATCCGGGTCGGCCCGCCCACGGCCAGCGTGGTGACGGGGGAGGGCAGGCCGCTGGCGAGCGGGAAGAGCGCCTCGTCGAAGACGCGGTCGCCCCCGTTGTTCCAGCGCAGGAGCTCCTGGTCGATGGCCTCGGCGCCGCCCTGGGCCGGGGCGAAGGCGCGGACGTACAGGCCCATGTGCGTGAAGTCGCTGTTCTCGTCGTCGAAGACCACCACGTCCCGGAACACCAGCCGCAGCTGCCGGAAGACGTGCGGCGGCACGGCTTCGAGGACGCCGGTCACCGCGTAGCCGGTGTGGCCGTTGTCGGTGGTGGTGGGGCCGAGCAGCACCTGGCCGAGCTGGCTCGGCTCGCGGGTGTCGAAGACGACCTCCGCCTCGCCGAGGAAGTTCTCGTGGTGGCCCTCGTCGGGCCAGCGCTCGTCGTTGTCCGTGTACGCCTTGACGTGGAGGCGGCCGATGCCGCCGGGGACACCGCCGATGTCGAACACCAGGACGCTCGGGTACTCCTGGTCGCCGTCCAGCGGGTACTGGAAGTTGTCCTCGACCTCGCCGTTGCGCCGGTTCCAGCGGAACTCGGCCACCTGGTTCCCGGAGTTGTCGAGGACCCGGACGTACAGGCCCATGCGGGTCGATCCCGCTTCCTCCTCCTCGAAGAGGTACACGGTGTCGAGTGTGAGTCGCATGAGGGTCATGAGCGCCGCCTCCGAGTCGCGGGTTCGCTGAGCTGTGTCCACGCGCTCGTGCAGGCAGGGGCGCGGAGGGCCGACTATGCCGAGGGGTGCGGGTGAGGGCCAGCGCCCGTTCCGTTCAATGGAACAGCGGCCGTGCCGTAGGGGGAATCACCCGGTCGTGTGACCCCCGGCGCAGTACCCCTCCTGGAAGGCTGCCCAGAACGGCTTGTCGAGCCCGGCGTCGACGAGGGGGTTCCAGTTGGTGTGGGCCACGAGCTGGTGGTCGCCGTCGCGGCTGTTGAGGGCGAAGGTCAGATATCCGGCGGCGCTGCCTCCGTGGCCGTACGCGGGGCCGCAGTCCGTGGCGTAGACGTAGATCCCGAGGCCGTAGCCCACCGCGGGCCGCGGGCTGCCGGTCGTGGGGACGGTGTCGTCGAGCATCCGGCGCAGGACGGCCGGGGGCAGCAGCCGCCCGCGCAGCAGGGCCCGGTAGAAGCGCGCGGTGTCGGCCGCGGTGGTCACGAGGGCGCCCGACGCGCCCGCCTCGGACGGGCTGAGGGAGGTGACGTCGTACCGCGTGGGGTCCGGCACGTGCGGCAGCAGCCGTGAGACGTCCGCGTAGCCGTGCGCGTGGGGCCCGTCGACGGCGGTGTCCGCCAGCGGGTACGAAGTGTCCCGCAGACCCGCGGGCTTGAAGACGCGCTGTTCCAGGTTGGTGCGCAGATCGCGGTCGGTGATCCGCTCGACGATGAGGTCGAGCAGCAGGTAGTTGGTGTTGGAGTACCGGAACCGGGTGCCGGGCGCGGGGAAGTACCGGGCCTCGGCGAGGCCGATGCCGATCAGCTGGTCGCGGGGCCAGTACTGGTCGAGGGCGCGGAAGCGGGGGAGCAGCCCTTCGACGTAGTCGTACAGGCCGCTGGTGTGGTGGAGCAGCTGGCGGACGGTGATGGGCGCGCCGGACAGCGCGTTGTCGGCGCGGACCTGGTCGGGCAGCAGGTGCTGCACGGTGTCGTCGAGGCGCAGCCGGTGCTCGGCCACGAGTTGCAGGACGACCGTCGCGGTGAAGGTCTTGGTGATGCTTCCCGCGCGGAACCTCAGGTCCGGGCTCATCGGGGCGCCGGTGGCCCGGTCCGCGAGACCGGCCGCGCCGAAGCGGACCCGCGCTCCGTCGCGAGCCAGGAGGAAGGCGCCGGGGTTGGGGTTCGGGTCGGCCACCACCCGGTCGGCCAGCGTCTGCAGGGCCGGGTCACGGGCGGGGCGGCGGTGGGCCTCCGCCTGGCCGCCCCCGCCGGGGCCGGCGGCGGCCACACCGGACGGCAGGAGCGAGGCGAGAGCGATCACGAGCCCCAGTAAGCGAGTTGAACGGCGTCGAAGCATCGAGGACTCCTTCTCCGGTAGCGGTACTGGTAGCAATATATGCATACGGTTATCGCGCGCGGTACCGTCTTCGCGTGCCGAGAACCGCCGACCACGACGCCCGCAACGGGCAGATCACCGACGCCGTCCAGCGCCTGATCGTGCGGGACGGCCTGACCGCCGTGACCGTCGCGCGGACCGCCGCCGAAGCAGGCATGTCCGTGGGCCTGGTGCAGCACTACTTCACGGCGAAGGACGAGATGCTGCTCGCCACGTTCACCCGCGTCAACGCCCGCTTCACCGCGCGCGTGGAGGAACTGGTGAACCGCGGCGAGGCGCAGGGCCGCACCATCGCCACGATGCTGCGCCAGGCCCTGGCCGAGCTCGTGCCGCTCGACCGGGACCGCCGCGCCGAATTCCTGGTCCGCCGCGCCTTCGCGGACCAGGCCGCGCACCACAGCCGCCTCGCCGCCGTCCAGAGGGAGACCCTCGCGGGCATCCGCGCACGCGTCACCCGGGCCATCGACAACGGCAAGGCGTGCGGCGAGGTCGCCCGGGGCGTCGACGCCGCCGGTCAGGCCCTGCGGATCGTCGCGTGTGCGGAGGGGCTCGCCCTGCACACGCACATCGACCCCGACGGCACACCCGAAGCGGCGGTCCTCACCGCCCTGGACGACCAACTCGACCGCGTCTTCACGGGCGCGTGCCGCCGCGCGCGCTGACGCCCGATCAGCCGGTGGGCAGCCGCAGGAGGTAGACCTTGCCGCCCCCGTCGAGGAGCGCGGCGGTGCCGAGGCCGTCCACGGAGAGGGAGTTGGGCGCCCAGGAGATCTCCGTGCCGCCCCCGGTCACGCTGATCCGCTCGACCCGGCCGGTGAGCAGATCGCGCCGGAAGACGTCCACGGCCTGATTGGTGTCACCGGGCACCAGATTGTCGGCGCCCGAGCCGAAGACGAGCCGACGGCCGTCGGCCGTCACCGTGCCGCGGTACGCGTCGTGCACCGTCCGGGTGCCCGGCAGCGGCGGCGCGGCCCGCGTGGTCGTCCCCCGCCACAGGTCGCGGACGTAGAGCTCGACGTGCGAGCCGTCCACGTCAGGGCCGTTCGGCTCGAAGACCCTGAAGAGGGCGTGGCGCCCGTCCGGGCTCAGCGTCGCGTACGGGTGAGCGTCGCGGGGCGCGCCGGTCGCGTCGACGGAGGCCTTCTGGACGCGGCCGGTGCGCGCGTCGTACGCGAAGAAGGGGAAGGTGTGGCGCGCGGGAGGGGGCTTGGACGCCGGGGCCCCGCCCGGCTGCGCCACGGTACGGGCCTGCCCGCGGGGAAGCAGGTCGGTGGCCTTGGAACGGAAGCCGACGGTGGCTCCGTCCGCGCTGATGACCGGGTCGGCGGACGCGTTGTCGGCCGGGGAGCCGTCCGCCCCGGTCGTGACGAGCCGGGTGGCCCCGGTCCGGCGATCGGCGACGGCGATGTCGCGCCGACCCGAGTGGTACGCCACATAGCGGCCGTCCCCGCTGATGGCGGGGCTGCCGGAGTTCCCTTCGGTGGGGACGAGTTCGGTGCGCCCGGCCGTACGGTCCCGCACGAAGACCTTCTCGCCGCCGCCCGTCGGCTGCCCCGGCACGACGCCGGGCGCGTCGGTGCTGAACGCCACGTAGCGGCCGTCCGCACTGATGCCGGCCTCGCTCGTGGACCCGTCCAGCTGCGCCCCGTCGTCGCCGACGCTGACCCGCTCGGTACGCCCGGAGCGCAGATCCCGTACGAAGACGTCGTACAGGCGGTTCGTGTCACCCGGCACCAGGTTGGACGCCAGAGAGGTGAAGAGGGCGAACCTTCCGTCGGCGCTGATCCCGCGTGCTTGCGACCAGTTGTCGGGCTGCGCACCCTCGGGCCCGAGGTCGACCTGGACGACGCCGTCCTCTCCCGGCTCCGCCTGCGCCTGCGGCGTCGGCCACCCCACCAGGACGGAGGCCGCGAGCACACAGCCGCCGCGGCGCCGCCACCGTCTTCCGCTCCCGCTGCTCGTCCGTCGCACGCTGATCGGTCCTCCCCGCGATCAGGGCGGCCGCGCCGATGCCGCCGCTCGGTTGGCGGGGGAGAGTCAACCCGCGGGCGAGTTGCCGGGTCAACGGCGCTTGCCGGGCGCGGGCCGAAACCGGCCCGTGGCCGGGCCGGGGTGTGAGGCGACGCACGTCAGCCGGGGCCCACCGCAGGGAACCGAGGGGGTACCAGGCACACTCTGCGTGTAGTAGCCCGTTAGATCAAAGGATGGCACGCACGTGATCACGCTCACCAAGGAAGACGGCCCGGCGGACCTCGACGGGGTGACCCACCTCTCGATCGGAGCTTCCTGGGACCCCACCGCCGGCAGCAGCGGCGGGGTGCTGGGCAAGCTCCGCCGCAAGACCGGCACGGACCTCGACCTGATAGCCATCGCCATGCAGGGCGGGGACCCGGTGCGCCTCGCGGGCCTCGACTCACTGGACCCGATGGGCAACGGCTCGCTGGTCCACAGCGGCGACAACCAGACAGGCCACGGCGACGGGGACGACGAGACGGTGACGGTCGAGTTCGCCCAGCTCCCGTCCAACATCACGTCGATCGTGTTCGTCGCGGCCGCGTACAAGAAGGGCAGTTCCTTCCAGAAGGCGCGCAACATCAGCTTCAAGGTCTACGACGCGACCGGGGGCAGCTCTCAGCAGGTCGCCGACATCTGGCCGAGTCTGCTCAGCCAGGACAACGGGTGCGCCGTCGCCAAGGCCGTGCGGGTCGGCGGCACGTGGAAGCTGGAAGTGATCAACACGACGGGGAAGATCAAGCAGGGCGACGAGCACGCCCTGATGCGCTTCGCCGTGAGCAAGTAGCACGTCTCCGGGGCCCGGCGCCGAAGGGGGCCGGGCCCGGGGCGAGCGGGCGTCGTCCGGGCGCCCGTGGGGCGGAGCGGCAGGTCCGGGAGCTCGACGGCGGTGCGGCGGCGCCCGGACCCGTGGTCAGCTCGCGGGGCGGCTCAGCGCTTGTTCTCGCTCTTCTCGCCCAGCTTCTCGACCAAGTCCTGGGCCTTGTCGACGGCAGTGTCGATCTTGTCGCCGTGCTTGCCGCCGGTCTTGTCGTCGACGACGTCGCCGGCCTTCTCCAGTCCGTCGGACACCTTGTCCCCGTGGGCTTCGGTGAGTTCTTCGGCCTTTTCCTTGATGTTCTTCAGCGCGTCGAACATGTACGGGCCTGTCTCTTGGGGGTGAAGCACCTGGTCAGAGACCATTTTCCCAGGGGAAGGGCAGCCGACAAGAAGGCTCTTGGAGCATTGGCCGGGTGAGGCGGTGTGCGCCGGGACTCTCAGCCGAACCTCACGCTCTCTCCCCTGTACCTGCCCCACTGCTCGCCGGTGCGCTTCGGCAGTGGCTGCTGGACACCGCTGCGCCCGTAGGTGTCGAAGATGACGGCGTCGGTGTCGGTCCGGTTGTCGGCACCGAAGGCGGGCATGTCGGAGTCGAAGGAGGGGCGCCGCGACGGCGCGCGCACAGCAGGCTGCCGTCCAAGGGGAGGCCGTGCACGGTGTCCAGGGTGAATCCGGCCGCGGCGAGGAGCTGTTCGTACTCGGCGGCGGTCCGCTCGCGGCCGCCCACGTTGCACATCATGTGCAGGTCCCAGGAGACGGCCAGGGAGGCCGATCCGTCGGTCGGCAGGAGGCGCTCCACGATCAGCAGGGCGGCGCCCTCCGCCATGCTCGCCGCGCAGCTGCGAAGGACCGTCAGGGCCCGGTCGTCGTCCCAGTCGTGCAGGACGCGGGAGAGCAGATAGACGTCTCCGCCCTCCGGCACCGCCGCCAGGAAGTCGCCCGCGACGAACGCGCACCGGTGGGCCCAGCTCGTCTCGGGCCGCTGCTGCCGTGCGGCCGCCAGGACGTCCGGCCGCTCGAACAGCACACCGCGCAGCTGCGGCGCGCGTTCCAGGATCCGCCCCAGCAGGTGGCCGTTGCCCCCGGCCACATCCACCACCACCCGGGCACCGCGGAAGTCGAAGAGCCCGGGGATCGGCTCGAACATGGCCGCGCTCGCGGCCATCGCGGCGTCGAAGAGCCGCGCGAGGCGGGGGTGTTCGGTGAGGTAGTCGAAGTGTCCCTTCCCGAAGAGCGCGGCGAAGGACTCCTCGCCGGTCCGTACGGAGTGGGCCAGGGCGCCGAAGGAGTCGTAGAAGGGCCCGCCGTAGAGCAGGGCCAGCGGGCGCAGCGAGGGGCGGGCGTCCTGCCGCAGGAGCGCACCCGTCTCCGTGGCCGCGTAGGACTCACCGGACGGTGCCACCAGGCCCACGGCCGCGAGGTGCCGCAGCAGCCGGGCCAGGCCGCGCGGGTCGGCTCCGACCCGCGCCGCCACCTGCGCGACCGGCACGGGGCGCGGCCGCTCGCCGCGCCCCACCGGAAGCTGGTCGAGCACTCCCAGCTCCGCCGCCACGGCGATCGCCTGCGTGGTCCAGGCGCCGGTCATCAGTTCAAGGAGCCGCTTGGCGGGCTCGGGCGCCGTCGCCTCAAGGTGTGCGGTCAGCGCCAGAGGGTGGTGCCCACGGGCCCGGATCTCCAGCCGCCGGTAGCGCGGCCTCCGCGTCCGCCCGCGACCGGCCGGACCTGCCTCTCCTGCGCTGCGGAAGAACAGCACCGTGCAGTCCTCGTGCCTGTTGTGACCTCCGCCGTCCGGTATGAGACCGCCCCGCTCGCCGAGGAGCGCGCGAAGTCCGGACAGCACCACCGCGTTGGGTTCCGGAACGTCGAGGGCGACGTGTGACTCGTTGTGCTCGGCGCGTTCCCGGGCGGCGATCCCGTCGAGCGGCGAACGCGGCGGCAGCTCCAGCGCGAAGACCTCGACGGTACGGGCGCTGTCGCCCGCCCCCGGGAGGCCCGCGTGCAGGATCGTGACGTCCAGGGATTCAGTCGGCACGCCGTACCGCCGGCCGAGCCGCGCCCGCACGACAGTGCTCGGAACCGCCTTCCCGACGGTGAGCCCTTCGGCACGCAGCCGGGCGGTCAGCACGCCGAGCGAGGCCGGAAACACCAGCGCCGCCACGTGGGCCAGGGTGCAGTGCGTGGCCATCTCCGCCCGTTCCCGCGCCGTGAGCGCGGGAACCAGCTCGGCCAGCACGCCGTCGGTGTCCGCGCCGCGCACCCACGCCAGAGCGTCACGGATCGAGTGCAGGTCTGCCGGGTCCAGAGCAGCCGGGTCCGGAGCTGTCAGGTCCGGAGCGGCCGGGTCCGAAGCCGCGAGGGCGGGATCTGTCGGATCGGGAGGCGTCGGGTCACAGCACGCGGGTTCGGCACGCGCCTGATCGGTGCGTCGTGGGTCGAGGTGGGTCGGGTGGGGCCGGGCCGTCGGTACTCGCTGAGCCGTCAAGGTCAGCTCCTCTCGGTGCACACCGCTGGAGTGACAGCGGCACGCGGTACTACGTCGCCCTCACCGCACTCCGGCACCTCGTTCCGGCCAGTCTGCGTCTCGTTCGAGCCAGCAAGGGGGGAGGCGGCGCTCCTCGGCGATGCCCTCCCACCGGGCCGTGAACGGGCATCGCGCACGCCTCTGTCGGGCTCCGGGCCGACCCGTCCCCCGGCCGAGCGGGCCGTCGACCAGGCATCCGGAGCGAAAGGAGGCGTGGCGGAACGGGCACACTCGGGCCGAACGTGTCGTACAACGGGCGCTTCCGTTCCCACCCACCGCGGGTAGAAAGACGCAATAGGCCCCATACGGGGGGTCGCCCGGCGGCAGCTGTTCCCTGACGACGAGGTCGGGACGCCACGAGGCCCAGGGCGCCGGCGAAGAGGCCGTTCGCCCCGTCCCCGCCCTGCACCGCTCGGTGCGCATCACGTCATGGCACCCCGCGCGGTCACGCGCCGGTGTCCGCTGCCGCTCATGGACGCGACGGAGGGGGAGCACGTTGCTGGACTTGATGCCGCCGACGGCACGGGGGGCGAGCGCCGCCCGGGCGGCGGAGCCGACGGAGGATTTCCTCAGGGCGCTGTACCACCGCCACGGGGCGGTCATGCTCCGCTTCGCCACCCGGCTCACGGGCGGCGACTGGCACCGCGCCGAGGACGTCCTCCAGGAGACGGCGATCCGCGCGTGGCAGCACTCGGGGGAACTCGACCCGACAGCCGAGACGCTGCGGCCCTGGCTGTTCGCCGTCGTCCGAAACCTGGTGATCGACGGTCACCGGCTGCGCCGCGCCCGGCCACCGGAAGAGGGCGAGCCGAGCCCGGCTCACCTGCCGGTGCCGGACGGCATTGATCACACGCTCACGCGCCAGGTGGTGGTGGCGGCCCTGCGGGAGCTGTCGGCCCGCCACCGGGAGGTGCTGCTGCACCTGTACTACCTGGGGCGCACCGTCACCCAGACCGCCGAGGTCCTCGGTGTGCCCGCCGGGACCGTCAAGTCACGTTCGTACTACGCGATGCGGGCCCTCAGCGACAGCCTGCGCGGCCGAGGGCTCACCACCCCCGACTGACACCCCCTTCGGCCCGGGGCCCCACGCGGCCCCGACGCCGTGTCAGGTCCCGGCAGCGCCACCGGGCGGGTCGCTGTCCGACAGGCCCAGTCCGTCGGACAGCTCGGCGTCGGAGAGCAGGGACAGGAAAGCCGGGGCGTCGGACAGCTCCCGATGGGCCGTGCGGCAGCTGTCGCACGCGGCGATGTGGGCGGCCACGCCCCGGCACTCCGCGGGGGAAAGGCCGCCGAGGACGTACGCCCCGAGGAGCAGCTCGACGTGGCCGTCCCCACTGCCCGACACCGGCATCCACCCCCCCCGGATCCCCGCGCGCGCACGGGCTTTGACGGTGGCCGGAACACAAGGTGGCGACCACACGCTCAGCTGGTCACGGCGCGGCACAGGGCAGGGTGCCGTCCTGCGCGCCTTCGATGAGGTCTTCATGAGCGGCCCTGACGCGCTGGGCGTCGGCCTTGAGGA
This sequence comes from Streptomyces sp. YIM 121038, assembly GCF_006088715.1. Lineage (NCBI taxonomy): Bacteria > Bacillati > Actinomycetota > Actinomycetes > Kitasatosporales > Streptomycetaceae > Streptomyces > Streptomyces sp. YIM 121038. The sequence goes on from NZ_CP030771.1 coordinate 9,343,329, forward strand.
CCTTGCGATCGTACGTCAGCAGCCCGTTCAACTCACCCTCCACATCGGATATCTGGGTGTACACGGCGCCGTTGCCGCCCTTGCAGGCGAGGGCGCGGACCTCGGCGAGGCGGGCCAGATAGCCGTCGGTGTACCGCTCCTGGTCCACGTCGACGTACGACATCTGGACCGGCCAGGCGTGCCCGGGCACCGCGAGTCCCAGTCCGCCGTACTCGCCGCTGACCAGGGCCCTCCTGCCGTCGGGGGCGGGCTGGGCCGGGCTCGGGTAGCCGTGCTCGTCGAGGATGTCGCCGACGCCGCCGTCGGTGCCCAGGTTGACGCCGGACATGTTGTTGACCAGGCGGGTGGGGTCCCACCGCTTGACCTGCCGCGCGACGCGGGCCACGTCGTACTGGCCCCACCCCTCGTTGAAGGGCACCCACATGACCACCGAGGGGCTGCTCGCGTGCTCGTCGATCATCTCCTTCAGCTCGCGCTCGTACTGGGCCCGCGCGGCCCCGTCCGGGACGGTCCCCGCGGTCATCGCGGGCATGTCCTGCCACACCAGCAGGCCCAGCCGGTCCGCCCAGTAGAACCAGCGGTCCGGCTCCACCTTGATGTGCTTGCGCACCGAGTTGTAGCCGAGCCTCTTGTGCGTCCGCAGGTCGTACGCCAGCGCCTCGTCGGTCGGCGCGGTGTGCAGCCCGTCCGGCCAGAAGCCCTGGTCGAGGGTGGCCATCAGATAGACGGGGGTGCCGTTGAGCACCGTGCGCGGGGTACCGCTCGTTGTGTCCACGGCGATGGAGCGCAGGCCGAAGTAGCTGCCGACGCGATCGCCGCCGACCGTGACCTTCACGTCGTAGAGGAACGGGTCGTCGGGCGACCAGAGGCGCGGCTCGCCGATCCTCAGGGTGAGGGGAGCGCCCGTCCGTCCGGTCGCCGTCGCGACCCGCTCGCCGTCCGCGTACGCGGTGGCCGTGACCGGCACGCCGTCGCGCACGCCCTTCGCCTCCACGACGGCCCGGCTCCCGGGGACATCGGGTGTGATCTTGAGCGAGTCGACGTGGTCGGCCGCCACCGGCTCCATCCAGACGGTCTGCCAGATGCCGGACGAAGGGGTGTACCAGATGCCGCTGGGGTCCAGGCGCTGCTTGCCGAGGGGCGGGTTCTCGCCGCCCTCGCCACCCTTGGCGTCCGTCGGGTCGTACACGCCGACGATCAGTTCCTGGGTGGTCCCGGGCTTGAGCGCGTCGGTGACGTCGGCGCTGAACTTGTCGTAGCCGCCCCGGTGTTCGGCGACCTCGGTGCCGTTGACGTACACCCTCGCCCGCCAGTCGACGGCGCCGAAGTTCAGCCGCAGGCGCCGGCCGTCGCCGATCCGCCAGCCCTCGGGGACGGTGAACGTACGCCGGTACCACATGCGGTCCTCGTGCCGCTGGACGCCCGAGAGCTGTGACTCGACCGGGTAGGGAACGCGAATGCGCTCGGCGAGGTCCTTGCCCACCGGTGGCGCGTCACCCGCCTCGGCCGCGGCGAACTGCCACCGGCCGTTGAGGTTCCGCCACGTGGCCCGGGTGAGCTGCGGGCGCGGGTACGCGCGCCACCCCCTGCCCGCCTCGGCGTCGCCCGCCCAGGGCGTGCGCAGTTCGTGGCGGGAACGGTTGACGCCGCCGCTGAGGAACGCGTCGACCTCGTTCCCGCCGACGGTGGCGAGACCGCCCCGGCCGTCGTAGCGCAGGTCCACGGTGCCGCGCGCGGTGCCCTCCTTGTTGCCGACGACGGGCTCCTCGAGGCGTACGAGCAGGACGCCGGGATCGGCCTCGTCGAGCGCAGCGGTGGCCAGGGGCCACTTGGCGCCGCCGATGGTGGCGTGGATGTGCCCGGTGAGGGAGCCGGGCGGGGGCGCGAGGCGTTGGGGGAAAGCGAGGGCGAGGGTGCGGCCGTCGGCCCGCACGGCGGCGTCGGTGGCGCCGTCGTAGTCCCAGCCGTCGGGCGGGCGGAACGCGTCGCGCGGCACGACGGCCTTCTCACCGCCCGGAGGGGTCCAGCGCAGCCGCAGATGCGAGCCGCCGTAGTGCTCGAAGTACTCGACCTTGATGTCGTAGGACGTGCCCGCGGTGAGCTCCACGGGCCGGGAGCTCTGCTCCTTGTCCCAGTCGTCGACCCAGTGGTCGATGACGAGTCGGCCGTCGATCCACAGCCGGAAGCCGTTGTCCCCGATCATGGAGAAGGCCGTCGGTCCCGTCCGGTCCGGCACCAGCTTCCCGGTCCAGCGGACGGTGGCGTCGTCGCTGCGGCCGGTGGCCGCGGCGAGGCGGGGTTCGAGGGTGGCGAAGTCGATGACCGGGTCGAAGACGGTGGCCTTGAGCTCGTGGAAGTCGAAGGCTCCCGGCGCGGACTGGGTGTAGTACTCGCCCTTGAGTCCGTGGCTCCGCGGTGGGTCTCCGACAGCCGTGGCCGCGGGCGTCACCGTCAGTCCGGCGGCGCCCAGGGCCAGGAGCACCAGCAGGGCCACCTGGCGTCCGAGGCCGGTGAACTGTCGCAGTCGCACGGATCCTCCTTGGCTGAGGAAGACGGCGGCCCGGGGGCCGCGAGGGGCGAACGGCCGTGCATGGCGTTGCGAGGTTGTCCGTAGGTACCAGAACACACCTGTGATGCGAGAGCCAGGGCCTGGCGGAAGCGGGCGCCGAACGGGCGGCGGCGGGCGCGGAACGGAAGCCGCGTGGTCTGGACTTGCCATCGCGGCTTCCCTACTCTCGGCCCCAGCCGTGATGAGAGCGCTCTCAGAAACCTCGGTCCGACCCCGGCACCCCGGTTCCATGCACACCCGGTCCGACCCTCCACCCTGGTCCGACCCTCCCCGCCCCGGTTCCACTCCCACTCCGTTGGAACGACGAAAGGGTCCCCTGTGAGACGCAAGACGGGAGCACGTCTGGCTCTGTCCGCCCTATTGCTGCTGGCGACCTGCGGCGGCACAGGCGTCGCCACGGCCGCCACTACCGCCACCACGCCCGGGTCCGGGGCCCCCGCCTCCGCCGGGCTCCTCGACGCGATGGAGCGCGACTTCGGCCTGTCGCCGAGCGCCGCGCGTGACCGGCTCGCCGCCGAGCGGCACGCCGTCGGGGTCGAGCGCGCGGCGCGCGAGGCGGCGGGCGCCGACTACGCAGGATCCTGGTTCGACGCCGGGAGCGACCGGCTGACCGTGGCCGTGACCCGGCCGGGGGCCGCGAAGGCCGTGCGCCGCACGGGCGCCGCCGTCCGGATCGTCGAGCACAGCGCGGCGCGCCTCGACGCCGCGAAGGCGCGCGTGGACCGCATCAAGGCACCCTCAGGCGTGGCGAGTTGGCGCGTCGACCCCAAGGCGAACAGGGTCGTCGTCTCCGTCGTCGCGGGCCACGCCGCCGACAAGGACGTCGAAGCCTTCGTGCGCCGAGCCCGCGCCACCGCCCCCGTGCGGGTCGCGACGGTCGCCGACGCGCCCCGCACCTTCGCCGCCGGTACCGTCGGCGGCGACCCGTACTACACCGGCAACGTCCGCTGCTCCATAGGCTTCTCGGTGCACGGCGGCTTCGTCACCGCCGGGCACTGCGGGCGCGCGGGGGCCTCGGTGCGCGGCTGGGACGGCTCCGCGATGGGCACGTTCCAGGGCTCGTCGTTCCCGGGCGACGACTACGCCTACGTCTCCGTCGGCCAGGGCTGGTGGACCGTGCCGGTCGTCCTGGGCTGGGGCACCATCCCGGACCGGCTGGTGCGCGGCTCCACCGAGATGCCGGTCGGCACGTCCATCTGCCGCTCGGGCTCCACCACGCACTGGCACTGCGGGCAGGTCCTGGCCAAGAACGAGACCGTGAACTACTCCGACGGCACCGTCGTGCACCAGTTGACCAAGACCAGCGTCTGCGCCGAACCCGGCGACTCCGGCGGCTCGTTCATCAGCGGGGACCAGGCGCAGGGCGTCACGTCGGGCGGCTGGGGCAACTGCTCCGGCGGCGGCGAGACCTGGTACCAGCCGGTGAACGAGATCCTCGCGCGGTACGGGCTGACGCTGCACGTCACCTGACGCGCCGCCGCTGACCGGTCTGCCAACGCGTCGCGCCCGCCGGTGAGGTGCTCGGCCACAAGGCCGCGCCGACAGCCGACCGAACCGGGCGCGACGCGCTTGCCGCAACCCCCTGCTCGGGCGGAGCGGGCCTCCCCACCGAGCGATCCCGGCAGTTGCCGCACAGCGAACACCTGCGGTCCGACCCCGGGCCATTCGTAACCGCGAGTGAAGACGCGCGGCGTCGAGCCGGTCCTGGCCCAGGGCGAGGCGTGGCCAACAGGGCGCGCTGCCTATGGCGCCATCTCGTGAGGGCCTCCGCGGCTACCCCTTCGGGGCGAGGACCACGGCGGTTCCGTACGCGCACACCTCGGTGCCCACGTCCGCCGCCTCCGTCACGTCGAAGCGCATCATGAGGACCGCGTTCGCACCCCGTGACCTGGCCTGCTCCACCAGTCGTTCCATGGCCTGGTTCCGCGTCTCCACGAGGGTTTTGGTCAGGCCCTTCAGTTCGCCGCCGACCAGGGACTTCAGGCCCGCGCCGATCTGCGAGCCGAGGTGCCGCGAGCGCACCGTCAGGCCGAAGACCTCACCGATGACCTGCTGCACCTGATACCCCGGAACGTCATTGGTCGTCACGACCAGGACGTCGGACTGCGCGGCCTGGCCGCCGCCGAAATCCTCGATGCCCATACGAGTGCACCTCCTCGACGCCAGCATGGCCTGCTCCACGGCGTCGTGCCAGTGGGCACCGGCGTGGAGGTGCCCCGAGAGGTACCGAGGACCGCCCCGGCCGGCTCGGGCCGGGGCGGTGCGCCCGCGGTCACTCCGGCGTGCGGGCCCGCCGGGTCGTGGAGCGTGCCGCCTCCTGGGCCGTGTCCTTGACCGACGACACGGCCTCGCGGGCCGGTTCGCGCAGTTCGGCCCCGGTCTCGCGGGCCGCGCCCTGGGCGGCGTCCTTCACGGGGGCGACGAGCTCCTCGGAGTGGTCGCGGACCCGCTGGCCGACGCGGGTCTCGGCGGCGGTCGGCGGGAAGAGCGCGCCGACGAGCAGGCCCGCGCCGAAGGCGACCATCCCGGCCGCCAGCGGGCTGCCCTGGGCCCGGGCGCGCATCCGCTCGGGCGTCTGCCCGGCCTGCTCCCGCACCTGCCCGGTGGTGTCGCCGACCTGCGCGGTGGTGGCCCGCGCGGTGCCCATGACGCGGTCCCTGACGCCCTCGGCGCGGGAGCGCACCGCACGCGCGCGGCGGCGCGCCACACGGGGAGGACTGAGCCGCTCGGCGAGTCGGTCCACACTCTCGGACAGATGGGTCCGGGTCTCCTCGGCCTCCTGCTTCAGCCGGTCGGGTGTCGGGCCCATGTGGCGTCCTCCTTCAACGAATCGATCGAGCGTTCGGGTGTGAGCCGCACCGCGTGCATCCGCTTGCGCCCGGTGACGTACAGGACCGCGCCGACCACCGCCCATACCGCGGCGACGATCAGCGCCGCCCACGCGCGGTCCATGACGTGGTCGAGGCCGAAGACCGCCGCGAGGCTGGCGAGCGCGAGGGCGAGGCCGGTGGCGTATCCGGAGCCCCCGTACAGGCCCGCCGCCTGTCCCGCCTGCCCGCCCTGTTCCTTCAGCTCCGCCTTGGCCAGGTCGACTTCGGTGCGTACGAGGTGGGTCAGGTCGGTGGTGATCTCCCCCACGAGGTCGCCGATGGAGGCGTCCGGGGCGGGGTCCTGCCGGGTGGCCGGTGGCCGGTCGGTGTGCGGGGCGGGCACGGTCACCACCCCCGGCCGGTCGTGGGCGGCGGCGTGGCCGGGGGCTCCGGCGTCACCGGGGTGCCGGAGGCACCCAGGCGCGGCATGGGCGGGGGCCCTTCGCCGGGCGCCAGGGCGGGCTCGGGCGCGTACGCGGCGACGGACTCGGGTGCTTCGCGCGCTGCTCCCCGGTCGGCGGGCCGCTCCTCGGCGCGCCGCTCCGCCGCGCCGACGCCGCGCCCGAGCCGGGACACGGCGAGCCCGGCGAGCGCCGCGCCCGCCAGGAACATCCCGGGGCGGCTGCGCGCGAAGTTCCGCGCGTCGTCGAGGAGTTCGTCGGCGCGGCGGTGCTCCATGCGGTCGGCGATGCGGTGGCCGCTCTCCGCGAGCTGCCGCACGAGCGGTGCCGCGGGGGAGTCGGGCTTGGCGCTCTCGCCCATGTGCCACAGGTCCGTCGACAGGTCACGAAGGCCGGCCGCGAGGCGTCGCACCTGCGCGCCGGCCTCGTCCGCGGCCTGTTCCCGCAGCCGTTCGTACAGGTCCCGGCCCTGGGCGACGGACTCGTGGACCACCTCGGCCGCGCCCTCGCGGGCGGCGCCCGCGACGTCCTGTCCGGTCGACCGGCCCTCGCGGCCGGGATCGTGCATCCGGTCCATGGTTCCTCCCTGTGCAGTGCCTTGGTGTCGGACGCCGCGCCGGGTACCCGGGGTGCTGATCGGAACACCGTCCGTACGCGACACGCGAGGCCGCACTCCGGATTGGCGCGGGCCCGATGGGGTCACCCGTGCCCGTATGACAGACGGCGATGAGCGCAGGAACCAGCGGGACACCGAGGCCGATGACGCGCGACAGCGGCAGGACCCGGCCCCCGGCCCCGGCCCCGAGGTCGAGCGGGCCGCGCCGGACGAGCCGGGCGAGTTGCCCGCCCGTTCCTGGTGGGCCGTGTCGCGCCGCACGGTGAAGGAGTTCCTGAACGACGACCTGCCCGACCGCGCCGCCGCCCTGACGTACTACAGCGTGCTGTCGCTGTTCCCGGCGCTCCTGGTCCTGGTCTCCGTCCTCGGGGTGATCGGTGAGTCGGCCACGCGCACCGTCCTCGACAACCTGGACGACCTCGCGCCGGGGCCGGTGCGCGACCTGCTGACGGACGCCGTACGGCAGTTGCAGGACCGGGGCGGGGTCAGCGGTGTGGTGGCCCTGGCCGGGCTCGCGGCCGCGGTCTGGTCCGCGTCCGGCTACGTAGCCGCCTTCATCCGCGCGGCCAACGCCGTCTACGACGTGGCCGAGGGCCGCCCCGTGTGGAAGCTGACCCCGCTGCGGCTCGGGCTGACCCTGGCGCTGATGGTGCTGCTGGCCGTCAGCGCGGTGATCGTGGTGTTCACCGGCCCGCTCGCCGAGCGCGCCGGTGACGCCATCGGGGCGGGCGACGTGGCGGTCACCGCGTGGTCCATCGCGAAGTGGCCGCTGCTCTTCGTCCTGGTCGTCCTGATGATCGCCCTGCTGTTCTGGCGCGCGCCCAACGCCCGCACCTCCGGCTTCCGCTGGATCAGCCCCGGCAGTGCCGTGGCCGTCGTCCTGTGGCTGGTGGCCTCCGCCGGGTTCGCCGTGTACGCGGCCAACTTCGGCTCGTACAACAAGACGTACGGCACGCTCGCCGGTGTCATCGTCTTCCTCGTCTGGCTGTGGCTCACGAACCTGGCCGTCCTCCTCGGCCTGGAGTTCGACGCCGAACTCGCCCGGCAGCGCGCCATCAGCGGTGGCATGCCGGAGGCGCAGGAACCGTACGTGGAGCCGCGTGACACCCGGAAGTGGCCGCGCGAGCTGCGGAAACGGCTGCGCGGGAGCGGCGGCGAGCGGGTGGGCGGCTGAGGGCGGCGCGAGCAGGACCCGGTCCGTGACGGGGCGGGCGGCGGCCGGTCCCTGACCGGACGGGGCGGGACGGGCGGCGGCCCGGTCGCCGAGGCCGCGGGCGGCCGGTCACCGGCGGGCGAAACCCGGCGCGTGCTCCGGCCGCACCCCCACCCCGCCCAGGTACCCGGCGACCGTCCGCAGCGGCGGCACCTTCTGGAGGAGCTTGAGCGGCAGCGGAAGCCGGTCGCCGCGGAGCGTTCCGGCCAGCGCGGGCCGCAGCAGCGTCTCGTGCTCGCCGCGCTGCGACGCCTGGGTCACCGCCATGGGCAGCCAGCGCCGCTTCTGCACCCGTTCCAGGTCGCGTACGCCGACGTCGCCCCGCCGCAGCGGGGCCGCGAGGACGCGGGCCGCCGCCACCGCGTCCTGCACCGCGAGGTTGACGCCGACGCCGCCGACCGGGGACATGATGTGCGCCGCGTCCCCGATGCACAGCAGGCCGTCGCGGTACCAGCGGCGCAGCCGGCCCATGGTGACCTCCAGGAGTTTCACGTCGTCCCAGGACCCGATCCCGCGCAGCGCCTCGCGGTCCCAGTCGAGCAGGTCGCCGAGCCGGTCCCGGAACCACTCGATGCCGTGGGCCCGCAGCCGCGCGTCGGCGCCCTTCTCGATGAGGTAGGAGGTCTGGTAGTAGTCGCCCCGGTCCATGGTCGCGGCGACCTGGCCGTCGCGGACGCTGAGGAACACGCGGCCGTCCTTGACCGGGTCGCGCGGCGCGGGCACGCGCACCTGCCACACGTCGATGGGTACGTCGAAGTAGTCGGGCGCGAGCCCGGCCGCCCGGCGCACCCGTGAGTCCCGTCCGTCGCAGGCGACGGTGAGGTCCGCGGCCAGTGCGCCCCGGGCGCCGTGCTCGTCGACGTACGTCACGCCGGTGACCCGGCCCGTCCGGTCGGTGGAAAGACCCGTGACCGTCGTGCGCATCCGCAGGGTGAAGCCCGGCTCCTCGGCGGCCGCGCCCGCGAGCAGATCGAGGAAGTCCCACTGCGGGACCATCGCGATGTACTTGTGGCGGCCGGGGATGCGGCGCAGGCTGCCCGCGACGACCGTCGTGCCGTCGATGTGCATCCGCATCTCCTGGAGCCTGCGCGCGGGCAGCTCGGCGAAGCGTTCGCCGAGGCCCAGTTCGTCGAGCAGCCGCAGGGTGGAGGGGTGCACGGTGTCCCCGCGGAAGTCGCGCAGGAAGTCCCCGTGCTTCTCCAGGACGGTCACCTCGACTCCGGCCCTGGCCAGCAGCAGGCCGAGCATCATGCCCGCGGGTCCGCCGCCCACCACACAGCACGTCGTGCGCTCGCGTTCCATGTCCGACACCTCTCCCCTCGTAGGCGCCCCGTGTCGCCGGGCGCCGCCCGCGCAGCACTCTAACCGATCGGTCAGATATCTGACCGGTCGGTTAGTCGAAGAGGCGGAGGGGATCGGTCGAAGTGGCGTGGGGGATCGGTCGAAGAGGTGCTCCGGGAGCGTCGAAGGGGTGTCCCGGGAACGCCGAAGAGGCGCGCCAGGAAATCTGACGTCTCATCAGAAAATCTCTTCCGTCGTCCGGACGCCTGCGGCATCCTGCGCCCATGCAGACGGAGCTGAGCAAGCGACTGGGAGTCGAGCACGCCGTCTTCGGCTTCACGCCGTTCCCCGCGGTGGCCGCGGCGATCAGCAGGGCCGGAGGCTTCGGCGTGCTCGGCGCGGTGCGCTACACCGCGCCCGACGACCTCGCGCGCGACCTCGACTGGATGCAGGACCACGTGGACGGCCGCCCCTACGGCCTCGACGTGGTGATGCCCGCGAAGAAGGTCGAGGGCGTCAGCGAGGCCGACGTCGAGGCGATGATCCCCGAAAGCCACCGGCAGTTCGTCAAGGACACCCTGGCCCGGCACGGCGTGCCCGGGCTCGCCGAGGGCGAGGCGGCGGGCTGGCGCATCACCGGCTGGATGGAACAGGTCGCCCGCGGCCAGCTCGACGTCGCCTTCGACTACCCGATCGAACTCCTCGCCAACGCGCTCGGTTCACCGCCCGCGGACGTCGTCGCACGCGCCCACGAGCGGGGCGTGCTCGTCGCCGCGCTCGCGGGCAGCGCCCGGCACGCGCGCAAGCACGCCGAAGCGGGCCTCGACATCGTCGTCGCCCAGGGCTACGAGGCGGGCGGCCACACCGGTGAGATCGCCTCCATGGTCCTCACGCCCGAAGTCACCGAGGCCGTCGCGCCGTTGCCCGTGCTCGCCGCGGGCGGCATCGGCAGCGGCGAACAGGTCGCCGCCGCCCTCGCCCTGGGCGCACAGGGGGTGTGGCTCGGCTCGGTGTGGCTCACCACGACCGAGGCGGACCTGCACTCCCCGGCCCTCACGCGCAAGCTGCTCGCCGCGGGCTCCGGCGACACCGTCCGCTCCCGCGCGCTCACCGGCAAACCCGCGCGCCAGCTGCGTACCGCGTGGACCGACGCCTGGGACGACCCGGCGGGACCCGGCACGCTGCCCATGCCGCTGCAGGGGCTGCTCGTCGCCGAGGCCGTCTCGCGGATCCAGAAGTACGAGGTGGAACCACTGCTCGGCACGCCCGTCGGGCAGATCGTCGGCCGGATGACGGCCGAGCGCAGCGTCCAGGCCGTCTTCGACGATCTGACCAGCGGCTTCGAGAGGGCCGTCACCCGGCTCAACCGCATCGCGGGGCGCGCTTGACCCCGTGCTCGGGCGACCCCGCACCCTACCCGGCCCCGGCCGCACGGCCCACGGCCCTGGCCGCACCGCCCACGGGCCCGACCGCCCGGCCCGACCCCGCCCGAGGAGGCAGTCCGATGACCAACAGCGCCCCGCCCAACGGCTTCTGGGCCCAGGCGACCGCCGACCCGGACCGGACCGTGCTGACCGCGCCCGACGGGACGCCCTGGACGGCGGGCCGACTGCACGCCGCCGTCAACCAGCTCGTGCACGGGCTGCGCGCGGCGGGTCTGGAGCGCGGTGACGCGTTCGCCGTCGTCCTGCCGAACGGCGTCGAGTTCCTCACCGCCTACCTCGCCGCCGCACAGGCGGGCCTCTACCTCGTCCCCGTCAACCACCACCTGGTCGGCCCGGAGATCGCCTGGATCGTCGCCGACTCCGGCGCCAAGGTCCTCATCGCCCACGAGCGGTTCGCCGACGCGGCGACGGCCGCCGCCGACGAGGCCGGGCTCCCGGCCGCGCGCCGCCACGCCGTCGGCGACGCCCCCGGCTTCCGTCCGTACGCCGAACTCCTCGCCGGGAGGCCCGCGTCGCCCCCGCGGGACCGGACGCTCGGCTGGGTCATGAACTACACCTCGGGCACGACGGGACGGCCGCGCGGCATCCGCCGCCCCCTGCCCGGCAAACCGCCCGAGGAGGCCCACCTCGGCGGCTTCCTCGGCATCTTCGGCATCAAGCCCTTCGACGGCAACGTGCACCTGGTGTGCTCCCCGCTCTACCACACCGCCGTCCTCCAGTTCGCGGGCGCCGCCCTGCACATCGGACACCCCCTGGTGCTCATGGACCGGTGGACGCCCGAGGAGATGCTGCGCCTCATCGACCGCCACCGGTGCACGCACACGCACATGGTCCCGACCCAGTTCCACCGCCTGCTCGCACTGCCCGACACGGTCAGGGCCGCGTACGACGTGTCGTCGATGCGGCACGCCATCCACGGGGCCGCGCCCTGCCCCGAGCACGTGAAGCGGGCGATGATCGACTGGTGGGGGGAGTGCGTCGAGGAGTACTACGCGGCCAGCGAGGGCGGCGGCGCGTTCGCGACCGCCCGCGAGTGGCTGAAGAAACCCGGCACGGTCGGCAAGGCGTGGCCGATCAGCGAGCTCGCGGTCTTCGACGACGACGGCGACCGGGTGCCGCCCGGTGAACTCGGCACCGTCTACATGAAGATGACCACCGGCGGATTCGCGTACCACAAGGACGAGGCGAAGACGCGCAAGAACCGCATCGGTGACTTCTTCACCGTCGGCGACCTCGGCTATCTGGACGAGGACGGCTATCTCTACCTCCGCGACCGCAAGATCGACATGATCATTTCGGGGGGCGTCAACATCTACCCCGCCGAGATCGAGTCCGCCCTGCTCACCCACCCCGCGGTCGCGGACGCCGCCGCGTTCGGCATCCCGCACGACGACTGGGGCGAGGAGGTGAAGGCCGTCGTCGAGCCCGCACCCGGGCACGCGGCGGACGACGCGCTCGCCGCGGACATCCTGGGCCACTGCGAGCGGCACCTGGCGGGCTACAAGCGGCCGAAGAGCGTCGACTTCGTCGCCGCGATGCCCCGTGACCCGAACGGCAAGCTCTACAAGCGGCGTCTCCGGGAGCCGTACTGGGAGGGCCGGGACAAGGCGCTCTGAGGCCGCGGCCCGCCCGCGACGGCTACCACGGCTCTCCGGAGGGGCCCGGCGCGGACTCCCACACCGAGGCGTCGTGGGCGAAGCGCACCTGCCGCGGCGCGAACGCGGCGAGCCGCTCCAGCCAGTGCGGGTACGCGGGCAGCGGCGCCGCCGCGCCGTCCCGCGCGGCCCGCCGGGCGAGGTGGTCGCCCGCGAACTGCGAGGCGAAGTCCCTGGCCTGGCCCGCGAGGACCACTGCGCCGTCCGTACGTTGCACGACCAGCGACTGGTGCCCGTCCGTGTGCCCGGGCGTCGGCACGATCCACACACCGGGCCAGACCTCCGTCTCGCCGGACAGCTCCCGATAGCGCACGCCGGGGAAGTCGACGAGGTGCTCGGCGGTGTAGCCGCCCCGGCGCGCGGCGGCCAGCTCCGCCTCCTGCACGAGCACGGGCCTGCCCGCCAGGAGGGGATTGCCGCCGCAGTGGTCGAAGTGCAGATGGCAGTTCACGACGAGCGTGATGTCGTCGGGGGAGGCCCCGGCGGCCCCCAGGGCCTCTCGCAGCGGACGGCGCCGGGGCCGGTAGTGCGCCTCGGTCTCGGGCCCCGCCTCGCCGATGCCGGTGTCGAAGAGCAGGAGCCCCCGCTCGTGCCGTACGAGATAGGCGAGCACGGGCTCCACCCGCGGCTGTGCCCCACCCGCCTCGGACGCGGGCCGGACGACGTACCCGAGGTCGAGCCGGTGGATCGCTGGAGTGATCGGCATGCGGTGATCCTGCCCGGAGGGCGGCGCGGACGCGCCGCGCGTCTGCTGTCGGCAGAGCCGGCGCCTGCCTTCGCCCACGTGGGGTCAGCCGTCGCGGCCCTGCCATGTGGTGACGCAGGCTTCGTTGCCCTCCAGGTCGGCGAGCAGCCAGAAGGCGGGGGCACGGGTCGCGGACACGAGCCGGCCCCCGGCTGCCAGCGCGGCTTCGACGCGCCGGGCCGCCTCGTCATGCGGAACGCTGATGTCGATGTGGAGGCGATTGCGCTGCGGACGCGCGCGGTCCATGTGCTGGAACCAGATGGCCGGTCCCTGCCCGAGCGGGTCGACGAGCGGATCCTCCGGTCCGTCGGCACCCGCCTCGTCGGCATAGCCCGACACCGCCTTCCAGAACGGCCGGATCCCGGAGACGTCCAGGGCGTCGATGGCGATCTCCATAACCTGGACGGACCGCGGTGCCCCCGTTCCGATCCCGGGCTCCGGCAGGAACCCGGCCTTGGTGGCGGTGGCGGAGATCCGACGCGCGAGCTCGACGTCCCGGGTGGTGACCGCCGCGTGGTCCAGCGACTGCAAAATGAAGAGGGCCAGGCCGGGGCGGGCGTCGACCCGCAGATGGCGGTCGGCGTCGTCGCCGCACACCGCGACGGCGTCCGCCGCCACGCTGATCGCTTGAGCCAACGACCCGACCGGAACCGCCGTGTGCAAGGCACCCAGCAGATAGCGCCACCCGTGGTCCCGGACCGACTCCGAGGCTTCCTGCCGACTCAGTATCCGTTCCATGACCGCATCCTCGCAGTCCCGCCGTCGGCCCCGCCCGCCGGTTCCTCCGGTACGCGCCGTACGCGGTCGGCGCGGGCCCGGCGTGCGGCGGCGCGACCGCCCCTGTGGCCGCGTCGGGTGGTGGGAGATACTGGGCGCCATGTCCCAGGCGATCTTGCGTACCGAACGCGTCGAGTTGGTCCCGCTCTCCGATGAGCACGTCGAGCATCAGATCGAGCTCGACTCCGATCCTGAGGTGATGCGCTACCTGGGCGGGGCGCGCAGCCGTGCACAGGTGGTGGAGAAGGCGCACCGGGCGGCCCTCGCGGACGCGAAGCGGGCCGAGGGCCTCGGGTACTGGGCCGGGTTCGTCGAGGGGAACTTCGTCGGCTACTGGATCCTGCGCCCGCCGGGAGACATCGACGAGGAGCCCGCGGCGGGCCGGGCCGAACTCGGCTACCGGCTGCTGCGGCGCCACTGGCGGCAGGGCCTGGGCAGCGAGGGGTCGGCCGAGTTGGTCCGGCACGCGTTCGAGGACCTCGGCCTCGACCGGGTCTGTGCCATGACCTCGGCGGGCAACGCGGCCTCACGGGCGACGATGGCCGCTGTCGGGCTGCGCCACGTACGCGACTTCGACGCGGACGCCAGCTGGTTCCCGCCGGGGACCGACCTGAGCTCCGTCGAGTACGCGCTCACGCGGGAGGAGTGGCAGGAGGCCCGGAGCGCCCGCCGCTAGGGGCCCTTCACGGCTCGCGGGACGGCCGCGCCGGGAGCGCGTCCGGCGCGGCCGTCGGCTGTCGCCGTGCGGGTCAGGCGTTGTCGGGGAGTGGGGCGGTGGAGCTGATCAGGCCGCTGGTGCGCAGGTCGGTCCAGAACGCGGTGGGGATGTTCTCGTTGAGGGCGGCGGTGTCTTCGGTGATGCGGCTGGGGCGGGTGGCGCCGGGGATGACGGCGGCGGTGGCGGGGTGGGCCAGGGAGAACTGCAGGGCGGCGGCCTTGATGCTGATCCCGTGGCGCTGGGTGAGGGTCTTGAGTTTGCCGACGCGCTCGATGATCTCCGGCGGGGCCTGCTGGTATTCGAAGTGGGTGCCCCCGGCGAGGATGCCGGAGCTGTAGGGGCCGCCGACGACCATGTCGACGCCCTGTTCCTGGGCCATGGGCAGCAGGCGCTGGAGGGCGTGGGTGTGGTCCAGGAGGGTGTAGCGGCCGGCCAGGAGGAAGCCGTCGGGGCGGGGCTCGTCCAGGGCGAGGGTCAGCTCGATGGGCTCGGTCTTGTTGACGCCCAGGCCCCAGGCCTTGATGACGCCTTCCTCGCGCAGGCGGGACAGGACGCGGAAGGCGCCGGTGCGGGCTTGTTCGAACGTGCTCAGCCACCGGTCGCCGTGGAAGTCCTGGGCGATGTCGTGGACCCAGACGATGTCCAGGCGGTCGGTGCCCAGGCGCTTGAGGCTGTCTTCGATGGAGCGCTCGGTGGCGTCGGCGGTCCATTCGTGGACGATCTTGTTGGGGTTGCCGTGCGCGAACAGTCCGCCCTTCTCTCCGAAGTCGGGAGCGGCGGTCTCGTGCTCGTCGAGGATGACCCGGCCGACCTTGCTGGACAGGACGTAGGAGTCGCGGGGGCGGGCGGAGAGGACCTCGCCCAGCCGTGTCTCGGCCAGCCCGGCGCCGTAGAAGGGGGCGGTGTCGTAGAAGCGGATGCCCTGGTCCCAGGCCGCTTCGACCGTGGCGCGGGCCTCATCGCCCGGAATCGCGCGGAACATGTTGCCGAGCGGGGCGGTACCGAAGCCGAGCCGCCCGGGCAGGATGTCGCTGAGTGACATGAGGGTGCCTTCGCAGGTGAGGGTGGACGTCCGTGAGTGCGACGGCGGTTCCGTCGAGGGAACCGGGGGCGCTGGGGGAAGGGATGGACCACCGGGTGGTGCGAGCGCCGCATTTAGTTGCGGACGCGCCTTGCATGCGTAGACAATAGTTGCAGACGCGGGTTAATGCAAGGAGTGTCGATCTCTGCCGCAGGGCGTGAGGCGGTGCTGGACACCGTCAGCTCGCGGTCTGCCGCGAGGGGAAGTCGGCGCCCAGCGTGACGTCCCGCCAGTCGTCGAAGGTGGCTTTGAGGGTGTCGAGCTTGGCGGTGGCGAGGTCGTATGCGGCCTTGCCCAACAGCAGGCGCAGCGGCGGCTGTTCGGCCGTGACGGCGTCGATGGCGGCCCGGGCGGCGCGTGCCGGGTCCCCGGGCTGGTGGCCGTGGGTGGCCAGGGTGCCGGCGCGGCGTGTGCCCGCGGTGGCGGCGTAGTCGTCGATGGTGGTGGCGGACTGGCGCATGGAGGGCCCGGGCCAGTTGGTGCGGAAGGCTGCGGGTTCGACGATCGTCACCTTGATGCCCAGTGGGGCGACTTCGGCGGCGAGCGACTCGGAGAGGCCTTCCACGGCGAATTTGGTGGCGTGGTAGTAGCCGGTGGCGCCGAAGCCGAGCAGGCCGCCGAGCGACGAGATGTTCACGATGTGGCCGCGGCGGCGGGCGCGCATGCCGGGCAGGACGGCTTTGGTGGTGTCCGCCAGGCCGAAGACGTTGGTGTCGAAGAGGGCGCGGATCTCGTCGTCCTCGCCCTCTTCGACGGCGGCGAGGTAGCCGTACCCGGCGTTGTTGACCAGGACGTCGATCGCCCCGAAGGCGGTCTGTGCCCGGGTGACAGCCGTCTCGATCTGCTGAGGGTCGGTGACGTCCAGGGGCAGGGGGAGGGCGCGGTCGCCGTGCCCGCGGATCACGTCGGCGAGCGTGCGGGGGTCCCGGGCGGTGACGGCCGCCCGCCATCCGCGCTCCAGCACGGCGGTGGCCAGGGCCCGGCCCAGGCCGGAGGAGCAGCCGGTGATGAACCAGACCGGCGCGTCAGGAGTGGTCATGAGGGGTGTGCCCTTCGGTCGGGAGGTCGGGGGAGCCGGTGAGGGTGAGGCTGCCGAGCAGGGCCAGTGACTGGTCGGCGGCGCTGCCGGGTTCGGCCCGGTAGACGACGAGGTGCTGGCCGGGGGCGCTGTTGACGGAGAAGGTCTCCAAGCCCAGGGTGAGGTCGCCGACCAGCGGATGGTGGAAGCGTTTCGTCGAGGCCGTCTTCGCCCGCACCTCGTGGCGCGCCCACATGCGCGCGAAGTCGGGGCTGCGGACGCACAGTTCGCCCACCAGCTCCTGCAGTCGCCGATCGTCCGGAGCGGGGTCGGCGGCTCGCAGCGCGGCCACGCACCCCTGCGCGACGACGGCCCAGTCGCGGTAGAAGTCCCGGGCGGCCGGGTTGAGGAACATGGCCGTGATCAGGCTGGAGTCGCCGCCGAGCCATGAGAAGAGCGCCTCGCCGAGGGTGTTGACGGCCAGCAGGTCGAGGTACCGGCCGTAGACCAGAGCCGGTGTGTCCGCCCATGTGTCCAGCAGGGCCACCAGGTGCGGGCCCGCGTACTCCCGGGCGGGCCCGGAGCGCGGCGGGTGCGGCGGATCGACCAGCGCGCGCAGGTAGGCGGCTTCCTCGTCCTTCAGCAGCAGGGCCGCCGCCAGGGCCCGCAGGACCTGGGGCGAGGGGTTGCGTTCACGCCCCTGCTCCAGCCGCACGTAGTAGTCGGTGCTCACCCCGGCGAGGACCGCGACCTCCTCGCGCCGCAATCCGGGAGTACGGCGCGTCCCCGCGGGCATCTCGTGGTCCTCGGGGCGCACCAGCGCGCGCCGGGCCCGCAGGAACTCACTCAGCCGTTTCGTGTGCATGGCCACCACCGTAGGGGCCGGTGACACGGAGAAGGTGGCCCTGTCACACCCACCCGGCCACCCCCCCCGCCGGGCCGATTCCCCCCTCCTCCCCGTCGTCGGGTGGGTGACGCCACCCCAGGTCAGGGCGCCACTGCTGAGGAGAGTCGGCGACGACCTCGCATGCCCTGCCGGCCCGGCCCCGATCCCCTCGCCCACGCCGGTGCCACCGGCTCGCTCTCCCGTTCCAATCCGGACCCCCTCACGGTCCGAATGCTGTGTGTTGTCTGTGAGGGCGCCTCCGCGGCGCTCTTGGGGGGAGGAACCAATGACGGGGAACTGTCCGATGATGTCCGACTGGCCGCTGGTCGGCCGGGCGCGGGAGCTGGTCGCGATCGGGGCCGCGATCGGCACGAGCACGGCCACCGGTAGGGGTGGCGACAGCGGGGTGGTGCTGGCGGGCGAGGCCGGGGTGGGCAGGACCCGGCTGGCGCGAGCCGTCCTGACCCGCGCCCGGCGGGCGGGCCGGGACACCTGCTGGCTGGCCGCCACCCGCACGTGCGCGGCCGTCCCGTTCGGCGCCCTGCTGCCGCTGGTCGCGGGCGACGAGCCGCCGGGCACTGACCCGATGGCCGTGCTGCACCAAGCGGTGCGGCGTGCCGCCCGGCACCGGCCGCCGCTCGTGGTGGGTGTCGACGACGCCCATCTGCTGGACGAGCAGTCGGCGTGGGTGATCCAGCAACTCGCCTTGCGAGGCCTCGTATCCGTGGTGGCGACGGTACGGGCGGGAGAGCCCGCACCGGATGCGGTGACCGCGCTGTGGAAGGACGCGCTGGCCCACCGGATACTCGTCGAACCGCTGACACCAGGAGCGATGGACGAACTGCTGACGCGCTCCCTGGGACCCCAGGTGGAAGGGGTGACCCGGCTTGCGATCGTCCGGACGGCGGCGGGCAGGCCCCGGTTGCTGAGGGACCTCCTGGTGGAGGCGTACGAAGACGGTGCGCTGGTGTGCCGGGAGGGAGTGTGGCTGTGGGACCGGGCCGCCGACCGCACGGAGGGCTTCGGACAACCCGCCGCCACGCTGTGGGACGAGGCCGTGTTCGGCTGGACGCACTGTCTCGGCCTGGTCCTCGCCGGACGATTGCACGAGGCGAGGAACCTCGCGGAAGCGGGCTACAGCGGCGCCGTCGACCAGGGAATCAGGGAGGTGGCCATCGGCTGGGCCGGATGCCGGGGCGCGATCGCCAAGGCCCAGGGGCAGGTGGCCACCGCCCAGGCGGTGCTGCGGGAGGCGGTGGCCGCGCTGCACGGGCGCGGTGCCGACCAGCTCGCCCGGTGGCTGCTCGCCGATCTGGGCGGAGCCGCGGCCCTCGCCGGTGACGCCGCCGGGGCAGGGCGGTGGATGCGGCGCGCCGACGCCCTGCGCACGGAGGGCCCGCGGGGGGAGGTCCGGCGGCTGGTCGACCCCTGGATCGAGCTCGACCGCGCGTGGGTCATCGCGGCCGAGGGGAACCTGGAGCGCGCCGCCCGGCAGGCCCGGTGGGCGGCCGACCTGGCCGACGACACCAAGCAGTACGACGCCGAGGCCATCGCGCTCTACGACGTCGCCCGCCTGGGCGCGCCCTCCTCCGCCATGCCCCGGCTCGCCGACCTCGCCGACACCGTGCACGGACCGCTGGTACCGGCCCTCACCAGGGCGGCGGACGCGCTGGTCGCCCTGGACGGCTCCGCCCTCGACGCGACGGCCGCCGCGCTCGACGACCGCGGCCTCGCGCTGCACGCCGCCGAGACGGCGGCCGCGGCCGTACGCGCCCACCTCACGGCGGGAAACCAGACGGCGGCGGTGGCCGCGCGGACGCGTATGACCGTGCTGCTCGACAGGTGCGAAGGCGCCAGCACGCCCCTGCTGACGGCGCAGCGGGGCCTCGGCGTGTCCGCGCTCTCCCGGCGGGAACACGAGATCGCGCTCCTCGCGGCTTCCGGGCTGCCCAGCAAGGCCATCGCCGAGCGCCTCTCGCTGTCGGTGCGGACCGTCGACAACCACTTGGGCCGCGTGTACGCGAGGCTCGGCGTCTCCGGCCGCGCCGCACTCGCGGTGCTCATCG
Source organism: Streptomyces sp. YIM 121038 (assembly GCF_006088715.1). Classification (NCBI taxonomy): domain Bacteria; kingdom Bacillati; phylum Actinomycetota; class Actinomycetes; order Kitasatosporales; family Streptomycetaceae; genus Streptomyces; species Streptomyces sp. YIM 121038. Next base: position 9,362,670 of record NZ_CP030771.1, read on the forward strand.
GCCAACGCCCGGAACGGACTTGAGTATTGATTACTCAAGACATCAAGAACTCGTCGTCATAGCCTTCCCTGTGTCTTCGGATTTTCCCTCGAGGAAAGGCGCGCCCAAGGGTCTGCGAAAAGGGGCCCGAACGACCAGGAGAAGGAATCCGGGAGAGAGGAAAGTGACATGAGGATCCCCAAATCTATGAAGGTGGCAGCGGCGACCGCCATCGCTTCCGCGACGGCCGTCATCGGTCTTTCCGTTCCGGCTGACGCGGCGGGCGCCGACGGCGTGTGCCAGTCCGGTGAATGGTGCCTGTACTACGGCTCGTACCTCAACGGGTCGCTGCGCGACTACAGCGGCGCGGATGCCAACTACAACAACGACAGCTTCGTCAGCGGCGGTCTCGGCAGGTTCCAGACCGTCGCGAACAACGCGCGATCCGGCCTCAACGCGAACGGGTTCTCGTACGTCCAGGCATTCACCGGACCCAGTTTCACGGGGACACGGGGGTACGCGGCTCCCGGAGCGTTCGGGACGCTCGCGTCACCGTACTTCGCCAACCTTGAGTCGCATTACTTCTCAAGGGGTCCGGCGGGCGTGGCCCCGACTCCGGGCCTGCTCCGCTGATGCCACTCCGGTTCCCCGCCCGGCGCACCGGGCGGGGAACCGGTCCCACCGAACGGAGACCCCATGCAGCTCACCGCGAAGCGAGCCGCCGCGGCACTGCTCCTGATCGCCTTGTCGGCGGCCACCGGCTGTAGCGGCGACTCCGACGCCGGTGCCACCTCCGGCGCCGGTGCCGAGCCTGAGGTGAAGTCGACACCGACCGCACTGGAAGCCGCCTCCCTGAAGCTTCCCCTCGACACGTACCAGCTGTCTTCGGACGAGCTCGACCGGCTCGCCGCGGCGCAGAGCGCCCTGGTCGCCCGGTGCATGCACCGCTTCGGCTTCGCATTCCGCATGCCGGACTCGCCGCCCCAGCCCGAACCTCCGGACGGCAACGAGAGGCGCTACGGGACGACCGACAGGGCAACGGCCGCGAAGTACGGCTATCAGCCGAAGCCGCCACCGCACAGGAAAGCACCCGCATCGAAACCAGCTCCCACGAGCGAGGACCCCGCGGAGACGTCCGTACTCATGGGAAAGGGACAGCGGTCGTGGAAGGGAAAGCCCATTCCCGAGAAGGGCTGCGCGGGTGAGGCGGCGCGCGGGCTGTCGTCCGGCGCCCCGCCCCTGTCCGACAGCGAGACGCAGACAGCGCAGAACCTCTCCGCGGAAAGCTTCGCACGCTCACAACAGGACTCCCGGGTACGCGCGGTGTTCAGCCGGTGGGCGCAGTGCATGAAGAAGAGAGGTTACGACTACGCCACACCACTCGACCCGCCGGGAGACCCTCGCTTCACCAAGCAGGTCACCGCACAGCAGATCGAGACGGCGAACGCCGATATCACCTGCAAGAAGAAGACCAACCTGATCGGTGTGTGGTTCGCGGTGGAGTCGCGCTACCAGAAGGACCTGGTCGCAGCGAATCGGAGCACGCTGGAGAAACTTCGGCGGAACAACCGAGCACAGCTCGCCGAAGCCGCGCGCGTCACGGGCAGGGCAACTCCGAGGTGACGACTTCCACCGCGACTCGCCGCACGCGGCAGGACGACCCTATTCCGGCGCCTGGAACCCCCCGATCTCCCGCTCGAGCAGTTCGGCCAGCCTCAGCGGGGTGCGGTCCTCGTACATCGGGCCGATGAGCTGTACCCCCACCGGCATCCCCTCGGGGGACCGGCCCGCGGGCACGGCGGTGGCGGGGAGGCCGGGCATGGTGGCCAGGCCGGCCCAGACGAGCTGGTCGAAGTACGGGTACTCGACGCCGTCGACGGCGATGAGGCGCCGCAGCGGGTCGGGGTGGTGATCGTGCGGGAACGCGGGAGTGGGCGTGATCGGACACACCACGGCGTCGAACTCGGCGAAGAACCGGCGCCAGCGGTGGCGGTGCAGCTCGCGACGGCTGTTCGTCTCCAACCAGTCGCGGTGGGTGAACACCATGGCGCGCAGCCGCACCGCATCCAGACTCGTGTCGTCCGCGCTCAGCTTCGCGGCCTGGGCCTGCAGGGTCTCGTACGCCTCGATGGGAAAGCGCGCCACGGAGCCCGAGACCAGCAACTGCATGTAGACCGAGGCGGCCTCGGCCAGGTCGGGCAGCAGCGGACTGTGCCGTTCGACGCGGGCGCCCGCGTCGACGAGCGCGTCGGCCACGCGCCGCACGCCCGCCCGCACGGCGGACCCGGTCGGAATGAACGGATGCTGGTCGAGGACCAGGACCCGGAAGTCGCGCAGCCGCTCGTGGCGCGCGGGCGGCAGCGTCACCTCGTGCGCCACACCGAGCGTCAGCGGATCCGGGCCGGCCATCACGTCGAGCAGGAGCGTGAGATCGCGGGCGGTGCGCGCCATCGGCCCGACGACGGCCAGGTCACTCTCGGTCGGCAGCGCCGGTGCGGGCGGCGGGACCATACCGCGGTGCGCCGTGAGACCGAGCGTCGGCTTGTGCGCGTAGACGCCGCAGAAATGTGCGGGGGTGCGCAACGAACCGGCGAGGTCCGAGCCGATGGACAGCGACCCGAACCCGACTGCCAGGGCCGCCGCCGAACCGCCGGAGGAGCCGCCCGACGTACGACTGTGATCCCATGGATTGTTGGTCGTACCGTAGATCTCGTTGAAGCTCTGAATGTCCTGCAGCCCCAAGGGCACATTGGTCTTGCCGACCAGCACCGCGCCCGCGGCCTTGAGGCGCGACACCTGCACCGCGTCCTCGGCGGGAACGTAGTCCCGGAACTGCGGCATGCCCCAAGTCGTGGGCAGCCCGACCATGTTGTACGACTCCTTGACCGTCACCGGAAGGCCGAGCAGCGGCCCGTCCTCCCCGCGGGCGCGCGCCTGGTCGGCGTCGCGGGCGGCGGCCCGCGCACGGTCGAAGTCCGGCACGCAGATCGCGTTGACGGCCTCGTCGTCCCGCTCGATACGGGCGATCACCTCGTCGGTGAGTTCCACCGACGTCACTTCACGGGCGCGCAGGGCAGCCATGGTTTCTTCGGCCGTAGAAAATTTCCACTTCATGAATCGACCGTAACGACCGTGCCGAGAGGCCATAAAACGGATTCTCCCGCAATGGTTTTGAATGGCTGAATCATCACGGCCACGCGCGGTCGTCCACTGTCGGAAAGGGCCCGTCCACCCGCTCGGGCATCCCGCTCCATGGGCCGGGCCCGCCGGGTGATCGCCTCCGTGTACGGTCGGTCGAAGCCAGTGCTGGATCTTGGGAGGCGAGGAACGCATGACGGAACGGCAGGAATTCCACGGTGGAGTGAACGTCGTGCACCGCCACGGCGACGTCGTCCACCGACCGGCGTCCCCGGCGGCACCGGCGATCCACCGCTTGCTGGACCACCTCCACGACCAGGGATTCCACGGCGCACCGGAGGCACGGGGCTTCGACGCCGAGGGCAACGAAGTGCTCACCTTCCTCGACGGCGAGGTGCACAACGCGCTCACGCCGCAGTTGCGTACGCCCGAACTCCTCACCTCTGCGGCCGTACTGCTGCGGCGCCTTCACGACGCCACCGTCACCTTCCGACCGCGTCCCGACGACCGCTGGCTGTTCCCGGCCCGACAGCCGGCGGAGGTCATGTGCCACGGTGACGCCGCCCAGTACAACTGCGTGGTGAAGGACGGTGTGGCGGTCGGACTCATCGACTTCGACGCGGCGCACCCGGGGCCACGCGTCTGGGACGTCGCCTACGCCGTCTACCGGTTCGCGCCGCTGCAGGGCCCCGACAACCCCGAGAGCTTCGGCACGCCACAGCAGCAGGCGCGCCGGGTCGCCGCCTTCTGCCGGGCCTACGGCCCGGGCGTGGGCGCCGAGGTCATCGACGCCGTCCCCGAACGCCTGCAAGCCCTCCTGGACCTCATGCGTGCACAGGCCGCGCAGGGCAACGAGGCGTTCCAGCAACACATCGCGGATGGCCACACCGACCTCTACGAGGCGGACATCCGCTATGTGCGGGCCCACCGCGACGTTCTGCGGGCCGCCTTCGACGCTCGATGAAGGCGAACCTTGCGGGAAGGGGCACAGCCCGGACGCGGAGCCTGCGGCGGAAGGACTCCCCGGCCGGTCGCCCCTGGCCGGTTCACCCCCTCTTGAGACTGGTCGGGGGCTGCAAGGATCCGATCTGCCGGACTGCTGGAGCGGGGAGCCCGCGCGGCGCCCACGCACGGCGGCGCCGCGGTCCGGAGCCCCCACGGCCGCGTCCGAGGGCGCGTCCCCCGACACGTTGTTGAGCTGGTTCGCGTACTGGGGCTACGGCGTCATCCGTACCGGGCGCAAGGGCGTCCGGTACGGGACGGAGGCCGACAACGGCCAGTAACAGCAGTCAGCGTGGGTGCCGCCGTCATCGCTGCCGTCAGCTTCGCCACCCTGGCCTCGGCGTCGCCGGGCTCCGACGGCTCCGACGCGCCCAAGCCCAAGCCCAAGCCCAGGATCGTCAAGGCGCAGGCAGCACAGGCCGGTTCCGTGTCCCCCAGGACCTGACGGCGTTCGCGCTCTGCCAGTAGCCGGCGGCCCTCCGCGAACCGCGCACCACGAGCGACCGTGGCTCCGCCACTTCGGGCCGATGGTGGGACGCGCTGGTGCCCGCACGCCGGGCGCGGCGCTGGACCGGCTCGGTGTCCAGCGCGGCCCCACCCCGGGCCTCAGCGCTCGCGCACCCTCACCACCTTCAGTCCGGGCGCCTTGCGGATGTCCCGCTCGCAGAACCGTGACGTCACCCAGCGCTCGGCGGAGTACAGGCGCGTCTGATCGCTGTAGTGCGGCGAGCGCGGGTTCGACGACTGGGAGTAGGTCAGGAGCGTGCGTGCCCTCGGGCAGAGGGAGGCGTCCCAGCCGACGGCCTGGATGTGGCTGGAGCCGCTGCCGACCTCCGCGTAGCCGCCGGTCGTCGGAGTCCAGCGGCCCTCGATCTTGTTCCAGACGCCGAGGGACTCCGTGCCGCCGTGGATCGGCAGGCGCTTTCCGTCGCGTACGACGAACTGGTGGTCGCCGAGGCGCGCGTCCAGCGGGATGCCCGCGGCCCGCAGCTCCGCCACCGCGTCGGCGAGCGCGGTGGCGAAACCGGGCGCGTCGGTGTTGAGGGAACGGGGAGTGCGGACGGGATCGGAGGCGCTGAAGGGCACCTTCCACAGCTGGGCACCCGGCACCTTCGTGAGCAGGGCGCGCCAGAACCGGTCGAAGAGCAGCGCGCCCCGCGACCCGGTGTTCGTCGTGCGGTCCCAGGCCTTGAGCACGTCACAGGCCGCGCGCACGTCGACGGCCCTGCCGTCGCTGCCCGTCGCCGACCCCGAGGGCAGGGCCGCGCAGGCGCGCGCGGCGTCGGCGGCGGCCAGGTCACCGGCGGGCGCGCGGTTCGTGAACTGCTGTCGCTGGAGGTCCTTGACCGTCAGGCCGCCCCGGCGGGCCATCGCGGCAACGTCCTCGACGGCCCCGCGCGTGCGCATCGTCCGCTCGGTGCCGACGGTGCCGAAGATCCGCTCGTAGCCGGTGAGGGGCTGGTCGGCATTGGACAGCCAGGCGCTGTCGTTGGAGTTCTCGGCGTACGGGGCGTCCTTGAGGGTGGGCATGCGCGACGGCCCGAACGTGCCGGGCTGGAGGGCGTCCTCGTCCGAGCCGAGCGCGCAGTCGCGCCGGGAGCCGTCCAGGACGGCCACGCCCGCCACCGGATACGTCAGCCTGCCGAGCGGGGCCGAGCAGCGCGCGGCGAGGTCGTCGGTGACGCGCGGCAGGATCTGCGACTGGGTGAGCAGCGAGTGGCCGGCGCGGTCCGCGGCGACGGTGTTGACCCAGGGCAGCCCCTGGGTGTCGCGCAGCGCACGCAGCACGCCCTTGACCGAACGGGCCTTGCCGAAGCGCAGGTTGGCGTCACCGGCGCGCAGCTGCGCGGCGTTGGGGTCGTTCAGCGCGTACGCGGTCTTCGCCGTCCACGGCAGGGGCAGCTGGGAGCCGAGCGAGGTGACGACCGGCCCGTAGCGGGTCCACCACTGCGTGCGGGTGACCGGAGCGCCGTCCCGCACGGGCACGGTGACCGTCCGGCGCGTCATCCGCTCCCGCTCGCCGTCCACGAGGTACGCGGTCGGGTCGGCCGGGTCGAGCGTCAGCTCGTGCACGGTGAACGGGACGCCGGTCGCCACGGTGTGGCTCCACGCCACGTGGCTGTTGAAGCCGATGTTGACGACGGGGGTGCCGAGCAGCGCCCCGCCCGAGACGTTCAGCTCGCCCGGGATGGTCTGCTGGAGCTGCAGGAAGCGACGGCTGCCCTGCCAGGGGTAGTGGGGGTTGCCGAGGAGCAGGCCGCGGCCGCCCGCCGTGGTCCTGCCGCTGAAGGCCACGGCGTTGGAGCCCATGTCGGCGCCCTCGGCGCCGGGCGCGAGCAGCCGCCGCGCCGCCTCGGCGGTTCCGTGCGGGTCGGGGGAGCGTCGCGTCGTGCCGGGGCCCGGCGGGTTCGCCCCGGTGATGCCGTCCACGACCCGGCCCTGACCGCCGAGCATCGACACCGCGTGACCGAGGCGGGCCACGTCCAGGGCCGAGGCCGGACGCACCCAGTCGGCCTTGGCGCACGCGGGGTCCGTGACGCGGTTCTGCCGCAGCCACGCGTTGTAGCCCGCGGCCAGGCCGCGCATCAGCTCCTTGGCGGCGCGGCTGGGGCCGCGCGGCGCGGGCTGTTCGAGGAGCTTCTCGACCGTGCCCGCCTGCCGTACGCCCCGGAAGTACAGGTCGCTCGTGAGGTTCGTCGTCGCCGAGGACAGGCCGCCGCCCGGGTCGCGGTCAGGGCCGAAGTGGCGCGAACGCTCGCCGCGTACGGTGGTGAAGCTCTGGGCGAGCACGCACACCTGGTCGGCGGCCTGGGCCCAGCCGGTGCCGAAGCCGAGGTCCGCGTAGTCCTTGGCGAGGATGTGCGGGACGCCGTACTCGGTGTAGCGGATGGTGGCGGAGAGGCCGCCGCCCGACGGCCGCTCGCTGCCGCCCGGCGCGGCCGTCGCCGTGGCGGTCAGCAGGGCCGAGGCGGTCAGCAGGGCCGTTCCCCACGCCACGACGGGTCTGGTACGCATGCGCATCGTGCCTCCCAACTACGGTGAGAGCAGTGGCCGTTGGAGCGTACCAACCGGTACGTAACGTGTCTGGAGGGCATACGCCAGGTGTCCCGTGGAGCGTGCGGTTCCGTCAGTGCCGCGCGGCCCACTCCGCGCGGGCGGCGCGCACCTCGTCGAGGGCCTGGCGGTGGCCGCCCTCGCGGGCGCGGCGCTCGGCGCGGTCGAGCAGGGCGGCCGCCCCGGCCGGGTCGACGGCGGTGCGGACACGGGCCAGCGCGGTGAGAGCGAAGGCGAGAACGGTGCCGCCGAAGGGCTCGGCCAGCTCGACGGCGGCCCGCGCGAGGCGCTCCGCCTCGACCGCATCGCCCAGGGACAGCTGGAGTTCGGCGAGGTTCGCCCGCTCGAACGCGGTGGCCGTGGGGCGGCCCGCCTGCTCGGCCAGGGCGAGGGCGCGGCGGCCGTGGCGCAGGGCTCCGGGGAGGTCGCCCGCGCGGCGCGCGTTCTCCCGCAGGACGGAGAGCACGGTGGCGAGCAGGGCCGGGTCGCCGGACGCCTCGGCGGCGGCGAGGGCCTGCTCGGCCGGGGCGGCTGCCTGGTCGAAGCGGCCGAGGAGGCCGTTGCAGGCGGCCTGTTGAGCGAGGGAGCGGGCCAGGAGCGCGGACCGGGCGGACGGGGGAGGCGCCGGCGCGAGGCTCGCGGTCGCCGCCGGGGGACTGCCCAGCGCGGCCTGGGCGGTGCGCGCCGCGTCGAGCCCCGCCTCGTACGCGCCCTCGTAGAAGAGCACCAGGGACCGCGCCATGTGATGCGCGGCCCTGACCTCGGCCGGAGCCGCCGGGTCCGGCGCGTGGGCGCGCAGGCTCGCGTGCGCCTCGGCCGGGCGGTGGCGGCGGGCGAGCACCTCCGCGAGGCGGGCGGCGGCGAGGGCGCAGGCGTCGGCCTGGCCGCGCAGCGCGTACGCGGCCAGGGCCTGCCGCAGGACGCCGATGGCCTCGTCGTAGCGGCCCGAACGGTCGAGGGTGAGCGCCCAGTCGAGGCGGACGCGCGCGGCCTCGAGGTCGACGTGCTCGCGCGGTGCCGCGCGCTCCCGGCCCGCGCCCCGGCGCCGGGAGGCGTCCCCGAGGACCCGGCGGGCCCGCTCGTCGGCGGGGGCTCGGTCGAGGACGCGCCGGGCGACCGCCGCCGCGCGCACCGGATCGTCCTCGCGGAGGTGTCGCTCGGCGAGGGCGAGGCCCGTCGTGGTGCGCAGGTCGGCCAGGCGGGTGCGCCGGGCGTCGGCCCAGGCGGCGTAGCGGTCCTCGGGGAGCAGCTCGCCGGTGAACGCCTCGAACGCGGCGGTCAGCTCGGGCAGACCACCACGCGACAAGGCGTTTTCGGCCAGGGCCTCGACTCGGTCCGCGTCGACGAGCACCGCCCCCGGCACCAGGCGCAGCAGCGCCCCGTCGGTGGTGAGGTAGGAGGAAGCGGCCCGGGGTCTGAGTTCGGGCTCCAGGGCGTGGCGGGCGGTGTGCAGGGCGACGCGCAGGTTCCGCAGCGCGGCGTCCAGCTCGGCGTGCGGCCAGCACTCGGCCATGACGTGCTCGCGGTGCAGCTGGTGGCCCGGCGCGAGGGCCAGGAGCTTCACCAGGGTCCGGGCGCCGGGACGCGGCCAGCGCGCGGCGGGCGGCACGCCGTGCGGCCGTTCGGCGCGGAAGCCGCCGAGCAGATACAGATGCAGGGGACGGGCGCCCGCACCGGCCGCCCCGTCGTCCTCGCGGGCCCCGCGCTCCTTGCCGTCCGTGGGTGCTGACGTGCTCATGAGGTGCAGTTTCTCCAACGGGGCACGCGATCACGCCTGTTACGGCCCTATTACTGGCCGGAACTCGCCGGGCATCGCGGCACGTCACAGGCGGGCCGGGTGCGTGATCACGACGTTGTCGTGAGGGGCGCCGATTGCCCGTCGCTTCCGCGTTGACCTGCGGGAAATCCCCTCCCGAAGATGTCGTGCGAGCCCCAGGAGCCCCTTGAGTCCTACTGGAGGAAACATGAAGCGTCCCCAAGCCCTGGCCATGAGTGTCCTGTTGCTGCTGTCGGGCAGTGCCGTGGCGGCCGGCGCCGCCGACGGCTCCGCCGCGGGGCCGTCCGGCCACCACCGGTCCCCGGCCGCGGTGTGGTGCGTGAAACAGGGCGGCACGGCGCAGGTCCAGGTCCCGTACTACACCAAGACCGGCACCCAGATCGTGCGCCTCGGCGGCGAGCGGGAGATGTGCGTGTTCACGGCGGACGACGGCTCGAAGCTGACCATCGGGGCGGACACGCTCGCCGCGACGAAGCCGACGCTCGCCGCCCTCGCCTACGTCCACAAGCCCGCCGACCCCGGCGGCCACCCCGGCAACCCGTCCATCGGCTACTGCAAGGCCCTCAACGGCACGGCGATGTACGGCCCCAGGGCGACGGACGGCGGTGGCTGGGCCAAGAAGGGCGAGACGAACCCGGAGAAGGCGATCCCCGGCTGCATGTTCGGCGACGGCTCGGTGATCGACGCCTGGGCGCTGAAGTACCACTCGGGCGGGGTGATCCGGGGAGCGGACCTGACGAAGAAGTTCCGCGCGGACCTGCCGTAGGGCGCGGCCGCGGGGAGGGGGCGGCTCAAGTGGTTGTGCTGTAAGGTCCCTTCCCCGCACGCCCCGGTCTTCGCCGCCGACGCCACGCCTGGGACGGCTGCCGGGCGGTGGGAGCCCCTCCATGGGGAAGCCCCTCCACGGGCCCCTTCATCGGGCGCCCTTCCACCGGGCATCAGTTCAGCAGCGGCAGGACGAGGGCGAGCACGATGAACGTACTGGTGAACGCGGTGGCCGCGGAGGCGAGGCGCTTCGGCCTGCTCAGGGCGGCGGCGGGCGGCCCGGCGGCGGGCGCGGGGGTCGGGCCGGTGACGTCGTACGCGACGAACCCCAGGAAGAGCGCGAGGGCGACGGTGACCACCGTGACCGCGACGCGGGAAGCCCTGGGATGCCCGTCCCCGAGCTCAAGGGTGGCGGCGACCGTGCACACGTCGGTGATCACGGCCATGGCGGACGCCCCGGCCGCACCCCAGGCCCTGGCACGACCGGCCCCGTCGGCCAGCGCGAGGCGGAAGCCCACGCGCGCGCAGACCGCGGCGGCCAGGGCGGTGCACCCAAGGAGCACGGCGACGACGACGGACACGGAGACCCCCTCGGGGCGAAGCGCCTTGCGGACGCGGCGAGAGGACAGGGCTGACTGCGGCGTCCCCTCCTGCCACTGTCCCAGAGTTTCTGAGACAATGGAAACAACGCAGTTGAACAGCTATGCCGGGGGTGGTGATCCAGCATGACGGCGCGACGCGCCGGACGTCCCATGGCCGCGCTGCGACAGGATCTGCCGCCCGCGCTCCGTTCCTTCGCCGTCGAACTGCGGCGCCGCCGCGCGGAGTCGGGGCTGACCCTGCGCGACCTCGCGCGCGCCATCGAGCTGAGCCCCGCCTCGCTGTCCCGGGTGTTCAACGGCGAGCGCCTCATGAGCGAAGCCGATCTGCGTCGCCTTGCCTCCTCGCTCGGCCTGGCCGAGGACGAGACGAGGGCTCTTGAGCTGGGACTGCGCCAGGCGCGCGCGGAGAGTGAGGGGGCGACGGGTGGCCAGGGGACAGGAGGGAGCGATCTGCGCGACCACCTCCTGGTGTTGCGGGAGGAGTCCGGACTCAGCCTGCGCGAGATCGCCCAGCGACTGGAGGCCGCCGGAACCCCCCTGGGGAAGTCCACGATCGAGCGTGCGCTCCGCGACCCCGCCCCCGCGCTGCCGCACTCCCTTGAGGTGGCCGAGGCCCTGATCGGCGCGTTGCCGGACGCCGAACGCGAGGCCGCCACCCAAGGAGTGCTCCAGGCCGCCCGCGCCGCCGTCACCCCACCCGCCGTACAGGGCGAAGCCCCGTACGGCGCACGACCGATCAGCCAGTGGGATCCGCTCGACCTGGGAGTGCACCGTGCGGTGCGCCCGGCGTCCACGGCCGTCGGACAGGCACTGCCGGGATACGTCCTGCGCGCCCACGACCGGGCCCTGGCCCGCGTGGTGTCGGCCGCCGCCGAGGGCACCAGCGGCATGGCGGTCCTCGTCGGATCCTCCTCCACCGGCAAGACCCGCGCCTGTTGGGAAGCGGTCAGGCCGCTGGCGCCGAAGGGCTGGCGCCTGTGGCACCCGGTCGATCCCACGCGCGCCGACGCGGCACTGCGCGGCCTCGACGAGGTGCGGCCCCGGACGGTGGTGTGGCTCAACGAGACCCAGCACTACCTCGGCCAGCCCCGCCACGGCGAGCGGCTCGCAGCCGCGCTGCACGACCTGCTCGTACGGCCCGAGCGCGGCCCGGTCCTCGTCCTCGGCACCCTGTGGCCCGAGCACGCGCACCCGTACACCGCCCCGCCCGCGCCCGGAGCACCCGATCCGCACCCACGGGCGCGCGACCTGCTCGCCGGACGGCTCGTCGCCGTCCCCGACGCCTTCGACCAGGACGCCCTGAGGTCCGCCGGTGCCCTGGCACGACACGGCGACGCGCCCCTCGCGGAGGCCCTCGCCTGGAGCAGCGGCGGCCGCGTGCCCCAGTTCCTCGCGGGCGGTCCGGAACTCCTGCGCCGCTACGCCGCGTCCACCCCGGCCGCGCGAGCTCTCCTGGACGCCGCGATCGACGCCCGCCGTTACGGCGCGGGGGCCGCGCTGCCCCGTTCCTTCCTCACCGAAGCGGCGGTCGGCTACCTCTCCGACTCCGAGTACGACAGCCTCAGCGGCGACTGGGCCAGGGGTGCGCTCGCCGAAGCCACCGCGCCCGTCCACGGCCGCATGGCGCCGTTGCGGCCCGGCCCCGAGAGGGAGCGGAGGGACGCACGGGACTCGCCCACCGCCCGGGCGTTCCGTCTCGCCGAGTACCTCGTACAGTTCGGCCGCGCCTCGCGCCGGACGCGGTTCCCGCCCTCCTCCTTCTGGTACGCGGCTTACGCACACCTGCCCGCCCGGGATCTCTTCGCCCTGTCCACGGCGGCCTTCAGGAGCGCCCGGCTGACGTGGGCGAACCAACTGGTCCGCCGTGCAGCCGACTTGGGTGGCCCTGTGGTGGAAGGCACGGCCGTCCTCTACTCGAAGGCCGCCTTGGCGGAGCGGTCGGGCGACCACGACGGGGCCGAGCAGCTGTACCAGCAGGCCGCCGAAGCCAGGGACCCACTGGCCCTGTTCCGACTGGCCCAGGCGTACGAACGGGCGGGCGACGCGGAAGGCGTCGAACGCCTGGCCCGAAGCGCGGCGGACGCCGAGGGATTCCTCCCTCTCACGGACACGGGCCCGCGTGCCGGGGAGGGCGCCGAGCCCTTGTACCGCCGAGCCGCCGAGGCCGGTGACCCCCACGCCCTCTTCCGCCTCTTCCGGATGCGCGAGCGCGGCGGTGACCCCGAGGGCGCCGAGCGCGTGGCCCTGAAGGCCGCCGACGCCGGCTACGCCTGGCTGTTCAACTTCCCGGTGCGGTGGCCCGACGGACTGGACGCCGACGGCACGATCACACCTCCCCCTCCCCGGTCCGATGACTGAGAGCAAGTCGGCATAACGGCTGCTGGAGGGCGCAGAAACCGGCGTCCCGCGTCACCTGGTGGCGCCTGATCGGCACCGGCATATGATCACCCGCATGGCGACACGACTCGTGCAGATTTCGATGCAGGCCCGGGACAACTCCGCGGTCGGGCGGTTCTGGGCCGAGGCACTCGGCTGGAAGGTCACCGGCGACAAGGGCGCCGAGACCAACGTCGAACCCGAGGGCTTCTCCTACCCCGACGCGGCCGCCGTCTGCGTCGACGTCATCGGGGTCCCGGAGCCCAAGACGGTGAAGAACCGCGTGCACGTCGACCTCGCCACCACCTCGGCGGCTCACCAGGCGGAACTGGTCGCACGCCTGACGGACCTCGGCGCGACGCCCGCCGACGTGGGCCAGGGCGACGTCCCCTGGACGGTCCTCGCCGACCCGGAGGGCAACGAGTTCTGCGTCCTGGAGCCCCGGGAGATCTACCGGGACACCGGGCCGATGGCCGCGGTCGTGGTCGACTGCGCGGACCCCCGCGCCATGGCCCGGTTCTGGGGCGAGGCGATGGACTGGACCGTGCACGAGGTGAGCGACGACCGTGCGGCGCTGCGCTCCGCCGCGGGCGTCGGCCCGTACCTGGAATTCCTCCGCTCGTCCGACCCGAAGACGGTGTGGAACCGCGTCCACCCCGACCTCCGCCCGTACGCCGGGGACGACCAGGCGGCGGAGGTGGCCCGGCTCCAGGCCCTCGGCGCGACGCGCGTCGACGTGGGCGGCGACATGGCGTGGACGGTCCTCGCCGACCCCGAGGGCAACGAGTTCTGCGTCCTCACACCGCTCTGAGCTCGACCTTCCGCGACCGCCGCCTCGGAGGCGGGGCGGGTCGGGCCGCGCGTGCCCGAAGGGGCGGACCGTGCTCGGCCCGCCCCTTCGGGGCGTTCGTCCATTACGGAAGGCTGTGCACCTTCGGACCGACGGCGTTCGACCACGCGTGGCCCGCCGTCGCGTCCCAGTTCGTCGACCACGTCATGGCGCCGCGCAGCGACGGGTACGTCTTCGACGGCTTGAAGGAGCCGCAGCCGGTGCCGCGGGTCAGGCAGTCGAGGGCGTTGTTCACGACCGACGGGGCCACGTAACCGCTGCCCGCGCCGCGCGTCGACGCCGGGACGCCGATCCCGACCTGCGACGGGTCGAGACCGCCCTCCAGCTGGATGCAGGCGAGCGCGGTCAGGAAGTCCACGCTGCCCTGACTGTAGACCTTGCCGTCGCAGCCGAGCATCGAACCGCTGTTGTAGTACTGCATGTTGACGACCGTGAGGATGTCCTTCACGTTCAGCGCCGTCTGGAAGTACCCACCGGACGTGGACTGCATGTCGATGGTCTGCGGTGCCATCGTGAGCACCAGCTTCGGGCCCGCCTTCGCCGAGAGCTGGCGCAGCGCCTTCGACATGTAGGTGGGGTTGATGCCGTTCTCCAGGTCGATGTCGACGCCGCTGAACCCGTACTCCTGCATCAGCGCGTAGGCGCTGTTGGCGAACGCCGTCGCGGAGGCGTCACTGTTGACGGAGATGGTGCCCTTCTCGCCGCCGACCGAGAGGATCACGGACTTGCCCGCGGCCTTCTTCGCGGCGATGTCCGCCTTGAAGTCGGCGGTGGAGGCGTAGCCGACGGCCGGGTCCAGGTTGAAGGTGATCTGCCCCGGAGTGCTGGTGGCGTCGGCGAACGACACGGCGATGATGTCGTACTGCGAGGACACGTCGCGCAGCTTCTGCACGGTCGCGCCGTTGTTGAAGTTCTGCCAGTAGCCGGTCACCGCGTGCCGGGGCACGGTGCCGTCGCCGCCACCGTCGCCCTTGGGCGTCCGTACGGACACGGCCGTCGACTTCGCCGACTCGCCCGCCGCGTTCGAGGCGCTCACCTGGAAGCTGTACGTGGTCTCCGGCGTGAGGCCGGTGACGGTCGTGGAGGCGCCACTGGCCGACGCGACCTTCGTGCCGTCGCGGTAGACGGTGTAGCCGGTGGCCGTGTTCGACGGGGTCCAGGACAGGTCCACCGACGTGGGGGTCGCCGTGCCCGCCGTGAGCCCGGCCGGGACGGGCGGTATCTCGACCGGGTCGGGGCCGCCGCCCCCGTCGGGTCCGAAGACGCTCACGTCGTCCACGTAGTACGCGCTCTGCCCGTACCAGCCGTGTGTGTACACGGTGACCGAGGTGGTGTTCGCGCCGGTGGTGAAGCTGGTGGAGAGCTGCTGCCAGGACGAAGTGCCCGGCGCCCACGTCGACACGTCGGTGGTGCCGGTGCCGCGGGCGCCGAGGTAGGCGTAGCTGCCCTGCACCCAACTGCTCAGCTTGTACGTCGAGTTCGGCTTCACCGCGACGATCTGGGAACACTCGGCGGTGCCCTGGCCGGACGGGGTGGCCTTGAGCGCCTTCGCGCCGCCGTGCACGGGGGAGGTGACGGCGGCACCGCTGTTCGCGGCGCAGGTCCAGTTGCTCAGGTCCGCCTCGAACCCGGCGTTCTTGGCGACGTTGACGTCCGCCGCCCCGGCGCCGGACGCTCTGGCGCTCGCCGCTCGGGTGCCGGCCGCGTTGTCCGCCGACTGCGCGGGCGCGGCGAGCGCGGTGACGGCGAGCGCGGCGGCCGCGCCGACGGCCATCGCCGCGCTGATTCTCCGGCGGACTCCTGGTCTGCCCTGACGTACACGGTCCACGGGTGCCTCCTGGGGGGAGAGAGGTGAGGTGCGCGAGCGACGACGGCGGCCACCGCTGTTGCGCAAAGTTGGTCCAGACCAATCGAGTTGTCAAGACCTCTGGACAGAACAACCTGCGGCGGAGCACGCGACGGCCGTGGCCGCCGTCCTGGCCGACACCTCGACCGGGACCACTCGGCGGACCTGGGCGGCGGCGACGTCCCGCACGGCGCCGGGCCCGCGCCGACGCTCGGCCACCGGCGCCCAGCTGATCTCCACCCCCGGTTCCACCCAAGGGTCCAGGTGTTCCGGGCCTCGTCGGAGGAGCCTTGAGGGCATGACGACAACCGAGTGGATCACCGACATCGCCCTCGTCCTGGTCGTCTTCCGGCAGCTGCGGGAAGACCGGCTCGACCTCAAGACCTTCCTGGTCCCGCTGGGAATCGTGGCCTTCGTGGCGTACTCGTACCTGGACTCCATCCCCACCGCGGGCAATGACCTGGTGCTGATCGCGACCCTGATGGGCGTGGGGGCCGCGCTCGGCGTCGCAGGGGGCGTCTACACCCGGATCCGGACCCTCGGCGGGCACGTCCTGATCAAGGCGGGGGCGGTGTCGGCGATCCTGTGGGTCGTGGGCATGGGCGCGCGGATGGGCTTCCAGATGTGGGTCGAGCACGGCGGCGGCGCCGACGACGTGGCCCGGTTCAGCCTCGCGCACCACATCACCAGCCAGCAGGCCTGGGTGACGGCGTTCGTGCTGATGGCGCTCACCGAAGTGGTGACGCGCGTGGCCACGATCTTCATACGGAGCCGGAGGCCCGGCCTGACCCGGACCGTGTCCCACCCCGTGCCCGTCACCGACCGTACGGCCTGACCATGCAGTATGTTCTGCCCGTGTCCGCTACGCCGAGTGCCCCGACTCCCCAGCAGGCCGCGGACCAGGAGGCGGGCCCGCGGCCGGTCCCCGGGCAGGACCCGCGGGTGCAGTGGGCCGTGACCCTCGCCGTCATCGCCGTCGGCATCCTGACCGTCCGGCCCATGGGCTTCAGCGGCCGGGGCCTGGCCGTCGCCGTCCTCTTCGTGATCAACGCGGTGGCGCTGCTGGCGCGGCGCCTGCCCGAGCACAGGGTTCCCCAGCCTCTGGCCCTGGTCTGGCTGTCGCTCGGCATCGTCGCGGCGGCCGCCCTGATCGGCATCAGCAGCAGCGGCACGAGTTACCTCTTCGCCTTCTTCCTCGCAGGTCACATCGGATACCGCCTGGAGACCAGGCAGGCCCTCGTGCTCGCCGGGGCCTGCAGCCTGCTCTGCGGCGGCGTCCTGTACTTCCACCTCGGCCCGGGGCACGACCTGTTGCCCTGGACGCTCGGTCTCACCACCGGCACCCCGGTCCTGATCGGCATCATCAACCGCAGTCAGCGGCGGGCCGTACGGGCGGCGATCGAAGCGGCGGAGTCCGCCGAGCGCGCCGCCCGGGCCGAGGCCCGGACCGCCGTGCTGACCGAGCGCAGCCGCATCGCCCGGGACGTGCACGACGTCCTGGCGCACTCGTTGGCCGGGATCAACATGCAGTTGGAACTGGCCGACGCGCTGCTCGAGACCGGCGACCTGGACCGGGTGCGCGAGGCGAACGACAAGGCCCACCACCTGGTCAAGGAGAGCCTGAAACAGGCGCAGTGGACCGTGCACGCGCTGCGCGAGGACGCGCTGCCGCTCCTGGAGAGCCTGACCGCGATGCTCGCGTCGACGGGCCATCGCGATGTACTCACCGTCACCGGGACCGTCCGCGCCGTACCGGCCCAGGTGACCCAGAACCTGCTGCGCATCGCCCAGGAGGCGCTGACCAACGCCGCTCGGCACGCGCCCGGGGGAGAGGTCGGTGTGGAGCTGGAGTTCACCGCCTCATCGACCACGCTGAGAGTCCGCAACCGCCCCGCCACCCGTAAGGTGAGCGTGGCTGTCGGGAGCGGGATGGGGCTGATCGGCATGCGCGAACGCGTCGCCCTGCTGGGCGGAACGGTCACCGCTGGCCCGGTCACCGAAGGGCCGTACCAGGGCGGCTGGCAAGTGGAGGCAGTGATCCCGGAATGAGTGAACCGACGCAGGAGCCGCAGCGGCTGAGGGTGGTCGTCGCCGACGACCAGGCCGCCGTCCGGGAACCGCTCGCCGCGGTGCTCGGACTGACCGAGGACATCGACGTCGTCGCGTCCGCCGCGAACGGCAGCGAGGTGCTGACCGCTGTCGCGGCCGGGCCGGTGGACGTCGTCCTGATGGACCTGAGAATGCCCGTGATGGACGGCATCGAGGCAACGGGCCGGCTGACCGAGGAGCACCCGGAGGTGGCGGTGGTCGTCCTCACCACCTTCGCCGACGACGACTCGATCCTGGGCGCGCTCGGCGCGGGAGCCCGCGGCTACCTCACCAAGAACGCGGGACGCCAGGACATCACCCGGGCGATCCGGGCCGCCGCCGCCGGTCAGTCCGTGCTCGACCGCGAGGTCCAGGACCGGCTCCTCGCCACGGTCAGGACCAAGGCGCCGACACGGGGACAGGCCCTGCCCGAGGACCTCACACCCCGCGAACGCGAGGTCCTCACCCTGATCGGCCAGGGCCTGCCCAACCGGGCCATCGCCGAGAAGCTCTTCATCAGCGAGGCCACGGTCAAGACCCACATCAACAACCTGTTCGCCAAGGCAGGCATCCGCGACCGCGCCGACGCCGTCCGCCGCGCCATCGAGGCGGGGCTGGCCTGACGGGCCCCCTCTTGACCCCCGCCCCGGCGACCCACAGGATCACGCCATGACGGATGTCCGCAGCAGTACGGTCGACGGAGTCCTGCGGCGCAGTGCGCGCCGTACGCCGGAGGGCATCGCTCTGCGGTACGGCGAGCGGGTGTGGACGTACGCCGAGTTGGACGACGCCGTTTCCCGGGCGGCGCGGGTTCTCGCTGAGAGCGGCCTCGGGCGGGGCGACCGGGTCGGGGCGTACGCGCACAACTCCGATGTCTACCTGATCGGTTTCCTGGCGTGCTCGCGGGCGGGCCTCGTCCACGTGCCGGTCAATCAGAACCTCACCGGTGACGACCTGGCGTACATCATCGGGCAGTCCGGGAGCGCGCTGGTGCTCGCCGACCCGGACCTCGCACCCCGGCTCCCGGACACGGTGCGGGTACTGCCCCTGCGCGACGCGGCCGACTCGCTGCTCACACGGCTCGCCGCCGCGGCGCCGTACGACGGGGAGGAGCCGGACAGCGGCGACCTCGTGCAGCTCCTGTACACCTCGGGCACGACTGCCCGTCCAAAAGGCGCCATGATGAGCCACCGCGCCCTGATCCACGAGTACGTCAGCGCGGTGCACGCGCTGGATCTGAAGGCCGCGGACCGGCCGCTGCACTCGCTGCCGCTGTACCACTCCGCGCAGATGCACGTGTTCCTGCTGCCGTACCTGGCGGTGGGGGCCGAGAACACGATCCTCGACGGGCCCGACGCCGCGCGGATCCTGGACCTCGTCGCGGCGGGCCGCGCCGACAGCCTCTTCGCGCCGCCCACGGTGTGGATCGGCCTCTCCCAGCACCCGGACTTCGCCACCCGCGACCTGAGCGCGCTGCGCAAGGCGTACTACGGCGCCTCGATCATGCCGGTGCCGGTCCTGGAGCGGCTGCGGGAGCGGCTGCCGGGGCTCGCCTTCTACAACTGCTTCGGACAGAGCGAGATCGGCCCGCTCGCCACGGTCCTCGGGCCCGACGAGCACGAGGGGCGGATGGCCTCCTGCGGGCGGCCCGTGCTCTTCGTGGAGGCCAAGGTCGTCGACGTCACCGGCGAGGAGGTGCCCGACGGGACGCGGGGCGAAGTCGTCTACCGCTCCCCGCAGCTGTGCGACGGCTACTGGGGCAAGCCGGAGGAGACCGAGGAGGCCTTCCGCGGCGGCTGGTTCCACTCCGGCGACCTGGCCGTGCGCGACGCGGAAGGCTACTTCACCGTCGTCGACCGCGTGAAGGACGTCATCAACTCCGGCGGGGTGCTGGTCGCTTCACGCCAGGTGGAGGAGGCCCTCTACACCCACCCCGCCGTCGCGGAGGCGGCGGTGATCGGCCTGCCGGACGCGCGCTGGATCGAGGCCGTGACGGCCGTCGTCGTCCCGGCCCACGACGCGGCGCAGGTCACCGAGGCCGAACTCATCGCCCACGCCCGCGAGAAGCTCGCCGCGTTCAAGGCCCCGAAGCGGGTCCTGTTCGTGGCCGAACTGCCCCGCAACGCCAGCGGCAAGATCCTGAAGCGGGAGCTGCGGGACCGGTTCGCGGACGGCTGAAGGCATCGCCCCGGCGCGCGAACGGGCCGGCCTCCAGGTCCTCTCGCCAGGACCGTGCCGGCCGGGTGGGTGAGTGGACCGCGGCACCGGACCTGAGTACGCGTACTCAGGTCCGGGCGGTCAGCGTCGACCACAGTGGGGGGTGGACCGGACAAACAACAGGAGACGACCATGTCCCCCAGCGTCACCCGCCCGCGCACCGCCTCCCGCCGACAGACCCGCACGGCCGTGGCCGCCGCGCTCACGGGAGCCGCCGCAGTCGTCGCGCTCAGCGGCTGCTCCGGACTCTCCTTCCGGGACGACATCTGCAGCGGCGGCGAGTACCCCGTCATGACCATCGGGGGGACCGGCTCCGCGTGCGTCAAGGACGGCACGAAGGAGCCGAAGGGGTACACGCGTTACCCCGAGGGCAAGGTGCCGCAGAAGGTCGACGACAAGTGGGACGTGTACTGGCGCACGCACACCGTCGACAAGAAGGGCGACATCATCGACGCCCCCGACGCGGAGTGACCCGGCCCGGCCCCGGCGGGGGAGTTCGCTAGCCCTCCGGATAGAAGACGAACAGCGTGCAGCCGGTGGTCGTCGAGGGCACGTGCCACGAACCGGCCGGGGCGTGCAGGAACGTACCGGGCGGATAGTCGCGTGCCCCGTCGTTGAAGGTGCCCGCGACGACGTAGACCTCCTCGGGGCCGGGCTCGTGGACGTCGCGGTGCGGCCAGGACGTACCCGCGTCCATCTCCAGCATGTTGGCGTGCGCGCCGCTCGGCCCCCGCCACAGGGGACGTACGCGGATCCCGGGGAACAGCTCGCGGACCGGGGACGCGGCGGCAGGGACGGAGGTGTAGCCCTCCTGCATGAGTATCTCGGGGTGCATGCCCGCAACAGTGCCCTGTCCCGGCCGGGCGGGGCAGAGTCTGCCGTGACACCATGGGGTACTTTTGTGCCATGCATCGCGTGGTGGCTCTGGTGCGGCCGGTGCAGTCGGTCTTCGAACTCGGCTGCGCCGTCGAGGTCTTCGGCACCCAGCGGCCGGGCGTGCCCCGGCACTACGCGTTCGAGACGTGTGCGGAGGCGCCCGGCCCGGTGCCGACCACCGGCGGGTACGCGATGTCCGTGACGCGGGGCCTGGCGGCGATCGAGGCGGCGGACACCGTGGTCATCCCCGGCTGGCTGCCGGTGGAGGAGCCGCTCTCCGACCCCGTACGCGAGGCGCTGCTGCGGGCGCACGCGCGCGGGGCACGGCTGGTCACGATCTGCTCCGGAGTGTTCGCACTGGCCCGCACCGGGCTCCTTGACGGCCGCGCGGCCACCACGCACTGGGCCCGTGCCGAACAGCTGCGGCGTGAGTTCCCCGAGGTGCGCGTGGAGCCGGACAGGCTCTACGTGGACCACGGCGACGTCGCCACCAGCGCCGGCGCGGGCGCCGGATTCGACCTGTGCCTGCACCTGGTGCGGAACGACCACGGGGCCGCGTACGCCGCCCTGCTCGCGCGGCACATGGTGCTGCCGCCGCACCGCGAGGGCGGCCAGGCGCAGTACGCGCCGCCGCCTCCGCCCGGGGACGCGCTCGACGGCCTGCTGGGATGGGCCGACGACCGCCTCGGCACGCCGTTGTCGGTGGCCGACCTGGCCGCGCACCTCGGCGTCTCGCCCCGCACCCTGGCCCGCCGCTTCACCGACCGGCTGGGCATGAGCCCGGGCGCGTGGCTGCTGTCCCGGCGGGTGGCGGCGGCCCGCACCCTCCTTGAGGAGACGGACCTGCCCGTCGAGGCGATCGCGGCCCGCGTCGGCCTCTCCTCCGCGGTCAATCTGCGCCGCCGCTTCCGCGCCCACACCGGCACGACCCCGGGCGCCTACCGCCGGGCGTTCCGCGTCCCGTGAGCCCGCCGCAGCCCGGCCCTCGACGCCGCGCAGGCGCGGGACATGGCCCGGCGGCGGGCGCGGGTCCGGCTGGTGGAGCTGGACACCGGGCACACCGTGCACGAGACCGGCCCCGAGGAGTTCGCGCGGGCCGTGGACGCCTTCCTGGCAGGGCTGTGACAGGGCGCGCGGGCCTCGCGGCCCGGCCCGCCGTCAGGGCTTGCGGTGGCGCATGTCGACGATCCGCTTCACCTTGCCCACCGACCGTTCGATCGACTCGGGGTCGACGACCTCCGCCGAGATGGAGACGCCGATGGAGTCCTTGACCGCCGACTCGACCTCGCGCGCGGCGGTGACGCGGCGCCCGCGCGGCGTGTCCACGCGGGACTCCACGCGCACCGTGAGGGCGTCCATGCGGCCCTCCCTGGTGAGACAGAGCTGGAAGTGCGGGGCGAGGCCCGGCGTGCGCAGGATGATCTCCTCGATCTGCGTGGGGAAGAGGTTCACACCGCGCAGGATGACCATGTCGTCGCAGCGGCCCGTGACCTTCTCCATGCGGCGGAAGACCCGGGCCGTGCCCGGCAGCAGCCGCGTGAGATCGCGGGTGCGGTAGCGGATGACGGGCATGGCCTCCTTGGTGAGCGAGGTGAAGACCAGCTCGCCGAGCTCACCGTCGGGCAGCACCTCACCGGTGATCGGGTCGACCACTTCCGGATAGAAGTGGTCCTCCCAGATGTGCAGGCCGTCCTTCGTCTCGACGCACTCCTGCGCGACCCCGGGGCCGATCACCTCCGAGAGCCCGTATATGTCCACCGCGTCGATGGCGAACCGCTCCTCGATCTCGTGCCGCATCTCCTCCGTCCACGGCTCCGCGCCGAAGATGCCGACCTGGAGGGACGTGTTGCGCGGATCGATGCCCTGCCGCTCGAACTCCTCCAGGAGCGTCAGCATGTACGAGGGCGTCACCATGATGATCTCAGGGCGGAGGTCCAGGATGAGCTGCACCTGGCGCGTGGTCATGCCGCCGGACGCGGGGATCACCGTGCAGCCGAGCCGCTCCGCGCCGTAGTGCGCGCCGAGCCCGCCGGTGAAGAGGCCGTAGCCGTAGGCCACATGGACCTTGTGGCCGGGCCTGCCGCCCGCGGCCCGGATCGAGCGGGCCACGACGTCCGCCCACATCGACAGGTCCTGCTCGGTGTAGCCGACGAGCGTGGGACGGCCCGTGGTGCCGCTCGACGCGTGCAGGCGCCGCAGCTCCGACTGCTCCACGGCGAACATCCCGAAGGGATAGTTGGCCCGCAGGTCCGCCTTCGTCGTGAAGGGGAAGCGGGCCAGGTCGGGCAGCGCATGGCAGTCGTCGGGGCTGAGCCCCGCCGCGTCGAACGCGGCCCGGTAGAAGGGAACGTTCTCGTACGCGTGCAGCAAGGTGTCCTGAAGGCGCTCGAGCTGCAGCGCTTCGAGCTCCTCACGACCGAGCCGCTCCGCGGCGTCCAGGAGTGCCGGTGTACGCGCCATGGGCGGATACCCCCGTCCGAGCCGGGCGGCCGAGCTATCGGCCGATCTTGTTTCGGGGTCAGTAATTCAAGCTTTCATGGCTTGTGGCAAGGGTCTCGTACCCCGTGCCGTAGCCGCAGCAGCGGGCGCGGCGCGCCCGGCGGGAAACTAGGGTTTGCGGGCGACCGCGCCGTACATGGCGATGTCCTCGTCCTTGATCATTTCACCCTCCGTGCCGTCCGGGCGCCACTTGTGGACCTGGACGATCCCGGGCTCCACCAGGTCCAGGCCCTCGAAGAACCGCCCGGCCTCGGCCCGGGTGCGCAGCCGCATGGGCAGGCCCCGCGCCGCGTATTCGCGCGCCACCCGCGCCACGTCTTCCGGCGCGAAGTCGGCGGTGCCGACGGACATCGCCAGATAGCTGCCCGACGGCAGGGGTTCCAGGAGGCGCTTGACGATGCCGGTGGCGTCGTGCTCGTCGAGGAGGAAGTGCACGATCGCGATGATCGTGAGCGCGACGGGTTCGCCGAGATCCAGGGTCTCGCGCAGCTCGGGGGCGTTCAGGATCGTGTCGGGGTCGAGCATGTCGGCCTCGATGTACGAGGTCATGCCCTCGGTGGTGCTGGCGAGCAGCCCCTGGGACAGCGTCAGCACGATGGGGTCGTTGTCGACGTACACGACCCGGGACGCCGGAGCGACCGACTGGGCGATCTCGTGGAGGTTCGGCGAGGTCGGGATGCCGGTCCCGATGTCGAGGAACTGCCGGATGCCCGCCTCCCGCGCCAGATACGTCACGGCGCGGTCCATGAAGTCGCGGTTGGCCCGCATGTGGATGGGCAGGGCGGGCCACTCCTGGGCCATCACGTCCCCTGCCTCCTTGTCGGCGGGGTAGTAGTCCTTGCCGCCGAGGATGTAGTCGTAGATGCGCGCCGAGTGCGCGCTGGCGGTGTCGATCCGGTCGGCCGGCCATCCGTCGTCGTGCGACACGGCCCCTCCTGTCAGTCGTGATCTCGCTGTGCGATGAGCGGTGCGGTGAGCGGTGCGGTGAGATACGCGGTGTGCCTGTGTGGTGAACCGTTTCGCGGGAGCGGCCCGGGCCGTGCGCGGAACGAGGGAACAGCTCGGCCCCGAGGGACCGCCGTGCTAGCAGAGGAAGTCGGCGTCGCCGGCCTTCACGCTCGCGAGGAAGCGGGCCACTTCACGAGGCGTGAGGATCAGCGCGGGCCCGCCGGGGTCGGTCGACTGGCGGAAGGCCACCCGCCCGTCGACGAGCTTCTTCGCCTCGAGGCAGGCGCCTCCGGCGTCGTCGCTCCAGGGCTTGCGCCAACCGTGGGCGCCGAGCTCACGGGAAGGCATGCCGTTGCGTATGGGGTGCACTCACAGCTCCTTACGGATCGCGCCGAGCAGGGCTTCGGTCTTCCGGGCGGGCGCCGCCTGGGCGCCCAATCGGTCCAGGGCCTCGCGGTAGACCACCACGTCGTCGCCCTTGTCGAGATAGACGGCCCCGACCAGGCCGTTGACGTAGACGATGTCCGGTAGCTCCGGGGCCTTGAACCGGAAGATGTGGAACGCTCCCGCCCGCATGGCCGGGTGGGGGCCGTTCTTGAAGGGCATGATCTGCAAGGTCACGTGGGGCTGCGCCGTCACCGCGATCAGATGGTCGATCTGCGCGCGCATCACGGCGCCGCCGCCGACCGGCCAGCGCAGGACGGTCTCGTCCATCACGACCCACAGGTGCGGGGGAGCGGCGCGGGTCAGCAGTTCCTGACGCTCCATGCGCAGGGCGACCTGGCGCTCCGTGACGTCGGCCGGGGCGTGCGGATTGCCCGCGCTCAGCAGCGCGCGGGCGTAGTCCTCCGTCTGCAGCAGGCCGTGGACGAACTGCGACTCGTAGGCGCGGATCTGGTGGGCGGCCTGCTCCAGGCTGAGGTAGGCGGCGAACCAGTCGGGCATCACGTCGCGGTACGAGTGCCACCAGCCGCGCTGGTTGGCCTCGCGGACCGACTGAAGGAAGGTGTCGATCTCGCGCTGGTCCGCGACGCCGTACGTCCGAAGGAGCTTCTCGACGTCGGAGAGGCGCAGCCGCGCCACCTTGGCGGCTTCGAGCCGGCGGATCGTCGAGTGGCTGACGCCGATGGCCTCGCCCGCCTGCTCGTACGTGAGACCGGCGCGCGTGCGCAGGTCCTCAAGCCGCTTGCCGAGGATCATGCGCAGGACCGAGGGGGCGCCGCCCCACGCCGTTTGCGCTGTCATGCCCCACCTCCCCGCACCTGTACCGCCTCCCCGCACCTGTACCGCGGTCGTGCCCGCCCAGGGCGTCTCACCGGTGCCTCGATCGCAGTCTGTCACGATCATCGGCTGATGTGAGCAGCTTGCGCGTGACGAATTGAAAATTTCAACTCAGCGGTTGCAGTTCGCTCTTCACAGGTGTCACAGTGGATGTGCTGTCAGGAACGCCAAGAGCCCGTGATGATCACGGAGTTGACAGTCCGTCATGACAGAACGGGCCAGGACGGGCCCAGGCCATGACTCGCCCGCGGCGGTGCCGGTCCGGCGCCACCGCCTCGGCGGCCCGACGACGGGCGGAGGGCGAGCACGTACGCGTCGTCACGCCGTGGTGCGTGGCCGACACCGTCGGTGAGGCGACGGCGAACGAAAGGCGACCCACGTGGTTTCCCCCACCCACCCCACGCCTTCGGATCTCGTGCCGGGGCCCCTGCCCGCGCACCGGTCGACCGTGTTCCGTTTACCGGCCGTCGCCGCCTCCGTACGGGCGGCTCGTCTGCACGTACGCGAGCGGATGACCGAGTGGAACCTCGCTCCGGAAGTCGGTGACGACGCGGTCCTGTTGGTCTCCGAGCTCGTCACCAACGCGATCGCGCACGCCTTCGGCGACCACGTGGTGTGCCGGTTGTGCGTGACCGGACAGCGGCTGCGCATCGAGGTCGAGGACCAGGCCCGAGGGGACACGGTGCCCGCGCAGCGCCCACCGGACCTCGACCGGGAGAGCGGGCGCGGCCTCGCGCTGGTGGACGCACTGGCGCGGGACTGGGGCGTCACGCCGACCGGCGGCGGCTCCGGCCAGATCGTCTGGGCCGAGCTGGCGCCGGTGGCACCGGACTTCGGCGGCGCGGACGCCTGACGGTGCCTCCGGGCGCCCGGGCGGTCCGTTCGGCACCGGCACGTGCCTGACAGACGCGTGCCGGTGCCCCTAGGTTTTCCCCGTGGACGCGCTCACGTGGATCTCGGCGGCCGTGGCGTTGGCCAGTGCCGCGACGACGGCGTTCCTGGGCTACTGGCAGCAGCGCCGGACGGCCGCGGCCGAGCGGCTCAACTACATGAACCAGTACGGGGCGTCGCTCGCGTGGGCGGCCTTCGACCTCCAGAGCCGCCTGTACAACATCCTCCGCGGCAGATACCTGGCCTTCTTCCTGCTCCACGGCACCGAGCAGGACGCGGAACTGGCCCGGCGCAGCACCGTCTACGTCATCGCCGAGTACCTGGGCTGGGTCGAAATCCTCCGGCGGGACGTCCAGTTCCTCGACCTCGGCGGCAGCGGCCCCAACCGCGGCGTCATGAACCAGCTGTCCCGGATCGCCGAGACCCTCAACAGGTCCACCGCCCACCACGACGAGCTGCGCCTGTTCCGCATCCAGCAGCGCGCCATCGGCAGCCTCATGATCCACCCCGACAGCGAGCCCGGCCGCAGACGCTGCCTCGACTACGCGGAGTTCTGCGAACGCCTCGACGCCGACGAGCGCTTCAGGGGGTGGTTCTCCGCGGCGCTGGCCGACGTGGACGCGATCGCCGCGGACGGCGCGCCCTCCGCGCCCCGCCTGCGGGCGTTACAGCGCCAGCTGGTCGAACTCGTCGACCTGCTCGACCCGGACGCCGTACGGTTTCCGCAGTTCCACCTCCAGAGGTTCGGGGACGGCGAGGAGGGCCCGGCCCCCGCGGACGTCTGGTGACCGGCTCACCCCGGCACGACGCACCGGAAGACCTGCCGCGAGCCGCCCTCCGGTCCCGGCTCCGCGGCCTCGGCCGGGGTGAAGCCGAGGCGGGCGTAGAAGTCGCGCGCGCCGCTGGTGACGGCGCCCGGGTGGTCGGCCCCGAAGGTGATCACCTCGATGGTGCCCGGCCCCGGGCCGAACCGGCGCCCGGCCTCCGCCATCAGCGCCTGCCCCACGCCCTGGCCGCGGGCCTGGGCGGAGACGACGAGCCAGTGGACGTGGTGCGTCGGGGCGCTCCCGCCGAACAGGAGCCCGCCCAGCAGGCCCGTCCCGGAGGGCGCGGCGGCGACCAGGGCCGAGGATCCGGCGATGTGTTCCCGTACGGCGCGGTGGAAGCCGGGCTCCTCCACCATCGGGCCGAACCAGTGCTCCACCTGGGCCGCCAGGCTCAGGAAGCCGGGGAAGTCGTTCTCAGTCGCGAGTCTGACGATCATCGGGACAGTCTCACAGGAGTGCGGGCGGCCTGTGCCCCGTGGGGGGCCTCAGCTGTCGAGCAGCCGCCACGCCGTGAGGGCGAGGGTGGCGCGGATCAGGCCCGCGGGCGTGGTGAGTTCGATGCCCAGGGCCTTGCCGATCAGATCGAGGCGACGGGCGACGCTGCTGTGGTGCAGATGGAGCCGGTCGGCGGCGCGGCGCAGTGAGCCCGTGGCGCAGTAGGCCTCCAGCGTCTCCAAGTCCTCGGGGGCGCCGGCGACGAGGCCGATCGCGGCCACGTCGGCGTTGCCGCGCGCGGCGTCCTGCGGCACCTGCGCGAGGAGCGCGAGCGCGCCCAGGCCGTCGTAGCGGACGACCGGCCTCCGCTCGGTGGCGAAGCGCAGTGCGGTCCGGGCCTCGCCCCAGGACCGTTCGGGACTGTCGGCGGTGCCGATGCCCGCGCGCACGCCCGCCGGGAGGCGGTCCACGGCCACGGCACTGGCCAGGACGACGCCCACGTCACCGAGCGGGGCCGCCTTCACCGGGCGGTCCGGGCAGAGCGCGGCGCTGATCCGGTCGAGCGGAACGGACGAGCGTACGGCGACGACGCGCAGCGGCACACCGGTGGCGAACCCCAGCAGGCGCAGCGCGCGGGCCCTGGCCGCCGCGTCGCTGTCGCCGCTGATGGCGAGCTCGACGAGGGCGGGGTCGGCCATGGTGGTACGGGCCGGACCGTACCGCTCGACCACCGCCGCGGCGGCGATGGCGAGCCGGTCGAGGAGGACCTCGTCGAGCGGTCCCGCCGGGCCGGTGCGCTCCAGCCACACCGCGCCGATCTCCTCCTCGTCGAGCGTGATCGGCGCCGTGGAGGACGCGGTCGGCGCAGGGGCGCTCGCCGCGGTGCCGTCGGGCGAGAAGTGGATCGGGCGCCCCGCGCCGTGCAGCCGGATCCCGGCCGGGCACTCGGCGAGGCCCGCCGACGCCCGCGCGAGCGCCGGGAGGTCGACCCGCCGCCGCATCAGCGTGTCGTAGAACATCACGACGCGGATCGCGCCCTCGACATGCGAATCCAGCTGCGAAAGACGTGCGGCCAGTGCCTCCATGAACAGGAGAATAAGCGCCGGTCGGGGCACGGCCCCCGGCGGAGCGCGCGCCGCGTCCGGGGGCGGCGGCCCGGAGTTCGGCGGCCGTACGGCCCGCTGCGGGAAAGGATCGCGGCACGGACAGCGCGACCAGGCCGTTCTCGCCCCGCAGGGACGCCCGGGACGGCCGGAGATCGTAAGATCAACTTCCGGTAAGTGGCATACGGGATTCCGGCGAGGGGCAGTGCGATACCCGATGATCTACGACGGGCGCACGCGCTCAACACGCGGCAGACGAGCGGTCGCTGAGCGCTGCCGGAGCCTGACCGAGGCCCGCTGGTTCGGCCTGGCGGTCTTCGTCCTCATCCTCGCCAACGCCGCCGTCCTGGGCGTGGAGACGTACACCGGGGTCGTGCACCACTGGCACGAGGAGCTGAAGCTCGTCGAACACGGCTTCCTCGTGCTCTTCACCGCGGAGGTCCTCCTGCGGCTCGGCGCGCACGCCGACCGGCCCCGCGCCTTCTTCCGCGACCCGTGGAACCTCTTCGACCTCGCCGTCGTCCTCTGCGCCTTCCTGCCGTTCGCGCGCGAGAACACCACGGTGCTGCGGCTGCTGCGCCTGGCCCGGGTGCTGCGCACCGCCCGGTTCCTGCCGCAACTGCGCATCGTGCTGGTCGCGGTGGGCCGCAGTCTGCCCGGCACGGTGAGCTTCCTGCTCGTCGGCACGCTCGTGCTCTACGTGTACGCGATGGTCGGCTGGGTCTTCTTCGCCGACGCCGACCCCGAGCACTTCGGCTCCATCGGCCGCGCCGTGCTCACCCTGTTCCTCCTGATGACCCTCGACGGCCTCGGCGACGCGGTCCGTGCGGGCCTGGAGATCTCCCGCTGGAGCATCGTCTACTACGCGACGTACGTCCTGATCGCTTCCTTCGTCCTGGTCAACGTCCTCATCGGCGTGGTGATCACCTCCCTCGACGAGGCACGCACGATGGAGGAGCAGCACGAGGCACGGCAGCGGCGGGACGCGGACGCGCCGCCGGACGAGGCAGCGGACGCCGAGCACGAGCTGCGCTCCCGCATCGCCACCGCACGCCGGGCGCTGGACGAACTGGAGGAGAGCCTCGAACGCCTGCCGGGGGCGCGCCGCTGAGCCCGTACGGGGCTCACGCCGGTTGCGGCACGACGGCGACCGGGCAGACGGAGTGGTGCAGGAGCGTGTGGGCGACCCGGCCGAGGTGCGGGCCGTGCCCTCGCCGGGCGCCGATGACGAGCAGGTCGGCGCGGGTCGAGGCGTCGAGGAGCACCAGGTGCGCGGCGCCTTCGACGACTTGCTCGAGCACCTCGACGGAGGGGCGGTCGGCCACGGCGTCGCGCACGGCCGAGGCGAGGCCGTCCGCCGCGCGCCGCTCGTGGCCGTCGGCGTGCTCCCCGGGCCCGTGACCGGCGGCGCCGGACCCGTGCAGCGGACGGCGCCACACCCGTACGGCCTCCAGGACGACGTGGCGCCGCTCGGCCTCGTCGACGGCGAACCGGACGGCCGCCGGGAGCCGCTGCTCGGGCACGCCGACCACGACGCGCTGCCGCGTCCCGGCCCTGGCCTGGTTGTCGTGACGGCCGCGGAGCACGATCACCGGGCAGCCGGCCTGAGCGGCGACGCCGAGGCTGACCGAACCGAGCAGCAGTTCCACGAGGCGGCCGCGCCCGCGCGAGGCCAGCACCAGCGCCACGGCGTCGTGGGCCTCGCGCAGCAGCGCGGGGACCGGATCCCCGTCGCTGATCCGGACGGAGAGCTTGAGGTTCCCGTCGCGCCGGTGGGCCCGCCGCGCGGCGATGTCGACGACGCTGTCGGCCGGTTCCCCGGCCGACGGCCCGCCCCGTACGTCCGCGCGCGGGAGGTCGTCGCCCTCCCGTGACGCGGCGTGCACGAGGCGCAGCGGTACTCCGCGCACGGCGGCCTCGTCGGCGGCCCAGTCGACGGCGCGCAGGCTGTGCTCGGACCCGTCGATGCCTACGACGAGGGGGAGTTCCATGCACCTCACCTCTTCCGAGGACGCTCAGTGGCGCGTTCCTGTGGGCATCGAGCGGTGCGGAACGGGCTCCGGGGCGCTGACGGGACGGTGCCCCACGGGGCCCCTTCTCGTGTCAGTGTCGCGTGTCATCCGCCGTCCGGACAGGGGGCGCAGGTCCCTGCGGTCGGGGGAGACATACGGTGTCACGAGTCACGTCGCTCCACCAAGATGCTCAGATTCCGTACGCCGGTCACGCACGGTGCTGCGGCCCGCGCGGCGCGGTGGGACGCTTTCGGCAGGCAGCGTACCCACGGCTGTCCAGGGGGATGCGATGCGGATGATGCGACGCCTCAGGGGTGCGGGCGCGGTGGGCCTCGTGGTGGCTCTCGTGGTCTGCGGCGCGGCGGGCTGCGGCGGTGGCGGCCGGACTCCGTCGGATCAGCGAGGTGGCACCGACGGACCGGCGTCCCCGCCCACCTCGGCGCGGTCCGGCGGTTCGAGCGCGGAGGCGCCCGGCGACCGAGGAGGCGGCACCGGCGATCACGGCGGAGTCGGGGACGCAGGGGGAGCGGGCGGTGGCGACGGCGGCGGCGAAGGCGGGGACGACATCCCGCCGGCCTCCGCGCCACCCGTCGCGCCCGGCGAAGGTGAGATCAGCGGTATCGGGGTGTACCCCGGCGAAGACATCGGCGGCGTCGACAGCAGCAGCCCCTCCGTCGACGGGACGGCGGGCAGCACCTCCAGCTCGCCGCCGCAGCCGTGCGGCGACTCCGGCGGCGGAGGCGGTTCGTGCGCCCCGTCGGCCGCACCCGGGTCTTCCGCGATAGCGCCACCCACGGCGGGCGGGGAATCCTGAAGGGGGTTCCTGACGCCGGTTTTTGGGGCGGCGGGCATGCCCTCGTCGTGATGTCGGGCCGCGGAGGCGGTCGGCCCGCGGACTGTGCCTCCGGCACGTTTGGAGATGGAGGTCGATTGCTGGATAGAGTTGTTCCCTCTTGATTCATCACCGCTGGTCGAGGGGGCGATCGGCGGTCGGTGGACGACTGACGTCCTGGGGAGGGCTTGCCGCGCATGAGTCGTCGCTCTAGTGGTCTGGTCGGTGTCTGGGCCGAGGCGCAGCGCCAGCAACAGCGCCAGAGGGAAGCCGAAGCCAGGCTGCGGAGGGAGCGGGAGCGGGAGGCTCGTGCCCAGCAGCGCCAGCAGGCCCGCGACTACCGGGAGTACCGCCAGGCGGAGGCCAGGCGGCGGACCGAGGAACTGGACTCCGAAGTCGATGCGCTTCAGGGCCTGTTGGCGTCGGGGTGTCGCGGCCCCGCCTTCAGGGCGGCCATGCTCCTGCGGGCCGAGGAGGTCGAGCCGTTCTCGCCGGGGCACCTGGCCGTGCCGGTCACCATGCCGGACCCGAACCAGTACCAGGCCCAGGGCGGTTGGACGGCCGGCCGCCGCGCACAGGCACAGGCCGAGGCGCGGGCCAGGTTCGAACACGACTGGCAGGCCGCGCAGGCGGCGGAGACCCGGCGGCAGCAACAACTCGCCGCACTCCACCACCAGTACGCGCAGTGGGCCGAGAGCCAGCTCGCGGAGGTGCGCGGCTACAACGCGAGCATCGCCGAGGTGTCCGCGGGAGTGCGGCGCGGCGACCCCGAGTCCGTGGTGGAGTACTTCTCCGCCGCCCTCTACGCCTCCACCGCCTGGCCCGAGAGCTTCCCGCGCCGGATCTCCGCGGCCTACGATCCGGCGGCACGACAGCTGGTCCTCGACTGGGAGCTCCCGGGCTTCGACGTCGTCCCCGAGACGAAGTCCGTGCGGTACATGGTCACCGCCGACGAGGAGAAGGAGACACCGCGCCCGGTCAGCCAGCGCCGGTCCCTGTACCGCGACGTCCTCGCGCAGTGCCTGCTGCTCGTCCTGCACGACCTCTTCGCCGCGGACGAGCACGGAGCCCTCGAGTCGGTGGCGCTGAACGGATTCGTGGACGACCACGACCCGGCGACGGGCAGGCAGACGCAGATCTTCCTGGCCACCGTGATGGCGCCGCGCTCCACGTTCACGCAGATGCATCTGGAGCAGGTGGACGCGGTGAGCTGCCTGGCCGACGGGCTCAGGGGCCAGCTGACGGCACGGCCCGACCAACTGGTGCCCGTGCGCCTCGGGCGCAGGCCCGACGACGTGGGCAACCACGTCGTGACCCACGGCGGTGCCGGTGACGAACCGGATCTGTACGACATGGATCCGATCGTGTTCGAGTCGCTCGTCGCGGACCTCTTCCGCGCCATGGGCATGCAGGCCGTGATGACGCAGCGCTCGAACGACGGCGGGGTGGACGTCGACGCCCTGGACCCCGCCCCGATCCGCGGCGGCAAGATCGTCGTACAGGTGAAGCGCTACCGCAACACCGTGCCGCCCACGGCGGTGCGCGACCTGTACGGCACGGTCCAGGACCAGGGCGCCAACAAGGGCGTGCTGGTCACCACGTCGGGATTCGGTCCCGGCTCCCACACCTTCGCCAACGGCAAGCCCCTTGAGCTGATATCGGGCAGCGAGCTCGTCGACCTGCTGCACCGGCACGGACTGCACGGCCGCCTCGGCGAGCGCACCGCGCCCGCACCGGCTCCGGCCCCCGCGCCGCAGCCGGAGGACCACAACGTCCTGGGCATGTCCTGGTCCGGCGCCGTGGCCCTCGACGTGTGCGCGCTCGTCTGCTCGGGCCACCGCGTCCTCAGCGACGACCACTTCGTGTTCTTCAACAACCCCCGGACGCCGGACGGGGCGGTCCGCGCCCACCCCGCCACGCCGCCCGACAAGGCCGCCCTCCGCGTCTCCTTCGAAGCGCTGCCCGAAGCGGCGGACCGGCTGGCCCTCGTGGCCGCGATCGACCCCGAGACCAATCCCGACGCGGACCTCTCGGGCTTCACGGACGCCCGCATCCGCCTGCTGGATCCCGCCCTGACCGAACTCGGGCAGCTCGAGGTCTCCGACGGCCGCGCGGGCGAGACGGCC
Source organism: Streptomyces sp. YIM 121038 (assembly GCF_006088715.1). Lineage (NCBI taxonomy): Bacteria > Bacillati > Actinomycetota > Actinomycetes > Kitasatosporales > Streptomycetaceae > Streptomyces > Streptomyces sp. YIM 121038. The sequence goes on from NZ_CP030771.1 coordinate 9,396,194, forward strand.
CTGGTCCTGGGGTCCTTCCGCCGCCGGGCGAGCGGCGACTGGGACTTCGTCGTGGGAGGCAAGGGATACCCGGGCGGCCTGGAACAGCTGCTGCCGGACTTCGGGATCGCCGTGGAGTAGGGCTGCCGCGACGGCCCGCCCGCGTCCGGAAGCCGCCGCTCGGGGCATGATCGAGGCGGCGGCATCCGGCCGCGCACCACCAGACGCGCCGGGTCTCACGCGGTGCCGACAGGTCCGTCCCATAACCTCGTGCGGGGAGACGTTCGTGCAGGGAGACGTCAGCTCCCACGTGTCACCCCTGGGAGGAGGCGATGGTGCTCGGAAGGGGCATGCGGTTGCTCGTGGGCGCCCTGGTCGTGGCCTGCCTGGTGCTCATCGGCCCCAGTACGCCGAGCGGTGCCGTCTTCGGCGGGTCCCAGCCCGTCGAAGCCGTCCGGGACGTCGTGCCGAACCGGGTCATGACCTGGAACATCTGCAACCCCTGCGGCGAGCAGAACAACGTCGGCCGGGCAGCGGAGATCGCCGCCCACGCGCCCCAGGTCATCGGCATGCAAGAGGCGTGCGTACGGGACGTCGAGAGGATCCGCGACTATCTGGAGGACCTCCACGGGCTCGTCTACCACGTCGAGTACGGTTCGGTGCTCCGCAAGCGCGGCCGCTGCGGGGGATGGCCGTGGAGCCCGGGGGCCTTCGGCCAGGCCATCCTCTCCGCGGCACCGATGACGGACCGCGTGAACGTGGAGTACCCCGACGGCGGCTCCGAGGACCGCGGCTACATGGCCGTCACCACCCAGGTGGGCGGCGAGTCCGTCCGGGTCTTCAACACGCACCTCGCCCAGCGCAGCCAGGAAGCGGTCCGGGCGGACCAGGCCGGTGTGCTCGCCACGGAGGTGGCCCGGCACGACCGCGCGATCGTCCTCGGTGACTTCAACGCCGTGCCGGGCGCTCCCGAGCTCCACCGGATGTGGGCACTGGCCACGGACACGGATCCCCAGTGCCACCCCTCGCTGGTCGGCGCCTGCAAGCCGACCACGGACTGGAACCTCAAGTTCGACTACGTCTTCCTCCGGGGCATCGCCCCGCTCGCACATCGTGTGCACCCCAGTGCGTACTCCGACCACCACCTGGTGCAGAGCGACCTGGACCTGACCTAGCGCCCCGGGCCGCGGCCGTGCGTCGGGGGCGCGTGGCAGAGGACGGCATGAGCGGGGCGTGCGCCGGTAGTGCGCTGCCCTGCTGAGTGTGCGGTCGCACCACGCTGCGCCCCCCTGGCCGGAAACGGCTGAGGGCCGGTCGTTCGTCTCAGGAGTGGGAGCCGAGGGGGCGCGGCCGGGGGCCGTGCGGGCGTGGGGGGACACGGCCATGAAGCGGACGGGACGAGTACGGAACTGGCGACTATGGGGGGCGCTCCTGGGAGCGGTGCTCCTCGTCGTCACAGCGGCGATGCCCTGCGTGGCCCTGGTGGGCGGCGATACGGACCGGGCCGTGGCCGCCACCGGGACGGATCCCACTCCGGGGCCCTCCGGCACGGCCGCGTCCCCCTCGGGGCCGCAGCCCGATCCACAGCCCACGGACACCGAGTCCGGCGACCCGGAGCCACCGCCCGATCCCGTGGACCCGACCCTGGGCCCGCAGGGCGAACAGGTGCCGCAGGGCGGGTCGTTCACGGCGACGGGCAGCGACTTCGACTGCTCCGACGGGGAAGGCCTCGCGGGCCCGCTGACGTTCACCGTGCAGGGACGGACGCCGGTGAGCGTGACGGTCGACGACAGCGGAGGATTCGCACAGCAGGTCTCCGTGCCGACGGACGCCGCCCCGGGACAGTACGAGATGACGGCGTTCTGCTCGGCCGTGGCCGACGGACCCACCGCCGAAGCCGTGTTCACTGTCGTGGCGGCGGCCCGGCCCGACCCGCGGCTCTCCCTGTCGTCCGACGCCGGAGAACCGGGCGACCACCTGACCGTCAGGGGTACGGGCTTCCTGTGTGACGCGGGAGCCGGGGTGGACGTCCTGTGGGACGGGCAGTCCGTCGCGGGCGGCACGCCCTCCGGGAGCGGAGGCTTCGCCGTCCCGTTCCACGTCCCGGCCTCCGCCGCGGAAGGGGGCCACGAGGTGACCGCGACCTGTCGCACCCCGCAAGACGTCCGGGCCTCGGCGACCTACAGGGTGAACCGACCGGTCGCCACACCCTCGGAGGACCCGCGGGAGGTCACGATCCACATGTCCGACTACCCGGCCGCCTGCGTCAAAGGGGCCATCGTCATCGGCGGCCGCCGACTGGACACCTGGCTGGACTCCGACTCGACCGAGGGCACGGCCGAGCGGGGCCGTTGGGAACTGATCGACCTCCACGCCCGGATCCCCGCTGCCATGACGGGCCGCCGGGACGTGAGCCTCGACTGCCCGGGACGGGAGCGGGAGAAGGCCGGAGAGATCACCCTTCCCGCACGGGACCCGCTGACGCTCTTCCAACTGCCCCTGGGATCCACCCGCTTCCCCGAAGGGAAGACAGGGCCGATCACGCCGACGCCGTCGAACAGCCCCACGCGCACGCCGGGCGGCGGCTCGGGCACGCCGGACGAGGACAAGGGCCATGACCACCCCGGTGGCTCGGGTTCCCCGCACGACCACGACAAGAAGGACCCGAAGGGCGAGGACGGGCACGGCTCGACCAGCAAGGATCCGGACCTCGGGCTCGTCGGCGCCCTGCGCACCCCGGCCGACGTCTCCTGGGCCCTGAAGGACCTGGCCGGATCGGTCGGCATGGCCGCCTGGTTCCTGGTGGTGGTCCTCCTGCTGGAGAGGGCCTTCCCCTCCCAGCTGGCCGACAACGCGCTGGGCCGCTGGTGGCTCCGCCGCCAGGAGCAGCGGCGGGCCCGGCCGCCGCGACTGCCCGGGTGGCTCAGGGCGTGCGGCTTCGCGCTCCTCGGCGGCTCCCTGGCCGTCTGGGCCGACACGGACACCACGGTGAGTCCGTCGACCGCGATCAAGATCGCCGGTGCGGCCGTGGGCATGCTGGTCATCCTGGTGGCCTACGAGAAGACCAAGGACTCCCTCCAGCACCCGCGCAGGGACGGCATCCGCTCCGAGCTGCGGGTGGTCCCCGCGGGCCTGCTGCTCGCGGGCCTGATGACGGCGATGTCCCGCTTCCTGGAGTTCCCGGTCCCCTACGTCTACGGCCTGGTCGCGGTCTATATGGCCCTCAGGTCGCCCCGCCGAAGGCCCGACGACCCCGACGACGGCCTGCCCAAGGGACAGGCGATCCTGATCGGCGGGATCTGCGTACTGTTCGCCGTGGTCCTCATCTGGGTCCTCGGCGCCCCCTTGCTGGAAGCCGCGCAGAAGGAGCACGCCGGGCCCGGAAGCATCCGGTACGTGCTCGCCTACGCCGTGGGGCTCGCGGTCGTCGCCGGCATAGAGGTCGTGGTGTTCGGTCTGCTCCCGCTGTCCGGCATGGACGGGCGCAGCCTGAAGGAATGGAGCAAGCCCGCCTGGTACGCCCTCTATTTGGTCGGCCTGACCTTCTTCTTCCACGTGCTGCTGCACAGCCTGCACCCGGGGGTGGGCAGCGAGCTGGCCGTCGACGGGGACCTGCGCTGGTGGACGCTCGGCATAGCCACCGCCCTGTTCCTGGCCTTCGGGGCCGTCTCCACGGCCTTGCGGTGGTACGTGGGGCGTGTCGAGCGGCGGCCCCGGACGGCCTGACGCCGATGGCGCCCGGCGGGCCCGCGGCCCGCCGGGCGCCCATGCGACCATGGCGTGTCATGACCACAGACGGGGGCCCCACCGAAGGCGAGCACGGGGCGGGCGGTTGGCCCGACACGGCCGGTGACACGGCGCTCACCATCAAGGTTCCCCAGGCCGATCCGCTGGTCCGGGCCGGGTTCCCCGCCCATGTGACCGTGCTCTACCCGTTCCTGCACGAGAGCCGCATCGACGCGCCGCTCCAGCGGGAACTCTCCGCGCTCTTCGCCGGGCACGACGCCTTCACCCTGACGTTCGCCGAGTTCGGCCGCTATCCGGGAGTGCTCTATCTGGAGCCGTGGCCGCGCGACCCGGTCCAGGCACTCACCAAGGACCTCACCCAGCGGTGGCCCGAAGCGGTCCCCTACCGGGGGATCTTCGGCACCGGACTCGACCCGCACCTGACGATCGCCACCAGCGAGGCGCCTGCCGCGCAAGAGGCCGCGTACGACGAGCTGGAGCGCGAACTCGCCCCCGCGCTGCCGCTGGTCTGCCCCGTACGCGCGGTCGAGCTCATCGCGTGGGACGGCGTGCGGTGGCAGGGCCGGGCCCGGTACCGGCTGGGGTGACGGCTCACTTGGGCGCGCGCCCCGTGCGCAGCATGCGCAGGACGGCTCGCTCGACGGGCCCCCGCGTCGCCGGGATCCCGTACGTGCCGGTGGCGCCGAGGCGCGGCAGGACGGCGGCCACGGTGACGCCCTCCTCGTACAGCTCGATGACCCGGGGGTTGATGTACGAGGCACGGCAGACGGCCGGAGTGTTGCCGAGGTAGGCGGCGACCTCCTGGACCGACCGGCTGATGGCGCGCTTGCGGGCCCGCTCGCTGTGCGCGGCGCCCTGGGACACGGCGAGGGCCACGGCCGCCATGACGGTCGCGTGCCAGGTCCTGAAGTCCTTGGCGGTGATCTCCAGACCGGCCAACTCCTTCAGGTAGGCGTTGACTTCGTCGCTGCTGAGCTCGTGCCAGTCGGGGCGCTCCCAGTAGGCGAACAGCCGGTCGCCGCCGCTGCGGCGGTGTGCCAGCGCGCTGAGACTGCGGCACGCGGGCGGGTCCGCGACCGCTTGCACCTGCTCCTTGCCCTGCTTGGAGGGGTAGGTGAACACCACCTCGCCGCGCTCGCGGCGGGTGTGCTCGCGCAGCAGCGTGGTGAGGCCGTAGGTGTCGTTCAGATCGGCGTAGCGGTCGCTGCCGATCCGGAAGAACCCCAGGTCGAGAAGGCGTACGGCGGTGGCGAGGACTCTCTGCCGGGTGAGCCCGCGGTCATCCAGGTGTGCCTCCACGGCCTGCCGCACCTTCGGCAGGCGGGCCGCGACGTCGAGGACGTGCTCGTGCTTGGCCCGCTCCTGTTCGGCGCGGAACCGCGGGTGGTACAGATACTGGCGGCGCCCGGCGGCGTCGGTGCCGACGGCCTGGAGGTGGCCGTTCGCCTTGGCGCAGATCCAGACGTCCTGCCACGCCGGAGGGATCACCAGTGCCTTGACGCGCTCCAGCTCGGCGCGGTCGCGTACGGGACGGCCGTGCGGATCGAGGTACCGGAAGCCGCGCCCGTGCCGTTTGCGGGCGTAGCCCGGCTCGGTGGGGCGGCTGTGGGAGAGGCGCACACGTACCTCCAGGACCTCGCGGCGGGCGGCCGTCGGCGCGCTTCAGCCCGCCGCGTTGTCGACGCGCAGGCGCACCTGCTCCGCCAGGCGCCGCAGGCTGTCGTCCAGCGCGGCGTCGACGGCCTCCTGGCCCGGGTCGTGGCTCTCGTCGAGGAAGGTGAGGTGCACCGTCGCCTCGCCGGAGCCGCCCTCGCCTCCGGTGACCTGGAGCCAGCCGGTGTAGCTGTCCTGGTCGCGGGTGCCCCATTCGAGCCGCATCTGCTCGCGTCGGACGCGCAGCTCGGCGGCGGTGTCCTCGTCCGTGCGGTCCTCGTGCACGGTCACGTCGGGGAGGTGCCCGGCCCGCACGTGGAGGGCACCCGGCAGCCAGCTGTCGAGCCCGTCGACGTTGGCGGCCTGGTCGAAGACGTACTCGGGCGGCGCGGGCATCGTGCGCGAACGCTCGTACTCGGTCATGGCGGTCCCGTCCTCGGGTGGCGGCCGTACGGCGGGACGGGTACCCGCCGTACGCGAACATGACCCCCTGGGGAGCCTCAGTGGCCGAGGGCCCGCTTGAGTTCCTTCTTGTTCATCGACGAGCGGCCCTCGATGTTCTTCTTCTTGGCCTCCTCGTACAGCTGGTCACGGGTGGGGCCCTGGGAGCCGCTGTGCGAGCGCTCGCCGCCGCGCTGGTACGCGGACTTCTTGTCCTGCGTCGAGGTCTTGCTCGCGGTCTTGGACTCGCCGGAGCGCGCCCGCTCCTTGTTGACCGTCCGGGCGGCGATTTCCTTCGCGCGCTTCGTGGACTCCCCGCGCTGCTCCGCGCTCTCCTTGATGTGCTCGTACTGGCGCTCACGCTTCTTGCTGGATCCAGCAGGCATGGGACGACCTCTCTCGGGTTTCTGTCTCCTGCGCGGTGACTCCCGTGTCCGGTCACTCGCTCGGGTCCGCGTGCGGTGCCGCGCTCGGGCTCGTGGCGGTCGACGGCCTTGCGGTCGACGGCCTTGACCAGGCCCCGTCGACCGCGCGGACGCGGCGCGCGGCGGTGCGGCGCGAGGTGCGGGCGGCTGCCGGCGGACGCATCCCTGGGCAGCGGTGCCGCTTCGCTGACGCGCCTCCTGTCCGAAGCACGCTGACCGTCTGCCCTTCCACTCTCCGGGCAAACGGACAAGGCCGCCTCTCGAGACGTCGAGAGGCGGCCCCGGGGGACACCGGTGACACGTGGCGCGGCCCGCTATCCGAGGCCACCGCCTCCGAAGCTGCTGCCGCGCCCCTTCCTGTGGTCCTTGGGGTCCTGTGAGGGGCTGGGGTGCGTGCTCGACTGGCCGTAGCCCTCTTTCAGCTCGTGCGGGGTGAGCCAACCGCCGTCGTGCGGTACCTCGTCCGGGTCCCGGTACTCCCGGACCTCCCTGACGGGCCCGTCCTCGGGGAGGTGCGGCTGTTCGTCCGGACGCGGCCGCCTGGCCTCCCGCGTCTGGACGCGGCGGCCCCAGATGAAGGCGGCGATGAGAACGCCGACCACGGCAAGACCGGCAATCCACATCAGCAGCGCCGTGCCGGAGGAAGCAGCGAGTTCCCACTCCATGGTCTTCATATGAGTGTTGTACCCGCCCCCGTCCGAAAAATAGCCAGTCATTTATGCCTCCCATATATTCGGGCGGAGATCCGCTGTTTCGTACTACGCGGCTTCGGATTTCCGTACTATGCGGCTTCGGAATAGGTATTCACTTTCCAGAGGCCGGGTGCCCGGGCCCGCTGAGTTCCGGGGCGGCCCGCATGCGCCGGACGGGATGGAGTTGCGGTCGTCGGGTGAGGGACCTCGGCGTGCTGGAGTAGCCCAGAGAGCGCCGCTCGGCCGCTCTCCTCTTCGGTCGGGCCCGGCCCGGTGCCCCCTTGGGTCAGCCGAGTGATTCCTCGGGGTGGGCCTGCGTCTGGAGCCGCCAGTACTCGCCCGGGCAGCCCGCGGGGAACGGCGGGAAACGATGGCCCTTCACATCGGTGCTCCAGTGGTGCCCGCCGCCGCAGTCGCATTCGTAGATCCCGCTGGAAGGCACGATCTCACCGGGATGCCATGTCCTCTTCTCCTCGCTCATGACTCCAGGTCTACGTCGGCCGTCCGCACTCCGCGACCCGGGCACGGGGGAGCGTCTTGCGGCCACGGCGGGCCGCACCGGCTCAGCGCAGCACGGCCGCCAGCAAGTCCGTGCCCAGCGCCGACAGGTCCGGCACGTTGAGGGCGTGGCGGACGTAGCGACCGTGCCGCCGGGAGGTGAGCAGGCCCGCGCGGCGCAGGACGGCGAGGTGGCGGGAGACCTCTGGGCGGGAGAGCTCCCAGGCGTGGGCCAGCTCGCCGGTGGTGTGGGGCCCGCGGGCCAGGGTGCGCAGCAGCCGCAGGCGCAGCGGATGGGCGAGGGCGTCGAGGCGCAGGGTGACCGTTTCCAGCGATACGGGCTCCGCCGGGCTCGGCCCGGCCACGGGGTACTGCACCACCGGCTGCCACCCGGGCGCGTGCACCACGACCAGGTGCGGGCTGCCGAAGACGCTGGGGATGAAGGTGACGCCCGTGCCGTGGGCGGAGGTCGCCTTGTCCTGGAGCTTGTCCACGACGATGCAGCCGCCGTCCGGCGCCAGGGCGACCGCGCCCGAGGCCGACGCGAGGGCCGCTCCGACGCCCTGGCGCCGCAGCAGGTCGTGCTTGAGGCGCAGGTCGGTGGCGAGCCGCACGGCGACACCGGTCCAGGCGGCGTCGAAGAACGCCTCGGCGCACAGTTCGAGGGTGTGGCGCACCCGGGCCCGCACGGCGTCCGGGTCGGCGAGCAGCCGCTCCGCGAAGGCCTCCTGCCGTGCGCCGCGGGCCTGGGCCAGGTCGAGGGCCCGCTCGCGCGCCCTCGCGTCGGTGAGGGGCGACGGCGCGGCGGAGCGCAGCCGGTCGCTGCCGCACGTGGTGACGAGCGCGGCGGTCACATAGGCCTCGTCGTCGATCCGGTCCACGTCGTCCAGCTCCTCGGCGAGGGTCGGCCGGGGCCGGGCGGGGAGCAGGAAGTCGGCCTGGGAGGAACGCCAGAGGAACTCCGCCTCCCGCAACCGCTCGGCCAGCTCCGGACGCAGCCCGGCCCGGACGTCCCCGGCCCAGGCGGCGAACTGCGGATGGTGCCCCGGCTCGGCCAGCACGTGCAGCATCGCGGTCAGTTCGGCCAGCGGGGAGGCGGCGAACCGCAGTCGCTCGGGCGGCAGACCGCTGATGTCGATCCTCAGCGTCATCCGCTCATCATCACCGGCCGGGTCATCCGCCATCATCACCGGCCGGGCCATCCGCTCATCATCACCGACCGGCCGACGGGCGACGGCGTCGGTTGACGGTGTCCGTCAACCGACGAGGTCAGCGGGGTCGCCGTACCCACCGTTGGCGCCATGGCAACCACCACCAAGATCGATCCTCGCGCCCTCGTCCGCGCCTTGGGCGGTCCGCGCTACGCCGTCGCCCTGGCCGTGGACGCGCTCGGCACCGGCCTGCTGCGGCCCTTCCTCCTGCTCTACGGCGTGACGGTCCTGAAGCTTTCCGCACCGGCCACCGGCATGGCCATGACGGCCGGAGTCGTCGTGGGCCTGGTGTGCATGCCGGGAGTGGGCCGCTGGCTGGACCGGGGCGCACGCAGCACGGTCGTGGCGGCCTCGATGCTGGTACGGGTCCTTGGCGTGGCGCTGCTCCTGGCCACCCCGGCGGGGCACGGGTGGCTGTTCGCGACGGCCGCGCTCTTCCTCGGCGCGGGCAACCAGGCCTGGCCCGCCGCGCACGCGGCGCTCGTGGCCACGGTCGCCCGGGGCCGGGACCGCGACGCGGCCCTCGCCGCGGGCCGTGCCCTGCGCAACGCCGCCCTGGGCGTGGGCGCGCTCATCGCCACCGCCTGCCTCGCGGGCGGCACCGCCGCGCTCCAGGCGCTCGCGGCCGTCACCGGCCTCGCCTACCTCGCCGCGGCGGCCTTGGCGTGGTCGGTGCGCCTCCAGGCGCGCCCGGCGACCGCCGACGACGCGCACGAGCACGACGGTCCCGCACCCCGGATGCGCGCGCTCCTCGCCGCCAACGTGATCTACGTCTTCTGCCTCAACGTCCCCGAAATCGCGCTCCCTCTGGTCCTGGTGACGCAGTTGCACGCCTCCCCGGTCTGGTCGGCGGCCATCTTCGTGGCCAACACGGTGCTGGTGGTCACCCTTCAGGTGCCGCTCACCGTCCTGCTGTCCCGCTACTCCCGGCGGGCCGTGCTGGCCGGTGCCGGTGCCGTCCTCGCCGTCTCCTACGTCGGCTTCCTCGCGGCCACCTCCCTGGGGCGCGGCTGGGGAGCCCCGGCCGTCGCCGCGGTCTCGGTGGTCTGCACCCTCGGCGAGATCATCTACGCGGGCAGCGCCACCGCCCTCGTCACCCATCTCGCCCCGGCCCGCGCCCTCGGCCGTGCGCTGGCCCGCTTCGAACTGTCCACGGGCTTCGGCCTCGCCGTCTCGCCCATGGCCATCACCGCGCTGGCGCCCCACGGCCCGACGGCTCTGTGGGGCGGTCTCACCGCCGCGACGCTCGTCTCGGCCGCGGCCGTCGCCACGGAGAAGGACGGCGGAACGCGCCCGAGGGGCCGCGCGGGAGCCAGCTCATGAACCGAGGGGCCACAAGCGATGCCGCCGGCCTGCGGACTGGTGCCAGTGCGGTGCCACGGCGGGCCCATGCGCCCCCGCGAGAGCTGTGGCATATGCCGCACTCCCGAGGTGGGGTGTCCCAGGCGGAGTGCCCTGACCTGCGCACTTGTGATTCTGTCGCGAGGTGGCGCCACGGATGATGGCCATGGCGCCATAAATGGCTCGCCATGGCGCCACGGGTGTGCCATGATGGCGGCATGAGGGGGCGCCCCTCGGTCTCACCGGCCGAGGGGCGCGCGTTTCGCGGAGAACCATCGAAGGGGTCGGACCATGGAGACAGCGCAGAGCCAGCAGCAGGTGGCAGCACCGGGCGCCGTCACCGCCTTCGCCCGCTTCGTGCTCTGCGGCGGCGGCGTGGGTCTCGCCTCCAGCTTCGCCGTGGCGGGCCTCGCCGCCTGGCTGCCCTGGGCCCTGGCCAACGCGCTGATCACCGTGGTCTCCACGCTCCTCGCCACCGAGCTGCACGCCCGCTTCACCTTCGGCAGGGGCGGCCGGGCGACCTGGAGCCAGCACATGCAGTCGGCCGGGTCCGCGGCGGCCGCGTACGTCGTCACCTGTGTGGCGATGTTCGTCCTGCAGCAGCTGGTGGCGGCGCCCGGCGCGGTCCTTGAGCAGGTCGTCTATCTGTCGGCCTCCGCGCTCGCCGGTGTGGCGCGGTTCGTGGTCCTGCGCGTCGTCGTCTTCGCCCGGAGCCGCTCGCGGGCCGCGGCCCCCGCCGCCAGCCCCGCCGCTCCCGTGCACGCCACCGTGGCCCGCGCCGCGGTCCCGGCCCGACCCGCGGTGCTCTGCCGCGCTGCCTGACCGCTCCGCTCGACCGGGATGTGCGGACCGGCACGTTCGGACCGGTACGGCCCCGCAGGGAAGACGTACGGCGTCGAGAGCCCGGCCCGTCCGCCAACGGGCTCAGATTCCCTACGCCGAGCACGCACAGTGCTGCGGACCGCGCGGCCCGGTGGGATCCTTTCGGCAGGCAGCGCAGCGTACGTACGGGCTGTCCAGGGGGATGCGATGCGGACAAGGCGACGCGTCAGAGGTGTGAGCGCGACGGGCCTCGCGGTGGCCCTCGTGCTGTGCGGAGCGTCGGGCTGCGGGGGCGGGGGAGGGACCCCGTCGGACCCGGGCGGCGGCTCCGACCGGTCCGCCTCCGCGCCGTCCGGAGAGCCCGGCGCGAACGCGCCCAGCGGCCACGGCGGCGGAGACCGCGGCGGCGGCGCGGGCGAAGGCGGGGACGAAGGCGGGGACGACATCCCGCCGGTCTCCGCACCACCCGTCGAGCCCGGAGGCACGGGCGGCTCCGTCGGCGGCATCGGCGTGTACCCCGGCGGAGACACCGGCGGCAACGGCGGTGGGGAACCGACCGCGTCCGGGGGCCTTTCCGGCGGCGCCACCACCGACCCTCCGCCGCCCCCGTGCGGCGACCCCGGCAGCGCGGCCGCCACCTGTCCGCCGTCCACCACGCCCGAAGCCTCCGAGGACGTCCCGCCCACGACGGGCGACGGGTCCTGAGCCGCCGATGACCGCACCGGACCCACCACGGCGCAGACCAGGCCGTACGACACCACCGCGGGGAGCGGGCCCGCGCCGCCGTCCCCTGCCCCGGCCCCGCGGGCGCGGCCCCGTCCGCCCGGCCCCGCGCCCGCCACGGGCGCGTCAACCGCCGGACGCACCGTCGGACACGCCACCGAACGTGCCCCCCGACGCGCCCTCGGACGCCGACACCGGCGGTCACCTGGAGTACGCCAACTCCCTGCTCGGCGCGGGCTCCTTCGTCGTGGCGCTGATGCTCTACGCGGGCTACCTCTACGTCGAGGCGTTCTACAGCTACTTCCACCTCGGCACGTTCGCCGTCGGGTTCGACTCGCTGGAGTTCGCCCTGCGGAGCCTGCGGCTCGTCACGCTGCCGGTGTTCGCCGCCCTCGCGGTGCTCGTCCTCATCCCGTACGCGCCGGAGCTGATGGCCCTGCTCGGGGTCCCCGAACGCCAGGTGCGGGCCGTGCGGGCGTACGGCCACACCCTCGCGCGGCTGCACCCCTTCCTCATCGTCGCCGGGGTCGTCCTGGTGCCCCTGTGGCACCTGCTCCGCGGCCTGAACTGGATCGCGCCGCTCTGCGTCGCCGTGGGGCTGCTGCTCGGACAGACCTCGGCGGCGACCGCCCGCTCGCCCCGGCGGCGACGCACGTGGGAGCGAGCCGTGTCCCTCGTGGTCGCCGGGGTGTTCCTGATGTGGGTCGTGGCCCTGGCGGCCAGTGACCTGGGCCGCCACGACGCGCGGCGCACCTCGCACCGCCTCGTGAACCGCGTGGCCATCGTCGTCCTCAGCACCGAACGCCTCAGCCTGACCGGCCCCGACGTCGTCGCCGAGGACCTCGGCAAGGGCCTGCGCTACCGCTACCGCTACAGCGGCCTGCGACTCCTGGTGGAGCGCGACCACCGCTACTACGTCCTTCCCCTGGGCTGGCGGGAGGACAGGGACGCCACCTTCGTCATCGAGGACGACGACACGGTCCGCGTCGAACTGCGGCCCGGCGCCCGCGCCGAAGGAGCGGCCACGCGGGGCTGACCGACCGGAGGTCAGGACGGACAGAAACCGTTGGTCGAGGGAGCGGCAAGGTCGTTACCGTGAGATCGTGCTGCCTCCCCGACAGCGAAGCACGGCCATGACCATCCCCGGACGAGACGTACGCGCCGCCTTCCGACTGGTCGGCCCGGCCGTTCGCCTGCCCGGCGGGGAGGGCCGGAGCGTGCGCGTGGGCGACGTGGTGCTCAAGCCGACCGGCCCGGACCCCGAGTTCGCCGAGTGGCTGGGCGACATCATGGCCTCGGTGGTGGCGGACGGCTTCCGTGTCGCGCGGCCCCTTCGGGCCACGACGGGGTCCTGGAGCCACGACGGCTGGACCGCGTCCCACGTCGTCGCCGGGGCCGAACCCGACCACGCCGCCGCACCCCGCTGGGGCGAGATCATCGCCGCGGGGCGCGCCTTCCACCGCGCGCTGGCCCACGTGCCCCGGCCCGGCTTCCTCGACCGCCGCCGCGACTGGTGGGCGACCGGCGACCGGGTCGCCTGGCAGGAGCAGGACGCCGACCCGCTCCCCGCGGTGCGCGCGCCGTACACCGCACTGACCTCGTTGTTCGGGCCGAAGCCGCAGGCCAGCCCCCAGCTCGTGCACGGCGACCTCACCGGCAACGTCCTGGTCGCGCCGGGTCTGGCCCCGGCCGTCATCGACTTCTCGCCCTACTGGCGCCCACCGGCCTTCGGCGAGGCCGTCGTGGTGGCTGATGCCCTGATCTGGCACGGCGCGGGCCCCGGCCTGCTCCACGAGGTCGTCTCCGCGAACGGACCCGACGTCGTCCCGTACGTCGCCCGCGCCCTCGTCTTCCGTCTCGTCACGACCAACGAACGCCTCCGCGCAAGGCCGACGGAGCAGTCCCGCGCCACGATCGCCGAGATCCGCCGGTACGCGGACGCGGCACGGCTTCTCGCCGACATCGCCTCGCGCCCCGGCGGTTGACACCGTCGGCCGACCGCCGCCGGAAGCGCACGTCCGTCAGCTGCCGATCGTGGCCAGTGCCGGACGGAAGGAGGAACGGGCGCCACCCACCTGCTGCGGCACCGACCACGTATTGCCGACGAGCCTGCTCCACCAGACCTGCTCGTCGCCCGTGACGCCCTTCCAGGTCGCGTAGAGGTATCCGGAGTTCACGGCGAGGGCGGGGCCGACGCTGCTGCGTGCTCCCGGCACCCCGCGCGGGCTCAGCCACGTGTTGCCGGAAAGGCGGCTGTACAGGATGTTCTCCTCGGCGTCGGTGGACTTCCACGCCAGGTACAGGCCCCCCTCGGGAGGACTGGCCAGGGCCACCCCGGCGCGGGTCGTGGCGGCCGGTACCGCTTCCGGGCCGGTCCAGTTGTTGCTGCCCGAGCCGCCGCCCAGGTACCTGTTCCACCAGATCCGCTCGTCGCCCTCGGAGCCCTTCCACACCATGTGCGGTACGCCGGTGCCGTAGCGGTCGAAGGCCAGGGCGGGACCGAAGCTGGAGTTGGCGCCGGGAACGACCTGGTTGCCCGACCACCCTCCGTTCCATCGGTTCCACCAGATCCGCTGGTCGCCCGTGACGCCCTTCCAGGCCTGGAACACGCCCGCGTACGGGGCGAGCGCCGGGCCCACCGAGCCGTTGGCGTCGGGCACCCGCTCCGGCCAGGTCCAGGAGGAGCCGTCGAACCGGGCCACCCAGATTCCTTCCTCGCCCGAGCCCCTCCAGGTCAGGTACAGCGGTCCGCCGGGCGGCCCGGCCAGGGCGACCCCCGCGCTCGACAGGGCGCCGGGCACGCGCTGCGGTACGGACCAACTGCCGTTGTCCCAGCGGTTCCACCAGACCTGCTCGTCGCCCGTGACGCCCTTCCACGCCATGAACGTCGTGCCGTCGGGCACGCCGTTCCTCCCGCGTGCGGATCGCTCGGACGCGTGGGTGCCCGGCGCGGCGATCGTCGGTACTCCGGCCGCCACCGCGGCTGCCGCGCCCACGCGCAGCACTTGGCGGCGGCTGGGTAATGCGTGTGTCTCTGAGTCCTTCAACGTTCCCCCTCGGCTCGTGAACTCCGTCAACCCGCCTCTCCGTGGTCGCGGGCACACCGACTATGCCGAGGGGCACCGGCGGAGGACCAGCCCCCGTCCCGCTCAGCGGAACGGGCGGCGAGGCGGCCCTGGTCAGCGCCGGTCGCGCGTCGGCCAGGTCCGGCTATTTGGCCAGATAGCCGCCGTCGACCACATGGTCGCTGCCCGTGACGTACGAGGCGTCGTCGGACACCAGGAACGAGACCAGGGCGGCGACCTCGGCCGGGTGGGCGGTGCGGCGCAGGGGGAGGGAGCCGACGAGGCCGTCGACGGCGTGGGGCGGCAGCTGTGCCAGCAGGGGCGTGTCGACGACGCCCGGTGACACGGACAGGACGCGCAGCCCCCGGTCGGCGTACTCGCGGGCCGCGGTCCGGGTGAGGGCGAGGACGCCCTGCTTGGCGGCGGCGTACGCGGCGTGGCCGCGGAAGCCCGAATGCGCCGCGATGGAGGCGAGGTTGACGATGACGCCGCCCGGCGCCATCGCGGGGAGCTGACAGCGCAGCGCGTGGAAGACGCCGTAGAGGTTCACCTTCATCACGGTGTCGAAGTCGTCGGGCGAGAGGTCGGCCAGCGGGTCGAGCGGGCCCATGACCCCCGCGCTGTTGACCGCGACGCGCAGGCCCGCGCGCAAACCGGCGGCCTCCGTGACGACGAGGCCGACGCTGTCGGGGTCGGTGACGTCGACGCGGCGGGGCAGGGCGGTGCCACCGGCCGCCGTGATCTGCCCGGCCACCCGCCGCGCGCCCTCCTCGTCGAGGTCCGCGACCACCACGAGGGCGCCCTCCGAGGCGAGCCGCGCCGCGCACGCGGCACCGATCCCCGAGGCGCCACCGGTCACCAGGGCGACCCGGTCGCGCAGCCGGGCGGGCCCCGGGCCCGGGTCGGCCGACGGCTGTGCGTGCGCTGTCATGTGGGGCTCCTCGCCAGGGCGTACGGGACGGGTCAGGACGGGCGGGCCTGGGCGCTGAGCAGCAGCCGGTCGGGGCGCAGGACCGTTCCGGCCAGGGGACGCACGGGGGCGGAACCGGCCGGGCGCAGACGTCGGCGGGCCGTGAACGCGGCCAGGGCCAGGGTCAGTTCGGTCCAGGCGAAGTCCTCGCCGAGGCACAGGCGACTGCCCGCGCCGAAGGGAAGGTAGGTGTGGCGCGGCGCCTTCGCGGCGGCCCGGCCCGGCCAGCGGTCGGGAGCGAAGCGGTCGGGCTCCTCGTACAACTCGGGGTCGTGGTGCAGGGCGTACGGGCTGAAGAACACCTCGGCGCCCGGCGGGAGCCGTACGCCGCCGAGGGTGACCGGCCGCACCGCGCGCCGCATCAGCAGCCACGACGGCGGATGCAGCCGCAGCGCTTCGGTCAGCACCTGCCGGGTGTAGACCAGGGCGGGCAGGTCGCCGAAGGCGCAGGGGCGTCCGGCGAGCGCGGTGTCCAGCTCGTCGTGGAGGCGCCGCTGGACATCGGGGCGGCGGGAGACCTCGTACAGCGTCCAGGCCAGGGACGCGCTGACGGTGCCGGTACCGGCGAGGAAGAGGGTGATGAGCTCGTCGGTCACCTCGGCGTCGGTCAGGGTGCCGTCCGGGCCGCCGGTGAGCAGCAGCGTCGACAGCAGGTCGCCGCGGTCGTGGCCGGTGGCGCGATAGGCGTCGACGACGCGCTGCTGGACGGCGACGAGGCGGCGCAGCGGGCCGTCGTCCGGGGGCCGCCACGCCGGAAGGAGCGGGAGGCGCTCGGCCCAGGCGTGCAGCGGGGACAGGGCCAGGCGCATCGCGTGGTACTTGACGGACAGCCAGTCCTTGACGGCGGCGTGCAGGTCGGGGTCCTGCGGCGCCGCGAAGAGGGTGCGCAGCAGGATGTCGAGGGCGAGGCGGTCGATCTCCGGCACCAGGTCGAGCGTCGTCCCGGGCTCCCAGGCCGCGGCCCGGGCCAGGGAACGCTCGGCCATGACGTCGGCGTACCGGGCGATCCGGTCGTGGTGGAAGGCCGGTTGCAGCAGGCGGCGGTGGCACAGGTGACGGTCGCCCGCGGCGGTGATCAGGCCGTCGCCGAGCGGCACGCGCAGCGCGTCGAACATCGCGCCCTTGTCGAAGGAGCGGGCCTGCGACGTCAGCACCTCCCGGACCAGGTCCGGCGAGGAGACGACATGGACCGGGCGGGGGCCGACGTAGATCTTCGCCACCGGCCCGTACCGCCGCAGCTCGCGCACGAACCGCAGCGCGTCACCGCGGAAGCGTCCGGCGTGCCCGGTCAGTGGCCGCCTGCCGGGTACGACGGGGGCCCGGACGCTCCCGGGCAGTGTGTCGGGCCGCATGTCAGCCCTCCTGCGGAGCGTGCGCGGCGGCCAGACGTCGCTTCCCGGCGAACAGGCCGTCCGCGGCGAACGCGTGGGTGTGCGTCGGGAAGTGGGTGAGCAGCGGCCGGGGCCCGTACATGAGCGGTACGCCCGGCCAGGTGCCGTCGGCGCGCTGGGTCTCCAGGAGGTAGGCGAGCCCCTCGGCCCAGTGGCCGGCGTCCAGGAGGCCGCCGCGTTCCAGGGCGGCGAGCGCCAGGCCGGTGGCCGCGGGGGCGCTGGGGCCGCCCGCCTCGACGGGCCAGCCGCCGTCGGGGTTGCGGGTCTCGGCCAGCGCCCGGGCGGCGGGGTGACCGACCTCGAGGGCCGCGGCGCCGACGGCGGGCAGGACCTCGGCGGTCGCGTACGGCAGGCCCCGGTACCACCCGGCGTGCCAGCGCCCCTGGGTGCGGAGGCGCTCGGCGAGCCAGCGGCGTGCGGTGGCCGACCGCGTGCGGTGGCGGCCCTGGTGGCGGTCGAGCGCGGTGACGACATGCGCGATCACGTCGTCCACGG
This sequence comes from Streptomyces sp. YIM 121038, assembly GCF_006088715.1. Classification (NCBI taxonomy): domain Bacteria; kingdom Bacillati; phylum Actinomycetota; class Actinomycetes; order Kitasatosporales; family Streptomycetaceae; genus Streptomyces; species Streptomyces sp. YIM 121038. The sequence goes on from NZ_CP030771.1 coordinate 9,413,647, forward strand.
GAGGATCCCCGGCGGACTGCCAGGTCCGCCACAGCCCGTCGGGCGTCTGCTGCCCGGCCAAGTGGCGCAGCGCGGCCCCGACCGTCGTGCCGGGCACGCCGCTCGCGCCGCCCAGCGCGATCAGGGCGGCCGCGGTGGTGTCGTTGTCGGACTCGACGCCCGAGCGGTACGGCCAGCCGCCGTCCGGGTTCTGCGCCTCGACCAGGAACGCGACGGCGGCCGGAAGGCCCCGGCGGTCGAAGGCCGCCGCGCCGCGAAAGGCCCGCACGGTCAGCGCGGTGTCCCAGACGTCGCTGGTGGCGAAGCGCCAGGTCCCGTCGGGGTGCTGGCCGGTGATCAGATTCCGGGCGGCGCCGAGGGCGGCGGCCGTGCCGGGCGCGGCGGCCTGGAGCGCGAGCGCCGCGAGAGCGGTGGTGACCGGGTTGGCGAAGAAGTCGCCCGCCGGGGACTGCTCGTCGGCGATCGCACGGGCGGCGCGCCGGGCGGCCGGCCGGTTGCCGTGGGCCGCCTCCACCAGGGCGTGGGCGGCCCAGAGTTCCACCCGGGTCCAGCGTTTGAGGCGCCCCGGGGTGGCGAGGGCGGAGGCCAGCAGGGTGCGCAGCGCGGCGGGCCCGGTGCCGCCGTGCGTCGCCCGGCCCGTGTGCAGGGCGATGGCCTGGATCAGCCGTGCACGGGCCGACAGCGCCCGGTCCGCGAAGGAGGGGTGGCTCACGTCTATGGGACCGCCGGTGCCCAGGGCGAGTGACAGCAGCGCCGCCTCCACCGCCTGGGCCACCGGATGGTGGTCCTGCGGAACGGCCCCGCCCGCGAGCCAGACCCGGCCCCGCTCGGCCGCCCGGTCGGCGCCGGGGTGCGGCGAGCGGGCCAGGGCCAGCGTGCACAGCGCGGTCTCGGTGATGCGCGGCCCCGGCAGGGACGACCACGAGCCGTCGGGCCACTGGGTGGCGAGGGCATGCCGGGTGGCGAGGCCGAGCGCACGGTCCACGGCGGTGGCGAGCGCGGGCGGCAGGGGCCTGGCGCGGGTGGGCGGTGTGCGGGGCGGGAGCGGGGCATCCGGCGTGGGCGCCGAGTCCGACGGCGGTGGTGGCTCCGATGCCGGCGACCTGCCCGGCGCGGGTGACGTACCCGCTACGGGCGACAAGCGCGACACCTCCGCGTCCGGTAAGGGCGGTAACGGACATCCTGTCGACATCGGGCCTCAATCTCTCGCGATTCCGTCGGCCGCGCCGGATCCGCGGCGTCGGGACGTACGGTCAGCGGCGTCGGGACGTACGGGTCAGCGGCACGGCCCAGCGTCTCGGGTCAACGGCACGGGTCAGCGACACGGGTCAGTGGCACGGCTCAGCGCCGTGGCCCCCACGCTCGGCGCGTACGTAGCCTGAACGACGTGGACACCTCATTACCGAACGGCCACCCTCCCTCGGAGATCGTCTCCATAGCGGACACATGCTCCACCGCGTTGCGGAACATGCCGCGCCTGGAGATCTGGCTCAAAGGGCGCGGGCTGCCCATGGACCCCGCGCTCGTTCCGCTGATGTGCCTTCAGACGGCGTTCATGACGCCCTGGCTGCCTTCGGAATCGAGCTACCTGATCTCCCGGCTCACGGTCTGGCTGATGGCGATCGACAACGTCCTGGACGCGCCGGACCACGGGGGACCCGGCGGGACCGCCGACCGCGTCCTGTCCTGGCACGGCGTAGTGGAGGAGCGCGGCAGCGGCGGTCCCGACGACGACCCGCTGGCGTGCGCCCTGGCGGAGATCGCCGCGGATCTGCACCGCGACGGCCGCCCCGAACTCCTCGCTCTCTGGCGGGAAAGCATGCATCAGACACTCATCGGCATGCGGTACGAGAGCACGGCGGCCCGGACCGCGCGGGCCGAGGGCGGCCCCGCGCCCCGGCTGGCCGACTACCTGCGGCACGGCACCTGGACCATCGGCGTCGAACAGCAGGTCACCGCCGTGTGGACCCTCCTGGACGAGCCGGACCTGCCACGGCGGCTCCCGGTCCTGCGGAGCGCGCTGCGCGAGGGCGCCCTCGCGATCCGTCTGCTCAACGACCTCCGCGGCCACCAGCGGGAACGGTCCGAGGGAAAGACCGACGCGCTCGCCCTCGGCATGAGCGAGCAGGAGGCCCGCGACCGCGCCGCGGAGGCGCTGGAGAACTGTCGGCGCACCCTGGCCCCGCTCAGCTCGGCCGGGTACGGTTCCGCGGTGGCCCTGGAGAGGGCCGTGCTCTGGCACGCGCGGATGTACCACCACTTCGACCCCGTACGGCCCAGCTCCGGCGCCCCGCTGCCGGACCACGCCACGGACATCCGCCCCACACCGTCCGGCCCCCGGCCGAGGGAGGTCCAGCCCATGAGCGTCCAGCGCCCGGAAGAGGAACTTCTGGACGTCATCGCGTCCGGCGAGGAGTGCGACAACGCACGCCTCGCGGAGTTCTTCGACCGGCTCGAACCGGTCGGCCCCGAACTCCTCGTCGGCACCTGGCGGGGCGGAGGCTTCGAGCACACCAGCGAGAACGCCGCGCTGCTGGCCACGATGCGGTGGTACGGCAAGCGGTTCGTCGACGCCGAACACGTCGAGCCGCTGCTCTGCCGCGACGAGGACGGAACCGTCTACTCGTACGAGGAACTGGGGCTCGCGAGGCTCCACGAGGTCGTCCACCGCGGCAAGCGGTCCACGGCGATGGTCTATGACCAGCTGCCCGTCGTCGACCACTTCCGGCGGCTCACCGACGACGTGCTCCTCGGCCTCATGGACAAGAAGGGGGCGCCCGAGGACTTCTACTTCCACCTCACCCGCGTGGCGTCGCCGCCGCCGAAGCCGCCGGGCGACGCCCGGTAGCCGCCGGGACCGACGGTCCTGCCCGCGGCGACGCCGGTGTGCATCCTTCGGCCTACCGGCGGGTCCGACCGGCGGACGATGTCCCGGCCCCGGGCGCGGGCGACGCTGAAGGCATGAAAGACATCGTCGCCATCGTGGGGTGGGTCGTCGGCATCCAGGGCGCCCTGGGGGTCCTGGGCCGGGTCTTCGGAGGGGACTCCTGGGGCCTCATCCAGAAGTGGTGGGACGTGCCCACGGCCGGGTACGCCGCGCTGTTCGTGGTCGGGGCCGTGCTCGCGGTCTACGGGGAGTCCGGCAAGGCGCGGGCGCGCCGCTAGGGCCCGGGTGCGGGGTCCGGCGCCGGGCGTCGCAGCAGGGTGCCCAGGCGTTGCAGGCCTTCCGTGGTGGTGAGGGACTCGCCCGTGGAGTCCGCGGTGCGCATCAGCGGCGTCATGACCGTGACGTCGGGCTGCCGGGAGCCGAGCGCCGTGTACAGGCGGGCCACGTACTGGGCGACGGCCGCGGGACTGTCCGGGTCCTGGAGGTCGCCCGCGAACCGCGCCGCCTCGTGCATGGTGCGCTCGGCCTCCTCGGGCCGGTCCGTCGCCCAGAGCACCAGGGCCAGCAGAATGCCCGACATGTGGTGGCGCAGGGCGCTGTCCGTCTCGGTGGCGCAGGCGAGGGCCGTGCGCAGATCGGCCTCCGCCGCCTCGTGCCGCGCCGCGAGGAAGGAGAGCCAGGCGCGGGTGTGCAGGGCGCGGGCCCGGTACTCCGGATCCCCGTGCGCGCGGGCCCGCTCGGCGGCGGCCCCCGCGATCCTGCTGATCTCCTGGTAGTGGGCGCGGCCCATGAAGTGCCCGCTCACCCCGACGACCCCGAGCAGCTCGACGGCCGTGCGCAGGGCCTGCGGACCCCAGGGGAGCAGCTGGTTGACCGTGGCGGTGAGCAGCGCGTGTTCGGCGCCGAACCACTCCCGGACCTCCTCGGCCCCCGCGAAGGCCACGCCCGAGTGCCGCACGGGCCGCAGCCAGGCGCGCGGGGTCTTCGCGGGCACGACGGCCCGCGCGGCCCGCAGCGCGGTGGCGATCAGCAGCTCCGCCACGCGCACGAGCGCCGCCTCGCGCTCCTCGGGGCGGTCCGTGTCCCCGGTGCCGTGGCGGGCGTACAGCCGCAGCAGGTCGTGGAAGCGGTAGCGGTCCGGGGTGTGCGACTCGAGCATGCCCGCGTCCACGAGCGTCTCGGCCAGGTGCTCCGCGGTGCGCTCGTCCGTGTCCAGGAGCGCGGCCGCCACGGCCAGCGGGAGGTCCGGCGCGTCGGACAGGGCGAGCAGGCGGAAGGCGCGGGCGGCGTCGGGGGACAGCGCCCCGTAGCCGAGGCGGAACGTCGACGTCACGGCCAGGCCTCCGACGCGCAGTTCGTCGAGCCGGGCACGCTCGTCCTTGAGGCGTCGTTCGAGCGAGGCGATGCTGCGGCCGGGGCGGCCGTCGAGCCGGGACGCCGCGATCCGCACGGCGAGCGGCAGTCGCCCGCAGGCCTCCACGAGGGCCCGCGCCGCCTCCGGCTCGGCGGCCACCCGCGCGGAGCCGACGATCGCGGCGAGCAGCGCCAACGCCTCGGACACGGGCGGTACGTCGAGGTCGAAGCGGTGCGCGCCCGGGAGCGCCAGATCACGGGAGCGGCCGGTCACCAGGACGGCGCAGCCCGCCGTGCCCGGCAGCAGGGGGCGGATCTGCTCGGCGTCCAGGGCGTTGTCGAGGACGAGCAGCACGCGCCGGTCCGCGAGGAGGGTGCGGTAGAGCGCGGCCCGCTGTGCGAGGCCCAGCGGGATCCGGTCGGACGGGGTGCCCAGGGCCGCGAGGAAGTCCGCGAGGACGCTGGCGGGGTCGGCGGGGGTGCTGCCCGCGCCCAGATCCACGTGGAGCCGTCCGTCGGGGAACACCTCGCCCAGGGCGTGCGCGACGTGGACGGCGACGGTGGTCTTGCCCACGCCCGCCGTGCCGCTGAGCGTGCACACCGTGACCGCGTGGTCCTGGCCCGTGCCGCCGCCCGCCAGGACGGCGCGGATCGCGTCGACCGCGGCGCCGCGGCCGCTGAAGTCGGCGATGCCCGCCGGGAGCTGCTGGGGGAGCGGCCGGACCGCAGCCGCGGCCGCCGGGCCGGTGGCCCGGCCCTGCTCCGCGGGCCCCAGCAGGCCCGGGTCGGCCGTGAGGATCCGCTGCTGGAGGTCCGCGAGCGAGGCGGAGGGCGCGACTCCCAGTTCGGTACGCAGGGCCTGCCGCACGGCACGGTGGACGGCCAGGGCCTCGGCCTGGCGCCCGCAGCGGTAGAGGGCGAGCATGAGCAGTTCGCTCAGGCGCTCGCGCAGCGGGAACTCGGCGGCCATGGCCTGGAGTTCCGGCAGGACTCGCGCGTGCATGCCCAGGTCGATGGCGTGGCCGAACTGTGCCTCGCGGGCCGTGGACCGCAACTCCTCCAGACGGTCCCGCTCGCGCTGCGCCCAGGGGCCGGGCACCCCCGCGAGCGCGGTCCCGCGCCACCGGCCCAAGGCCCCGGCCAGCCGTTCGTGGCGGGCGTGGACGCTGCCGCTCCGGTCGGCCGCCTCCTGCTCGAACCGGACGGAGTCGACCTCGACGTCCTCGGCCCGCAGCGCGTATCCGCCGGGTACGGACAGGAGGACCCGACTGCTCTCACCGGCGTGCCGACCCGGTTCGAGCGCGGCCCGCAGCCGCGAGACGTAGGTGAGGACCGTGCGGTGCCCGGTACGCGGCGGCTCCTCGCCCCACATGCCGTCGATCAGCTCCGCCATCGAGACGGCCCGGCCCTCGGCCAGCAGCAACAGGGCGAGGACGGCCTGCTGCTGCGGCGATCCCACGCCGATCGGCTCGTCGCCGGCCCGGCCGTCCACGGGCCCGAGCAGCCGAAAGGAGAGTCTGCCCTGCCGGTCGCGCACCTGATGTTCCTCGCCGAGCTGTTCCCGCGCCCCGCTCGGTGATGAGCTGGGCTCCCTGCGTTGACTCTAAGTCATGTCGACGTCAAGGCAGGACGACGGCCGCCCGAGCGGGCCCTCCGGCAGGCGCCGCTCGGTCGGCCGTGGCGGCACGCGGCCTCGGGCTCCGAAGGGCCTTCCGCGGACGTCTGCCGCGGACGCCTCCCGCGGGGTTCAGCCCCGGGCCTGCACGCACACGTCGAGGGAGTCCGTCAGCCACAGGTGTGACGCGCCGAAGGTGACGGGGTCACCGCTGGCCTCGGCGACCAGGTGCCAGTAGCGGCGCATGCCGCGGTCGTGGTCGGCGGCCACATCGGCCAGGAGTCGGCGCCGGAACCGCGGCGTGTCGGTGGTGCCGCGCACCGCCGCGTGCACGGCGACGAAGCGGTCGAGCTCGGGGCCCACGCGGGGTGCCTCGCCCGCCCGCACCCGGGGCCTGGCGAGGGCGCACGCGTCGCGGATGCCGTGGATCAGCTCGTCCTCGTCGGCGATGAGTTCGGCGTTGGCCCGCGCCATGGCCAGCAGGCCGCGGGTGAGCACCCGGTCGCCGGTCAGGGCGACCAGCTCGGCGAACGCGACGACCTGCGGCGGCGTCGGGTCCGCGGGCGGCTCCGGCACCGCCATGGTCACGAAGGCGGAGAGCGTCGCCTCGGACGCCGGGGCGACCCTCGTGCGCTTCCAGAAGTCGATCAGCGCGTCGCGGGCCGCGCCCCCGCCCGCCACGGCGGCGAGCAGTTCGAGGCGCGCGGCCCGGTCGGCCGGTTCGGCCTCCTCGACCGCGCGCAGCGAGGCCCGTCGCCAGGCCATGTCGGCGAGCTGCACGTCGAGCGCGGCCCGCTCGGCGGCGACGACCTCCCCCACGGAGCGCTCCCCGGCGAGCACGTTCCTGATGGACGGCAGGCCGAGGCCGAGGCCGCGCAGCCTTCTGACCAGACAGAGCCGCTCGACCGCCGACGGGTCGAACCTGCGGTGACCGCCCGTGCTGCGCACCGAGTCGACGATGCCCTCGTCGCAGTAGAAGCGAACGGTCCGCACCGGCACGCCGGTCAGCCGTGCCAGGTCGCCGATGCCGAGCGTGCCATCGAGTAAAGGCACTTGAACCTCCACTGGACTGGAGCTCCTACCGTACCGGCGTAGCCGCATGGGAGGAGATTTCGTGATGTCGTCGACGCTGCACACCGCACGGCTCGTGGAGGGCCTGCGGGAGCAGACCGGAGGGTTCGTCCGCGCGGTCGCGGGAAAGCCCCAGGACACCCGGGTGCCGACCTGCCCGGAGTGGCCGCTGCGCACCCTCGTCGGGCACGTCGGCCAGGAGCACCGGTGGGCGGCCGAACTGGTGCGCAAGGGTGAACAGCTGCCGGTCCCCGACCCGTGGGAGGCCGATCCCGGCACCCCGGACGACTGGGCCGGGTGGCTGCGCGAGGGCGCGGACGACGTGATCCGGGCGCTCGGGGAGACCGGCGCGGACACCGTGGTGCAGACGTTCCTCGGGCCCCGGCCCGCGGTCTCCTGGCTGCGCAGGATGCTCAGCGACACCTGCGTCCACCACTACGACGCCGCGCACGCCACGGACACCGCGTTCGAGGTCGCCGACGACCTCGCGGCCGAGGTGCTCAGCGAGCATCTGGAGCTCCTCGCCGCGCCGGCCTGGGAGACGCTCAGGCCCGCTGCCGCCGAACTGCGCGGCCGCGGCGAACGGATCGGATTCCGGCCCCCTTCCGGAGCGGGCTGGGTGATCACCCGCACGCCCGACGGCGTGCGCTGGCGGCGCGGCCACGCCGACGCCGACACGGTGGTCTCGGCCGCCGTCGCGGACCTCCTGCTGGTGGTGAACCGCCGTATCCCGCCGGAGGACGCCCGTGTGACGGTGACGGGCGACCGCGCACTACTGGACCACTGGCTGTCCCACTCGGCGCTGTGACCCGGGGAGGGATTTCGTTGAACGGGCAGAGAAGGAGCGGGTCTTGGTCTACACCAATCACCTCGATCCCAGTACCCTCATGCGTGGCCAGTAGCACACCATCCCCCCACCCAGGTTGCGTGCTGGCACGGGCGACACCCCCTAGAACTGCCCCCAGCAGCCGGGTGACCTCCCCTTCGCCGCCTCCAGGAGGATCACGGTGAACGTACGCACCAGAAGCTCGGCGATCGTCGGCGCCCTCTGCCTCGTCGCTTCCCTCGCCCTGACCACGGCCTCCGCCGACGAGCGCGCCGCCCCGCCGCGAGCGGCGAAGGTCGCGCTCACGAAGGTGGCCACGGCCCAGAACCCCATCGCCGGAGCCGCGGGCCCCGGCGGCACGGTGTGGATAGCCGAACGCGCGGGCACCGTCAGGCCCTTGGACGCCAAGGGGCTCGGGAAGCCCGTCCTCGACATCTCGAAGGAGACCACCACGGACGGTGAGCGCGGCCTGCTGGGCATCGCGTTCGACAAGGGGTTCGCACACTTCTACATCTCGTTCACCAACCTCGAAGGCACCAGCGTCGTGGACGAGTTCGCCGTGCGGCACGGCAGGATCCGGCCGGACACGCGGCGCACCGTCCTCACCCAGACGCAGCCGTACGCGAACCACAACGGCGGCGACATCAAGTTCGGCCCGGACGGCTACCTCTACATCGCGTTCGGCGACGGCGGCGCGGGCGGCGACCCGCACGGCAACGGGCAGAACCTCGACACCCTGCTCGGCAAGCTGCTGCGGATCGACCCGAGGGGCGGCAAGCCCTACGCGATCCCGCGGGACAACCCCTTCGTCAACGACCCGAAGGCGAGGGACGAGATCTGGTCGTACGGGCTGCGCAACCCGTGGCGGTTCTCCTTCGACGCGGGCACGGGCGACCTGCTGATCGGTGACGTCGGCCAGAGCGCCTGGGAGGAGATCGACTGGGCCCCGGCCAGGAGCAAGGGCGGCGAGAACTACGGCTGGTCGCAGATGGAGGGCACCCACCCGTTCCGCGGCGGCACGGAGCCCGCGAACCACGTGCCGCCGGTCCACGAGTACGACCGCAACGGCCTCGGCTGCTCGGTGACCGGCGGCTTCGTCTACCGGGGCAGGGCGATCCCGGCCCTGCGGGGGCAGTACGTCTACAGCGACTACTGCGACGGCACCCTGCGCACCCTGAAGATCGAGAACGGCAAGGTGACCGGCGCGGGCGACCTCGGCGTCAACGGCGGCGAGGTCGTCTCGTTCGTGCAGAGCCGCAGGGGCGAGCTGTACGCGCTCGACATCGGCGGCAGCATCCACCGCGTCGACCCCGCGTGATGCCCGCCCCGGGCGGACGCGGCGCGTAGGCGAGCGCCCCGGCGGCCGGCGCGGCTATCCGGGCCGGTGCTCCTCGGCCCTCCCGAGGGCCGCCAGGCGGGTCAGCGCGGGCATCGCCGCGGCCAGCGCCCGGCGGTCCTCCGGGGCGAGCCGCTCGACGAGCGGGGCCAGGTGCCGGGTGCGGTCGTCGTGGCGGGACCGGCCGATGCGCCGGCCCGCCTCGGTGATGTGGACGAGGACGGCGCGTCCGTCGCTCGGGTCGGGGCGGCGCTCGACCAGACCGTCGCGCTCCAGGCGGGTGATCAGCTGGGTGATGGCGGGCTGGGTGATCTGCTCGGTCCTCGTCAGCTCGGTCAGCCGCCGGGGGCTGCCGCCGAAGGCCAGGGTGTCGAGCACCGACAGGGTCGTGAAGGGGTGCTTCTCCAGCGTGGGCAGCCGGATGTAGAAGCGGTTGAAGTCCTCGAGGGCCGCGGTGAAGGCGTCCACGTCCAGATCGGGGGTGTGCGGGGCGGCGCTGCCCTGCGCTTGGTCGGTGTGCGCGTTGTCGTCCACGGCCGAAATATATCGCGTCTCTTATATAAGCTGTTTATGCTGTTGTGGCGGGTGCCTCGCGCTGCGGCGTGCGGTGGAGCGTGCCCGCCGCTTCCGCACGTCGCGTCACGTCCTGGCGTACCGGACAGGGACGCCGTCGCGCGGGAGCGCCCCACGCAGGGACGACCGAGGAGAGACCATGACTGTCCGCATCGGCATCAACGGCTTCGGCCGGATCGGCCGCAACGTCTTCCGCGCGGCGGCGGCCCGCGGCGAGGACCTGGAGATCGTCGCGGTCAACGACCTCGGCGACGTCGCCACCATGGCCCATCTGCTCGCCCACGACTCCCTGCTCGGCCGCTTCCCCGGCGAGGTGAGGGCGGAGCCCGGCGCGATCCGCGCCGGGGACACCACCGTCCGGGTGCTGGCCGAACGCGACCCGGCCGCGCTGCCCTGGGGCGACCTCGGCGTGGACGTCGTCATCGAGTCCACCGGCGTCTTCACCGACGCCGCCAAGGCCCGCGCCCACGTCGACGGCGGCGCCAAGAAGGTCATCGTCGCGGCCCCGGCCAGCGGCGAGGACATCACGGTCGTGCTCGGCGTGAACGACGACGCGTACGACCCGCTGCGCCACACGATCATCTCCAACGCCTCGTGCACCACCAACTGCCTCGGTGTCCTCGCCAAGGTGCTGCACGACGCCGTCGGCATCGAGTCCGGCATGATGACCACCGTCCACGCCTACACCCAGGACCAGAACCTCCAGGACGCCCCGCACAAGGATCTGCGCCGCGCCCGCGCCGCCGCCCTCAACGTCGTGCCGACCTCCAGCGGCGCCGCCCGGGCCATCGGCCTCGTCCTGCCCGAACTCCGGGGCCGCCTCGACGCGTTCGCGCTCCGCGTGCCCGTCCCCGACGGCTCGGTCACCGACCTGACGGTCACCACCACCCGGCGCACCACGGTGGAGGAGGTCAAGGCGGCGTACGCGGAGGCCGCGGCGGGCGCGTACAAGGGGCTGCTGAACTACACCGAGGCCCCGCTCGTGAGCACCGACATCGTCGGCGACCCCGCCTCGTGCGTCTTCGACGCCGAGCTCACCCGTGTCGTCGGCCCGCAGGTGAAGGTCGTCGGCTGGTACGACAACGAATGGGGGTACGCCAACCGCCTCATCGACCTGGGGCTGCTGGTGGGCGGCTCCCTTCCCGCGTGAGGAACTGCGTGGCGGCCAGCCGCCGGTAGAGGGCGTCGCCCGCCAGGAGTTCGGGGTGGGTGCCCACCGCGCGCACCCGGCCCTCCTCCATGACGACGATCCGGTCCGCGGCGGCGACGGTGGACAGCCGGTGGGCGACCACCAGGACGGTCGTGGTGCGGGCCGCCTCGGCCACGGCGTCGCGCAGCGCGGCCTCGTTGGCGGCGTCGAGCTGGGAGGTGGCCTCGTCCAGGAGCAGCAGCCGGGGGCGGCGCAACAGGGCGCGCGCGATGGCGACCCGCTGCCGCTCACCGCCGGAGAGCCGGCCCCCGCGGTGCCCGACGGGGGTGTCGAGGCCGTGGGGGAGCCGCTGGACCAGCGCGTCGAGACGGGTGCGGCGCACCACGTCGTCCACCTGGGCGTCGGTGGGGCACGGGACGCCGTAGACCAGGTTGTCGCGCAGGGTTCCGGCGAGGACGGGGGAGTCCTGCTCGACGTATCCGATGGCCGTGCGCAACCGCGCGAGCCGCCAGTGGCGGACGTCGACGCCGTCGACGAGGACCTGCCCGCTGTCCGGGTCGTGGAAGCGCTCGATCAGGGAGAACACGGTGGTCTTGCCCGCTCCGGACGGTCCGACGAAGGCCGTCGTGCCACCGGCGGGCACGGTGAACGACACGTGGTGGTGGGCGGCGGCCCCGCCGTCGCGGTAGGCGAAGCACACCCGGTCGAAGGCCACGGTCGCGGGCCCCGCGCCCGCCCCGGGCGGCACGGCGGCGCCGGGGCGGGCGTCCACGGCCTCGGTGGCCATCGCCTCGACCTCGTGGATGCGCGCGGCCGCCGCCGAACCCATCTGGAACTGCCCCACGGCCTCGGCCAGTTGACCGACGCGCGGGGCCAGCGAGAAGAGGTAGAGGAGGAAGGCGACCAGCGTCGCGACCGAGACGGCGCCGGAGGCCACCCGTGCGCCGCCGACCCCCAGCACGACCAGGAACGACAGCTGGACGGCCAGGGCGGAGGCGGTGGCCGCCGTGGACTGCCAGACCGCGGCGCTGACCCCGGTCCGCCGCGCCCGCTCCGCCACCGCGTGCAGACGGTGGCTCTCCTGCTGCTCGGTGCCCGCGGCCTTCACCGTGCGGAAGGCCCCCAGAGCGCGTTCGAGGCCGGACCCCAGGGCGCCGACGGCCTCCTGGGTCCGGCGGGTGGCGCGGCCGATGCGGGGGGCAACCGCGCCGACCGCGAGCCCGACCAGGGAGATCACCAGCAGCGTGACGCCGAGCAGCACGAGGTCCAGCAGACCCATCAGGACGAGGGTGGCGAAGGTGATGACGGTTCCGGTGACGGCCGCGACCGTTCCCTCGACGGCGATCTGGCGCAGCAGCGTCGTGTCGGACGTGGCCCGGGCGATCAGGTCGCCCGGCTCGTGACGCTCCCACTCGGGCACGCGCAGCCGCAGCAGACGGTCCGTCAGACGTTGGCGCGTGCCGCACAGGACGGCCTCGGCGCCGCGTTCGAGGACGTAGTAGCCCACGCCGACGACGAGCGCGCCGCACAGCACGAGCACGCCGAGCAGCGCCAGCGGCCCGGCCGTGGAGCGGCCCTGCGCGAGCCCGTCCACCAGCCACTTGGCCGCCAGCGGCTGGAGCAGCGCGAGCCCGCCGCCCACGAGGTTGAGCGCGGTGCCGGTGGCGAGGGCGGCCCGCTGGGGGCGCAGCGTGCGCAGCAGGGCCCGGCGGCCGGTGCCCGCGGGCGCCGCCGCTCCGGGGCGCGGGGGCACGTCGGCTACTCCACGGTGAAGAAGCGCTGGAAGTAGTCGTGGGGGCAGTCCTCGCCCACCAGGACGCCCTCGGCCTCCACCCAGGCGTGCGCCGCGAACGGCGGACGGGTGCGCACCCCCACGCACCACGTGGGCCACTGGCCGCGCATGCGGCACAGCAGGACCGTGGCCAACGACCGTGCCAGACAGCCCTTCTGGCCCGCGCAGGAGAGGCTGACGGTGACCACGGTGGTGCGCGCCGCCTCGGCCTCGGCGGCCGTCGCGGGCCGGGCGCCGCGGCGCAGCCGGGTCAGCAGCGCGCGGATGCGGCCCGGCGGCCGGGTGGCCAGCAGATGGGCCAGTGCCACCGCGCAGCGGGTGGCGAGCCGTCCCGGAAGCGGCACGGAGCGCGGGTCGTGGGGAACCGCTTCGGACAGGGTCATGCGTCCTCGCCCTCCAGGCTCACAAGCCGCGCCGAACGCAGCTCGTCGACGATGCGGGCGACGTCCTGTGCCGCGGTTTCGGCGCTCACGTCGTACTCCCCGGTCAGGGCCCGGACCGCGTCGTCGGTGCCGCGGCCGCGGACCAGGCAGCGCAGGACGCAGGCGGCGGTGGGGTTGAGGGTCCAGTACTCGCCGCTGCGCTGGTCGAGCAGCGCGGCGCCGTACTCGGTCTCGGTCAGCAGGACGGTGGGCCGCAGTGCGAGCGCCATGTCTCACTCCTCGGGCGTGCGGATGAACCGCGAGCGGTGGTGGTCGTACGGGTGGTGCGCCGAACGGTCACGGACCGGCGGGGGCGGGTGCGGTCCGCCGGGAGCGCAGCCACACCTCGCAGGCCACGGTCGGGTGCAGCAGGTCGCTCTCCAGCTCCGCCGAGAGCGGCCGGGCGCACCAGGCGCGCAGGACCCGCGCGTCGATCAGGCCGAGCCGGGCCAGGCGGGACTGGTCGCACAGCGCGAGGAGACCGGCCCGGTGCGCCCGCAGCCCGGCCTCCTCCTCGAAGGTGGCGTTGGCCTTGGTGGCGCGGGTGCGCACGGCCTCGGGCACGGTGCCGCGCATCGCCTCCACGATCAGCGGCTTGTAGCGCCAGGGCGTGATGCGCTCCTGCGGCGCCACCGCCAGACAGGCCTCGACGACCTGGTCGTCGTAGTAGGGCGCGGCGAAGGTCACGCCGTGGGCCGCGGAGATCTGGTCGATGTACCGGGCGGTCCGGGACAAGGAGGCCATCGCGGCCAGTTCGCGGTGCTCGCCGTGCCCGCGGCCGAGCGGCCGGGCCGACGGCGCCCGGGCCCGGAGGAGTTCGCGCACGGCAGCGACCGCGTCGGGCGTCGCCCAGGGCGGCATGCGCGGTGGCACGGCCCAGTCGAGCAGCGGTTCGTCGACGGCGGGCGGTGGGTCGGTGAGGTGGTCGGCGACGCGGTACAGCCAGGAGCCGTAGCCGCGCCGGTCGCACAGGGCGCGCAGCACCCGCCGCCGGGGCCAGCGGTACTTCGCGGTGTAGCCGCGCAGCTGGCGGAGCGCGGCGGCCGGGTGGCCGGGCAGCAGGGCGTGCAGCCGGGCGGGGGTCCCGGCGAGGAGTTCGTCCCCGCCGAGACCGCTCAGATGCATCCGGGACCCGCGCGCGGCGGCCAGCTCCAGCAGGCACATGCGCCGGTTGCGGTCCACGGTGATCGCACTGGGGCCGTCCAGGACGTCGTCGAGCGCGTCCAGGCCGTCGTACGTCATCGGCACCGCGTCGGCGGGGACGACGTGGTGTTCGACCGGGCCGCCCCCGTCGACGGCCACGACGGCGCCGAGGGCGTCGATGGTGCGCCGGGCCCAGTGCACGTCGTCGCCGAGCACGTCGTGCTGGGCCACGGTGTAGGCGACGACGGGCGTCCCGGAGCGGACGGCGGTGCAGCACACGGCGGTGGAGTCGAGACCGCCGAGGTCGGCCGTCACGAGGTCGCGGCCCCGCGTACGGACGCGCACGGCGGCGCCGAGCGCGTCCCGGAGGGCGGCGGCCCCCACGGAGAGGGGCACCTCGCCCGCGGGCGGGGACCACCAACGGGTCTCGCGTGCCGCTCCGTCGGGGGTCAGCGTCAGACTGTGGCCGCCCGCGACCGTGTGCACGCCGTGCCACAGGGGCTGCCCGGACAGCGGGTGCAGCATGTCGGGGGTGAGCAGCTCCACCGCGAGGCGCCGCTCGTCGAGCGGGGCGCCGATCAGGTCCGCCAGGACGTCGGCGCGGTCGCTGGCGAGCGTCACCGCGTCGCCCGCGGCGCCGGTCCTGGCGTGGTGGACGCGTCGTACGCCGATGGCGCCGCACCGTACGCGTACCTGTCCGGCGACGGAGCTCACCAGGTGGAAGCTGCCCGGCCAGGCGGCGGCGCGGCGGTCGAGCGCGGCGGGGGAGTCCGCGACGGCCGCCGCCCGGTCAGCCTCCGCGGAGGACACGGCGTGCTCGCCGATGACCGCGATCCGCGCCCGGCCCCGGCCCCCGCACGTCGCGGTGCCCGGTGCCCAGCGGCCGATCAGCCACGGCCGTCCGGAGGCGTGGTGCAGCCGGCGCGTGGTGTGGGGGAGGGCGGCGCGTGCGGCGGGGGCCGCGGCGTCGGTGTCGGGCAGGACGAGGAACCAGGCGGGCGCCGCCCGGAGGGAGAACAGCGAGTCCACGGCATACCCCTTCGCGGGTCGCACGGACCGCCGGTGAGCGGCGGCCCGTGCGACGGACGGGCGGCGGCGGAGGGGCCGGGCGGCGGCCAGGAGCCACCACCCGGCGTCGGGCCGACCGCAGCGCCGACCGGATCGGATCAGAGGAGCTGCTTGAGACCCAGAAGGTCCTTCGGACCCCTGATTCCCGCGCCGGTCACCTTGCGGAAGCCACCGGCCTTGGCCAGTGTGGGGCGTTCGTAAGTGCGCATGAGAGTCTTCCCTCCTGCTCGCTCGTGTTCGGGGACGGACGTGCCGCAGGTCACCTGCCATGGAAATCCGGAATGAAATTGAGCGGTGCCTGTGCATTTCGCCGACTCGCTGCATGCCTTCCTGAAAGTCAGCGAAATGCAGAGATGCTGAAATTCCGGAGCCACTTCGTCCGGTCCGCGCGGAACGTGTTTCTGCCGGAGAAGTGCGTCGTGCTCCGTGAATTCCTGTCCGAATTTCCGGTGCCCTACGTTAGGGAGAGGGCCACATCATCACAATGGGTCGCGCAGGGTGCCGCGTTGCACTGTGCCGGGCGTGCGCCCTGGACGGCCGGAGTGCGCTCCCGCGTGTGCGCTGCCGGTGGCAGAGGTGCGGAAAACACCGACAGGGCCCTGGAGTTACTCGAAGTCGCAGCCCGGGTTGGGTGCGTCCTGCGAGAAGGGCGCACCGTGCGGCAGGACGTAGAGGACCTGGAGCACGAGGTCGGTGGTGCCGCGGTTCTGGCCGAGGTGCACGTGGTCGGCGCCCGGAGGCTCCTGGAGGGTGCTGCCTTCGGGGTGCACCCCGCTCGAGGCGCAGGTGGCGTCGAAGTGGCTGAGGGTCCCCTGCTTGACGCGGGCGTACAGCGTGCCGTCGTGGTAGTGCCATCCCGTGGCCTGACCGGGCGGGATGGTGACCTCGCGCAGGACGTAGTCCCGGTCGCCGACGGTGGTCCGGGCGATGACGTTGCCGACGACGCCGGGTCCGCCGGGCGTCGCGTGGGCGGCGCCCGCGGGTAACGCGAGAGCGATGAGGACGGCGCCGATCGCTCCGAGCCGTGACAGATGGCGCATGACGGTCCCTCCAGGGTGGTGTGATGGACAGGCGTCCCCCCCGGCGGCCACCGGGCGGGACGGTGGTCAACAGTGTGGTGCCCCCGCGGTAGGTGAGTCCGCCGAACCGGGCACGGCACCGGATGAGCACCACCGGCGCCGCGCCCGCACGCCACGTCGCACGAGCGGAGCCGCCCGGAGGAAAAGGGCGGCTCCGCGGAGGCGGGCGTCTCAGCCGAACTGGCCGGGCTGGTAGTCCCCGGCGGGCTGCCGGTTGATGACGTTGATGCGGTTGTACGCGTTGATCAGGGCGATCAGGGAGATCAGCGCGGCCAGCTGGTCCTCGTCGAAGTGCTTGGACGCGTCGGCCCAGGCCTCGTCCCCGACCCCGCCCGCGGCGTCCGCGGTACGGGTGCCCTGTTCCACGAGCTCGAGCGCGGCGCGCTCGGCCTCGGTGAAGACCGTGGCCTCCCGCCAGGTGGCCACCAGGTTGAGGCGCTGGGCGGTCTCACCCGCGTGCGCCGCGTCTGTGGTGTGCATGTCGGTGCAGAACCCGCAGCCGTTGATCTGGCTCGCGCGGATCTTCACCAGCTCCTGCGTGGCGGACGGGAGCGCGGAGTCCGACACCACCTTGCTCGCCGAGTTGATGTGCCGCAGGACCTTGGCCCCGAGTGCGTTGCCGAAGTAGTTCAGACGCGCGTCCATGGTGTGCTCTCCTCGCCGTAGGGGTGGTTCACCAGTACTGACCGGACCGACCCGGCCGGTTGTGACAGGGCGAGGTGGGTGACCTGTGCCACATGCGCGCGGTCCGCCGAAGGCGCGGGGGACGTCACCCCGCGGCGGGCTCGGCCCCGCGGTGGGCTCAACGCGCCATGTACCGGTCGAGTTCGCGCGCCCGCTCCCGCAGCCGGGCCGACCACTCCTCGTCCTCCAACTCCGCCGCGACACCGGCCCGTTCGGCCAGCGCGAGCACCGTGGCGAGGAACCCGTCCGTCAGGGCGAGGACGACGGCGTGATGGGTTCTGCGGTGGTGGGCCACCAAGGCGTTGACGAAGTCGCCGAACGCATCGGGGTCGATGTGTGACTCGTCGTTCTCCATCGGGCCGACGCCGGAGGGCACACCGAGCTCGGCCTCGAAGACCTCCACCTGGCGCAGGAACAGCCGCGCCGCTCCGCCGGAGGGGTTCCACAGCGTCTCGTCGCCCATCTCGAAGTACTGGCTCACCTGGGGCCTTTCGGATCGGGTGGCAGGCAGCGGGATCAACGGCCAAGATCGTACGGCGTACCGCGACCCAGCGTGATCAAACTGTGGAACTTCGCCCCGGAAAGCCAACTTCTCACGACCAGGTCGTCACTGTCAGTAGTTTGTGGTTGTGCTCGACACGAGGAGTCGTTCGGTGGTCGCAGGGGTGCGCGCCCCGCGCCGGAACCCCTCGCGGCCTTCTCGCGGACTCCTCGTGGTCTCCTCACGACTGTCCGGAATGTGCGGGTGCCGTTCGCCGCGTCAGTAGCATTCCCGGTAGCTGTACGAGGACGCGCCGTTACCGGGCACGGGGGACTGGAGGACTGGTGGACGCGCGGAACACACGAGCCGACGTCATCGCGTCGGGGCAGGGGCAGGGGCATGCCGCCGCGTCGCAGTCGACGCGTCAGCTGCGGGCCACCGGGATCGGGGCGGTGGCCGTCCTGCTGTGGGCGTCACTGGCCCTGGTCACCACGCTGACCGGGCGGATCCCGCCGTTCCAGCTCACCGCCATGGCGTTCCTGGTCGGCGGGCTCCTGGGGCTGCCCCGGGCCGTCCGCGGCGGCGCGGCGCTCGCCCGCGGGCTGCCCGGCGGTGCCTGGGCCCTCGGCATCGGCGGCCTGTTCGGCTACCACTTCTTCTACTTCCTGGCCCTGCGCAACGCCCCGGCGGTCGACGCGGGACTCATCGCCTATCTGTGGCCGCTGCTCATCGTCGTGTTCTCCGCGGCCCTGCCCGGCGAGCGGCTGCGCTGGTGGCACACGGCGGGCGCGGTCCTCGGGCTCGGCGGCACCTTCCTGCTGGTCACCGGCGGCGAGGGGGTGCACCTTCGGGGCGAGTACCTGCTCGGGTACGCCGCGGCCGCCGTCTGCGCGGTGGTGTGGTCGGCGTACTCCGTCGCCAACCGCCGGTACCCGCAGGTCCCCACGGACATGGTCGCCTTCTTCTGCCTGGCCACGGCCGCCCTCGCGGCCGTCTGCCACCTGGTGTTCGAGGACACGGTCCGGCCCGACGGCTGGCAGTGGCTCGCCGTGCTCGCCCTGGGGCTCGGCCCGGTCGGCGGCGCCTTCTACGTCTGGGACCACGGCACCAAGCACGGCGACATCCAACTCCTCGGCACCTTCTCCTACTTCGCCCCGCTGCTGTCCACCGCGCTCCTCGTCGCCACCGGCCGCGCGGACGCGAGCTGGCCCGTCGCCGCCGCCAGCGTGCTGATCGCCGGTGGCGCCACCCTGGCCTCGGCGGACGCCCTGCGAGCGGCGCGCGAGCGGGGCCGTGCCGGGCCCAGCCGCCCGCGAAGGGGCTGAGCCCGGCCGGGTCAGGCGTCCACCGGCCAGGTGCCCCGGCGGACCATCTCCACCACCTTGTCGGCGCCGTTGGCCCGCACCAGCAGCTCCAGACGCGCGCGCTCGATGTCCTCCGCGCTCCACCGGTCGGTGGCCATGGTCCCCTTCTCGTGCGACCAGCCGTTGTCGTAGTGGCGTACGACGTAGTCCTTCTGGAAGTCCCACATCTTCGTGCCCGGCAGCGGCGTGACGATGAAGGGGTTGGCGTACGCCATGCCGTGGCCCATGAGCGTGACCGCGTAGTCGATGGTCTTCTCGATCTGCTCGAGGGACTCGATGTACGGCTCGTCCCCGGGCCGCTCGGGCGGGTTGACGAACCCGAGCATGAAGCCGCCGGTGACCTGGATGCCGTACTCGGTGAACATCTCCACGATCTCGCCGGTCGCCTTCTGGAAGGCGTTGAGCCGGGGCTTGCCCGACTCCACGAGGCTGTCCTCGTTGGCGCTCTCCACCGCGAGGTAGACGCTGTAGCAGCCGCCGTCGGCCATGGCCTTGATCAGGTCCCGGCAGGTGAGCCCGGCCCGCATCGCCGCGAGGACGTTGCGGAAGTTGGGGTTGCGCCGCTCGGCCTCGTCCATGCCGTCCGCGAACTCGGCGCCCAGGTGCAGCAGCACGAGGTTGAACAGGCTCAGGCCGCCCTCCTCGACCCACGGCAGGTCGTGCTTGCGCAGCAGCTTGAAGGTCTCCATCGCGTACAGCGGGTCGTGCAGCAAGTGGTCGTCCTCGATGAGGACTTCGGTCACGCCGTGCTTGCGTATCTCGGCCAGGTGCAGATCGAACCAGTCGGTCCCGAGCGCCCGCCACGGTCCGTTCACCATCGGGATGTAGCAGAAGTCGCAGCCCACGTTGCAGCCGATGGTCGAGAAGATCTGCGCCCAGGAGCCCCGGTCGCGCACCCGCTTGCCCGAGGAGTGGTAGGCCTGCTCGTACTGGCGCATGTCCAGCATGCCGAAGTCGGGCAGCGGCATCATGCCGAGCCGCTGGTCGAGGCCCTGGCGCTTGGGCAGGATCCGCATGTACGGCGACATGGCGGTCGTCCGCACGACGGTCCCGTCGGCGCGCCGGTAGGCGACGCCCGGCACGGCGTCGACGTCGCCGTCCGGTTCGGTCAGCGCCTGAAGGAGCGCGGTGAAGGTCTGGTCCGCCTCGTTGATGACCACGTAGTCGAAGGGGGAGTCCGGCACGGCGTACTGCCAGTCGCCGCTGGGGTGCGCGCCGCCGGTGACGGTCACGATGTCCGGGGAGATGTCCTTGACCAGGTCGGCGAGGGCGCGCGCGTTGCCCCACTGGACGGTGTAGATGCACTGGACGCCGACGACATCGGGGTCGAACTCCTCGATCAGGGAACGCAGTTGCGCGTCGTCGAGGCCGTAGCGGACCAAGGTGCTGCCGCCCCCCAGGTCCACGAGCCGGCGCTCCTGCTCCCACCCGGCGAAGGGCGAGTCGACGATGCGGACGTCGAAGCCGGAGAGCCGGGCGTTCGCCGCGATGCGCAGCAGGCCGATCGGCGTGCCCGCCCGCTTCATGACCTCGAACGTGTCCAGGCCGAGCGCCCGGAAGCTGCTCCGTTGCGGGGAGGGCTCCACGACGCGGGTGTACGAGGGGACGAGGAGCAGCACGCGGGGCGATTCCCCGCGGGCGCGCCGCCGGGTGCCGGACTTCGACGTCCGCAGGGAGGGTCTGCCCAGGTGCCGCAGGGCAGCGCGCTCGGGCGCGCTGGAGAACTTGATGGACGGTTTCTCTATGAGCACGGGCGCATGGGCATCGGTTCGCGTCATGAGCGCTCCATCTTTCCGCAGGATGATGTCACCGGTGAGTTCGCTTGATCCGTCCGATCGACGTGTTCGCTTGATCCGCTTTCCTGGCCTGGCCGCTGGATCTTTCCGCTGGATCTTTCCCGCTTGACCTGTCCGAATCGAACGGAGAATTTGTTCAGATCGTGACCGTCTCCTCACCGTGAGGACAGGGTTCCGCGGTGAATGGCGTGAATCAGTACATGTGGCTCTGTCCCAGTGATCTGCGAGGATCCGATGCCCCGCAAGAAACGACCCAGGGAGGCCCCCGTGCCCCTCACCACTCCCGCCGGCTCCCGTCTCGGCCGTCTGCTCGCCGTTGGCGGCACCGCCGCCGTGCTGGTCCTCGCCGGGGGCGCCGCCGTCGCCGCGCCCGCGCCCGCAGGGCGGACGGCACCCGCCGTCGGCGCCGCGGCGCACTCCGGTCCGTACGGTCGACTCCGCACCGTGGCCGCACTTTCCGCCGACCGCCTGGCCACCGCCGACCTCGTCGCCGCGGCCAAGTACGGCACGGGCAGCCCCATCGACGACCCCGCCCGTGAGCAGCAGGTACTGGACGCCGTGGCGCGCCAGGCGGTGGCAGCGGGCGGGGACCCGGAGGCGACCGTGCGCGTCTTCCGCGATCAGATCGAGGCGAACAAGCTCGTCCAGCGCGCCCTGCACCGGACGTGGGACGCCGACCCCTCGACCGCACCCACCGAGCGGCCCGACCTCGGCGAGGTCCGCGAGGAGATCAACCGCGTCAACGGGGAGCTCGTGCGCGCCCTCGCCGCGTCGACGCCCGCCCGCACCGCCCCGCACTGCGGCGGGCTGCTGACGGCGGCCGCCGTGCACGTACGGCACGAGAAGGGCCTGGACCCCTTGCACGCGACAGCGTTGCGGAGAGCCTTGCCGTCCGTGTGCGGATAAGCAAGCGGTGGCGAGAAGTCACCCCTGAATGGATGCACGTCGGCATACACCTCCCCCAGCACGTACGGAAAATGCGACCCTGAGGGATCAGCCGTTGTGCGGCCGGTGTGAACCGAGCGTGAGGGAGTGTGCATGGGCGAAGTCTGGGTTGACGCGGGAGATGCGGCAGGGGCGGGTGCGCTCGCCGGATGGCTGCGGCGCGACCCCGGAATGGCGCGGTCGGGCATCGAGATCGAGTCCGGGGGATCCGCCCCTGCCGAACCGGATGGCGCGGACGGCGCGATGGGCGCCGTGGAGATGGTCACCGCCGTCTTCGACAGCACGGTGGGCGTGCTGTCGCTGCTCGTGGCCGTCGCCGCCTGGCGCCGCCCGCGCGGCGCCAAACCACCCCTGGTGCGGGTCATCGAGGACGACGGAACGGTGGTGGAGGGAACCGCCCAGGAAGTACTCGACACCGTACGGGCACGCCGCGAGCGCCAGCAGTCCGAAGCATGACCGTGCGCCTGTCGGCCCACACGTCCTCCCGGGCGGTCCTGATCGGGGTGCACGCCTACGCCGAGGAAGCCGGGCTGTCCCCCTTGCCCGCGGTGCGGCGCAACATCGGCGCGCTCCGGGAGGTCCTGTGCGACGAGGTCGGCTGGGGCCTGTCGTCCGCCAGCTGCCGCGTCCTCGGGCCCGAGGCCACCGGCGGTGACGTCATGCGGGCCATCGACGAGGCGGTGCGCGAGGCGAGCGACACCCTCTTCGTCTACTACGCCGGGCACGGCCTGCTCCACCCCGACCGGCCCACCGAACTCCACCTGGCCCTGCACGACTCCAACGAGCGGCAGATGTGGCGGTCGCTGCCGTACGCCTACATCCGCGACGAGGTGCGCGCGGCCCACCGGCAGCGCCGGCTGAAGTGCGCCGTGGTGCTCGACTGCTGCTTCAGCGGCGCGGCCGTCGAGGGAGGCATGAGCCACCCCGAAGCGCTCCTGAAGCAGGCCGCCGACATCGACGGCGTCTGCGTGCTCACCTCGAGCGCCGCCACCGAACTGGCCTACGCGCCGCCCGGCGACGAGCTGTCCGCCTTCACCGGCGCCCTGGTCGACCTGGTCCGGACGGGAGTGCCAGAGGCCGGGCCCGTGCTCGACTTCGGCACGCTCCACGCACGCCTGCACCAGCGCCTGAGCGCGCGGCAGCACCCCCAGCACCCCCAGCTCGGCACCCATAACTCCGGCGAGCGGATCGCCGTCTTCCGCAACCGTGCCTACGTCGAGCAGGCACCGGCCGAGGAGCACCGGAACGCGGCGGCGCCGCAGCCGCCCCCGGCGGAGCGCCTGTTCGGCCGCGACCGCGAGCTGCGGGAGCTCGCCGAGGACGCCGCCGAGGGGCCCGGGCTCCTCGTCATCCACGGGCCGCCGGGCGTGGGCAAGTCGGCCCTGGCCGCCGAGCTCCACCAGCGGCTCACCGGCCGCCGCCCGGGGCACGCCGAGGCCGGTTTCCCCGTCGTCCTCCTGGACGACGTCACGGACGCCGCCGAGGTGGCCCGGACGGTCGAGTCCTGTCCCGACGCGCTCGTCGTGGTCACGAGCCGCGCCTCGCTCACCGAGGCGCGGCCCGGCACCCGCCGCTATCCGCTGGCTCCGCTCGCCCTGCGGGACGCGGTCGAGATGATGCGGCACCTGTGCGGGCTGACCGGGCACGACACCGAACTCGCCGAGATGGCCGGGATGCTGAGCTGCTTCCCGCTCGCCCTGTACTCCGTCGCCGCCCGGCTGCGCCGCACACCGCCCGACCTCATGCTGGACGCCATGCGCGAGTCGGACCGGCCGCTGCAGCACCTGCGCTGGGACGACGACCGCGTCCGCGCCGCGTACACCATGTCGTACGAGGCGCTCGACGAGCGGCAGCGGCACGTCCTGCACGCCTGCGTCAGCCACCCCGGACCGGACTTCGACCGGCACTCGGCGGCGGCCCTGAGCCGGATGCCGCCCGGCATCTGCGGACTGATGCTGGAGGAACTCGTCGACGCGGGGCTGCTCCAGCGCAGCGACGGGCGCTACGCGTTCCACACCCTCTACCGCAGCTACTCGCAGACCAGCACCGAGGAGCAGGCCCTGCGCCGCACCTGGCTGTATCTGCACCTGCGGCGGCGCCTCAAGGTCACGCGCGAGGGCGGCGCCGACCAGGGCTGGCGCGTCGCGGCCCTGCCCGAGCTGCGTGCGGCCGCGCGGGCGGCACGCCGGGACCGGTGGACCGTGGCGACCGAGCTGACCTGCGAGGTGGCCGACGCCCTGCGCGAGGAGCGGTGCCTCGAGGAGGCCAGGGAGGAGGCCGAGGCCGCCTACCGCTACGCGGCGGGCCGCGCCGACGGCCGGGGCATCGCCCGGGCGCGTGGCTGCCTGGCCCTCCTGGGCGGCGAGCACGGCCCCGGTGACCAGCGCCAGCGCGCCCGCGAAGTGGCCGCCGTACGGCAGGAGGTGACGGCCGAGCTGCGCCGGGCGGCCGCCACCGCGCGGCAGCGGCCGGGCGGTACGGCGGAACCGGCCGATCTCGGCCATCAGTTGATGAGCCTCGCCGAGCGGGCCCTGGTCTCCGGGCTCGTCGACGACGCCATGCGGTTCCAGGCCGAGGCCCACGCCTGCTTCGAGGAGGCGGGCGACGGCAGGCTCCTGGCCGAGTGCCTCGTCGGGCAGGCGGCGCTGCACACGTTCGCCGGGCGGTTCCCGGCCGCGGCGGGCCTGGCCGACCGGGCCGCCGAGCTCCTCGCCGCCCACGGCGACGCGGAGGGCGCCGCGCACGCCCACGCCTCGGCGGCGGAGGCCCTGCGCAAGGCGGACGACCTCCCGGCGGCCGCCCGGCACGCCTGTCGCGCGCTCACCCAGTTCGAGGCGGCCGGTGACCCCGCCAGCCTCAACTACGCCTACCGCCTGGCCGCGAAGGTCGAATGGGCGCGGCAGAACCACGCGCTGGCCCGTGAACTCCTGGACAAGGCCCGCGAGCTGCCCCGCTACCCCGGCGCCGCCGAGGAGGGCCCGTCCACCCAGGCCATCGCCCACCCCTCGCGGGCCGCCCGGGCCGAGCGACCGCTGCCGTACGGGGTGGCCCAGGACGGAAGCCCCGTAACGCGGGTGGCGCCTGAGGCGCAGTACCGCATGTAATACACCTGACACCTGACACCTGACACCTGTGCCGCACACGGCACTCGTGTGCACGCAACGCCCGTATGGAAAGCCGCATCTTCCCCTTCCTCTTCCTCAGTGACTAAGGACGGCCCGCATGGCCAACAGTGCTCTTCTGGTGATGGACGTTCAGCGAGACGTGGTGGACATCGCGCACGGCAGAGGCGCGTTCGCCGCAGGCGCGTACGGCGGAGGGGCGGGTGACAGCTCGGAGTACCTCTCCCGCCTGGGCAAGGCGATCGACGGCGCCCGAGCCGTGGGCATCCCCGTCATCTACGTGGTGATGGGCTTGCGCGCGGACAAGGCGGAGGTGAGCCCGCGCAACAAGATAGTCAGCACGGTCGCGCAGGCCGGCCTCTTCACGGAAGGCAACCCCGGGAACGAGATCCACCCGGACATCGCCCCCCAGGAGGGCGACGTCGTCGTCACGAAGCGGCGCGGCAGCGCCTTCTCGGGCAGCGACCTCGACCTGGTCCTCCGGGCCCGCGACATCGAAAGACTCGTCCTCACCGGCATCGCCACCAGCGGCGTCGTCCTCCACACCGTCTGCGCAGGCAACGACCTGGACCTCGACCTCACCGTCCTCGGCGACGCCTGCCTCGACCTCGACCCCGAAGTACACCGATTCCTGACGGAGAAACTGTTCCCGCAGTGGTTCGACGTGCTCACGGTAGAGGAATGGGTCACGACGATCGCCCCGTGAGGCGGCCGCCCACGGGGCCGACCGGGTGGGCGGGATGGGCGCGGGCGGACGTAACATGCCGCGAATGACGACGACTCCGGCATCGGCTTCGGCCTCGGCTGATGAGGCACTGCGGCCGTTTCGCATTGATGTGTCCCAGGGCGACCTCGACGATCTGTACGGGCGTCTCGATCGCACGCGGTGGCCGGACGAGCTGCCGGGGGTGGGCTGGGCCTACGGCGCTCCGCGCGGCTATCTCCAGGAGCTGGCGCACTACTGGCGGCACGCGTACGACTGGCGGGCGGCCGAGGCGGAGCTGAACCAGTGGCCGCAGTTCACCACCACGATCGACGGCGCGAACGTGCACTTCGCGCACATCCGGTCGCCCGAACCGGACGCGACCCCGCTGCTCATGACGCACGGCTGGCCCGGCTCGATCGTCGAGTTCGCCGACGTCATCGGCCCGCTGACCCGGCCCCGCGCCCACGGCGCCCCGGACGCGGAGGCCTTTCACCTGGTGCTCCCCAGCATCCCGGGCTTCGGCTTCTCCGGGCCCACGGTGCAGACCGGCTGGGAGCTGAAGCGCGTGGCCGCCGCGTTCGCCGCGCTCATGGAGCGCCTCGGGTACGAGCGCTACGGCGTCCAGGGCGGCGACTGGGGGGCGGGCATCTCCAGGGAGCTCGGCCGCACCCGGCCGGAGCGGGTGACGGGCGTCCATCTGAATCTGCTGCCGAACGCGTTCCAGGCCACGGAACCCACCCCGGAGGAGCTCGCGCCGCTCGACCCGGGGGAGCGGGAGCGCGCCTCGGCCTCCTGGGCCCGCTTCCAGGCGTGGAGCCGCGACCGCCAGGGGTACGCCGACATCCAGGCCACCCGGCCGCAGACGCTCGCGTACGGCCTGACCGACTCCCCGGTGGGGCAACTGGCCTGGATCGTCGAGAAGTTCAAGGAGTGGACCGACTCCGAGCACCGGCCCGAGGACGCGGTGGACCGCGACCGGATGCTCACCAACGTGATGCTGTACTGGCTCACGGGCACGGCCGGTTCGTCCGCCCGCATCTACTACGAGCGCGCCCACGCGGACTACTGGGGCGCCCCGCCCGAGCCGTCGGCCACCCCGACCGCACTCGCGGTCTTCCCGCACGACAACTTCATCCCCCTGCGGCACATCGCGGACCGCACCAACAACGTCGTGCAGTGGACGGAGTACGACCGGGGAGGCCACTTCCCCGCACTGGAACAGCCCGCGCTCCTCGTCGACGACATCCGGAGGTTCTTCCGGAGCCTCAAGGACTAGGGGCTGCCGCCCCGGACCGGACGTCGGCAGTCGGCGGGCCCTCAGGCGCGGTCGTGGAGGGTGACGTGGTAGCCGTCGGGGTCGGCGAAGGTGAAGGTCCGGCCGAAGGGGCCGTCGACCGGCGCGGAGACGATGGTGTGGCCGTCGGCGACGAGAGCGTCGTGGATGGCCTGGGCGTCGGTGGCGTGGAGCCAGATCGCGGCACCGATGCCGGGCCGGGCAACGGATGCGAGGTCGGTGCCGGGAAGGACGTCGCGGAGTGCGAACGCGATCGGCTTCGTCTCGAAGACGACGGCGTGCGGCGGCCCGGTCGGGGAGCGGACCAGGCCGAGGTACCGCTCGTAGAACGCCTGCGCGGCGTCGAGGTCGCGCGCTTGGAGCGAGATGAAGTCGGGGCCGGTGACGGGCATGGTGATGCTCCTTCTCTCCGTGTCAGTATCCTGACACAGGTCACCCTATGTCAGAATGCTGACATGAATCAAGACGGTGTCGACCTGGAGACGTCACTGGGCTACCTGCTGAAAGAGGCGTCGAGCGTTCTCCGCTCGGCCATGGAGGAGGTGCTGCGGCCGCTCGGGATGAGCGTGACGCACTACTCCTGCCTCGAACTGCTCGCCCAGCGGCCTGGCTTGTCGAACTCCGAGCTGGCGCGGGGCGCGTTCGTGACGCGGCAGTCGATGAACGTGCTGCTCCAGAACCTGGAACGAGAGGGCTACGTGACCAGGCCCGCGGAGGCGCCCGTCGGGAAGGCGCTCCCCGCGCGGCTCACGCCTCGCGGTCGGCAGAGCCTGGAGAAGGCGACCGCGGCGGTCCGGTCCGTCGAGGTCAGAATGCTGTCCGGCATGAGCGAGACCGAGCAGTCGGACGCGTTCCGGGCCCTGAAGGGCATGATCCACTCCCTGCGCGAGGGGAACGCCGGTCGCTAGCCCGTTCCCCGGTCCCTGCGCGAGGGCAACGGCGTTCGCCAGCTCGTTCTCCGACGTACGTCCCCGGCGGTCCGCCGGGCGATCCGGCGGCCGTGTCTTCGCCGGGTGTCAGGCCAGCAGCCGTGCGAGCGCGGCCATTTCCGTCTCCGGGTCCACGACGGGCTGGATCACCAGCTCGTCGACCCCCGCCTTCTCCAGCGCGTTGATCCGCTCGGTGACCTCGTCCCTGGTGCCGACCAGGCCGAACCTGTCCACCAGGGAGGGCACGATGAGCTCCCGGTCCTCGGGGGCGAGCCGGCCCAGGTAGTTGCGGTAGAGGGCCTGGTGACGCTCGGGATCGGTGGGCGTGGTGCCGCGCAGCCGGAGCAGGCGGTCGACAGCCGCGGCCTCTTCCGGAGGGAGGGCCGCGCGGAAGGCGGGGTTCTCCGCGCCGAGGATCAGTGCGCTCAGCGCGATGTGCCCCACCGCGTCCTTGACCGGATCGCCGTAGCGGTCCTCGCCGTCGTCGAGGACGTACAGGGAGGACATGAGGTACGAACGGGCCTTGGCGGCGCTGTCCGCGTCCCGGGCCGCCGCCTGCCGGGCCTGGCCGAGGGCGGTCCAGGCCGCGGGGTCGTGGAGTCCGAAGGAGATCACTCCCGCGCCGAGCCGCCCCGCGACCGCGGCGGCCTTCAGGCCGAACGCGGCGACGACGAACTCCACGGGATCCTGGGTGTTGACGTACGGACCGGCGTGCAGGAACCGCACCCTGCCGACCCGGGGCCCCTCGCGGTAGTCCGTCTCACGGCCCGCGGTGAGATCCTGCAAGGCGGCCGTGAACGACTCCAGCTCCGCCGTCCTGGTCGGCCGCATGCCGAGCGTGCGGCGGGCCGTGTTGCCGGTGCCGACCCCGCAGACGACGCGGCCGGGGGCGAGGGCGTTGAGGGAGCTGACGGCCGCCGCCGCGGCGGGCGCGGAACGCAGTGCCGGTGAGGTGACACCGATGCCGAGCCTGATCCGGCGGGTGGCCTTGGCGCAGAGGGCGAGGCTCACGAACGGGTCGCCGTGGACCATCGGCGTGTCGTACACCCAGAAACTGTCGAAGCCGAGTTCCTCCGCGCGGGCGGCCAGGTGTTCCACACCCGGCCCTGCTGTCGTGACGATGCCGGTGCGCATGGCGAATCTCCTCGCCGTCGAGTGTCGAGTGAGGTGGCTGAACCACTCGTGGTTGCGGTTCGCTCGGCCACCGGTGAGGAGGCGTCGAATCGGCTGATCCGTCACCGGTGCATCGTGCGACGGGCTGCCGACCGAGTCCGGGGGCGGACGACGAACGTGGCCTTCCCACCCCGGCCCGCTTCCACACATAGGGCGCCCGGGGATCCCGCACCCGCCGGCCCGAGAGACGCCTCCGAGCGGCGCTGTTTGACCTTGACACCGTGACAAGGTCTTCACTGCTCGTCCAGGAGGTGGTCGCGATGACGGTCACGAGGCAGGACGCGGACGGGACGCGGGCGGTTCAGGGGCTATCGGACGGCCGGGCGTCCGTGCGGCTGCGGGCGGCACTGGAGGTGGGGACGGCGCCCGACCCGCGCTTCGTGGACCAGGTCGTCGAGCGGTGTGCGGTCGAGCCCGAGTTCTTCGTCCGGGACATGCTGACCTGGGCGCTCACCCGTCACCCGGTGGTGGTGACGCTTCCCGCGCTGCTGCGCGAGACCCGTTCGGAGCGTGCGCAGGCGCGCAGCCAGGCGCTGCACACGCTGTCCAAGATCGGGGACCGGCGGGGGTGGCCCGCGCTCACGCGGACGCTGTTGTGCGACGGCGACGACGAGGTGGCGCGGAGCGCCTGGCGGGCCGCGGTCGTGCTCGTACCGGAGGGCGAGGAGCCCGCGCTGGCCGCGGTGCTGGCGACGCAGCTCGGGCGGGGTGGCCGGGAGACGCAGCTGAGCCTCAGCCGGGCCCTCGCCGCGCTGGGGGAGGGAATCGTTCCGGCGCTGCGGGCTGCGACGATGGCCCCTGACCCGCGCGTGCGCACGCACGCGCTCGCCACGGAACGCCTGCTGCGCGACCCCGACGCCGGATTCGAGCTCGCGGTCGAGGAGGCGAAGCGCGTCGTGGCTCTCCAAGGGCCCGGCCAGGAGGGACGGTAGGACGTGTTGATCGGTGAGGTGGCGCGCCGCTCCGGGGTGAGTGCCCGCATGCTCCGGCACTACGAGTCGCTCGGCCTGGTGCGCCCCTCGGTCCGTACGGGCTCCGGCTACCGGGAGTACTCCGGGGCGGACGTCCAGCGGATCTTCCACGTCGAGAGCCTGCGGTCGCTGGGGCTCTCGCTGCGCGAGATCGGACGCGCGCTCGACGACCCCGGCTTCACGCCCGCGGCGCTCGTCGACGACCTCATCCGTCAGACGCGTGAGCGCATCGCGGCACAGACCGAGCTGCTCACGCGGCTGCGCCGGATCGACGCGGCTGACCCCGCCGACTGGGAGGGCGTCCTCCAGGCCGTCGCGCTGCTCCAGGCGCTGGGGTCGAAGCGGGCCGACGTGCGCCAGCGGGCGGCCCTCTCCTCGGCCGACGAGGTGCCGGTGCCGGTGGAGGCCCTGGTCGAGGCGGCCCTGGGCGAGACCGACCCGAACGTCGCCGGGGCCCTGCGGTGGGCCCTGGCGCGCTCGGACGGCGACGGCCCGGCCCTGCTGGCCGAGGCCCTCGCCGCACCGGAGGCCGCGGTGCGCGAACGCGCCGTTCAGTGCCTCGCCGAGATGCCCGGCGACGAGGCCGCGGCGCGGCTGCGGGACGCCCTCGCGAGCTCCGACGCCGTGGTGCGCGGATATGCGGCACTGGCCCTCGGGGCATCCGGTGTGGCCGACGCCCTCCCCACCCTCGTCGACATGATCGTGGAGGGACGGCGCGACACGGACGCGGCCGACGCGCTGAGCGTGCTGGCGAGCGATACCGCGACGGCGGACCGGATCGCGGGCATGCTCGTCGACCGCCTCGCGCACGACGCGACCCGGGCGCCCGCACGCGGACGGCTGACCCAGGCGCTGGCGGGCGTCCCGGGAGGGACGGCCGCCCGCGCCCTCGTGGAGCTGTCGCACGACGCGGACCGTGCCGTGGCCGTGACCGCGGCGTATCTGCTCCAGCTGCGCGACGCCCGGTGAGGGGCCGTGCCGCGGCGCCGGTGCCATGGGCGCCCGCCTACCGGGCGAGTGCGGCCGGTTCGTCCAGGCGCGTCAGCTTCCGCGGATTGCGGACCACGTAGATCCGGGTGACCCGGCCGTGTTCCACCGCGAGGCTCACCGCGGCGGGTGCGCCGTCGAAGGCGACGCGGCCCGCGGGGGCGCCGTTGAGCCAGACCGGCCGCGCGTCGAGGGCGGTGACCACCCGGTGGGCGCGGGCGAGCAGGGGCGCTACCGCGTCCGCCCCGCGGATCGGGGTCAGCGCGGCGGCGACGAGGCCTCCGCCGTCGGCGATCATGACCACGTCCGGGGCCATCACCTCCATCAGCTCCTGGAGGTGCCCGGTGCGCAGCGCGGCCAGGAACCGGTCCACCACGGCCTGCTGCTCCGACCGGCTCACCCGCACCCGGGGGCGCCGGGCCGCCACGTGCTCGCGGGCCCGCCGCGCGATCTGCCGGACCGCGGCCGGGGACTTCCCGACGGCCCCGGCGATCTCGCCGTACGGCACCTCGAAGACCTCGCGCAGGACGAACACCGCCCGCTCCGTGGGCGCGAGCGTCTCCAGGACGGTCAGCATCGCGACGGAGACGCTGTCGGCGAGTTCGACGTCCTCGGCGACGTCGGGGCTGGTGAGCAGCGGCTCCGGCAGCCACTCGCCGACGTAGTCCTCGCGGCTGCGCGAGAGTGTGCGCAGCCGGTTGAGGGCCTGGCGCGTGACGAGCCGGACGAGGTAGGCCCGGGGGTCACGCACCCCCGGGCGGTCGACGTCGGCCCACCGCAGCCAGGACTCCTGGAGCACGTCCTCGGTGTCGGCCGCCGAGCCGAGCATCTCGTAGACGACGGTGAACAGCAGGCTGCGGTGGATGACGAAGGGGTCGTCGGTCATGACGCGGAGGCCGCGCCGGACCGCTGCGGACGAGCCGCCAGGGGGATCTCGCAGGCGGACGAGAAGCCCTGCGACTCCACCCCGTTCGCCACGTTGGCGCGGGTCGCCAGGTTGACGAAGGCGATGAACGCGGTGAGTTCGACCATCGCCGCCGGGCCGAGCCGCCCGAGCAGGCCCGCGTACAGCTCGTCGGTGACGGTCAGCGGTGTGCTGCTCATGGCCTCGGCGTACTCCATGACGTCCCGCTCCAGCGGGGTGAAGACCTCCGCGTCGCGCCAGCGCGGCACCTGGCTCGCCTTGGCCAGGTCCAGCTGGGCGTTGTGCGCCTGGAAGTAGCCGACGTCCAGGCACCAGCCGCACCCGACGAGGGCCGCGACGGCCATGTGCGCGAACGACTTGAGGCTCGCGTCGGCCGCGTCCCAGGCGCCGACCTTGCTGCCGAACTCCAGGTTGTCCCGGGCGACCTGGGGGCTGTGCCAGACGACTTCGACGTTCTCGGGCACGGCCCCGAGCTGGTCGATCATGTTCCGGGTGAGCTCGGCGGGGAGCTCGGCCTTCGGGATGCGCAGGGCCATGGCGGTTCTCCTTGGACGAGTGCCTGATCGGCTGTTCGCCATGAAGACACCGCCGGGCCCGCGGATGTGACACCCGGGGTCAGGACCGCGCCGCCACCTTCCGGGCCCACCGGTAGTCCGCCTTGCCGCTGGGCGAGCGCTGGATGTGGTCGGTGAACACCGCGGAGCGCGGGATCTTGTAGCCCGCGAGGCGGGCACGGCAGTGGGTCTGGAGGGTGTCCAGATCCAGCGGCGCGGCGCCGGCGCGGAGCTGGACGACGGCGGCGACCCGGGTGCCCCAGCGCTCGTCGGGCACCCCGGCGACCAGCGCGTCGTACACGTCGGGATGGGACTTCAGGGCCTGCTCGACCTCTTCGGGGTACACCTTCTCACCGCCGGTGTTGATGCACTGCGAGCCGCGTCCGAGGACCGTGACGATGCCCTCGGTGTCGACCGTGGCCATGTCGCCGAGCAGGACCCAGCGCTCGTCGCCGCGCTGGAAGAAGGTCTCGGCGGTCTTCACGGGGTCGTTGTAGTAGCCGAGCGGGACGTGGCCGCGCTGGGCGATGCGGCCGGGCTCGCCGACGGCGACCGGCTCGTGGGTCACCAGGTCCACCACCTGCGTACGGGAGTTGACCTGGATGCGGAAGCCGCGCTCGGGCCCCGAGTCGTCCGTGGCGGTGCCGTTGAAGCCGGACTCGGACGAGCCGAAGTTGTTGAGGAGCATGACGTTCGGGGCGAGCCGCGCGAACTGGGCGCGGACCGTCTCCGACATGATCGCGCCGGAGGAGGAGACGCTGAACAGGGAGGACAGGTCCGTGCCCGCGCAAGGCCCGGTCAGCGCGTCGATCAGGGGCCGCAGCATCGCGTCGCCCACCAGGGAGACGCTGGTGACCCGCTCGCGCTCGATGGTGCGCAGCACCTCTTCGGGGGCGAACCTGCGGTGGATGACCAGGCGTTGGCCGAAGTGGAAGCAGATGAAGGCGGTCAGCGTCGAGGTGCCGTGCATGAGCGGGGGCGTCGGGAAGAACGTGATGCCGTCGCCGCCCGTCGCCACCCGCTCGGCCACCTCCTCGGGCCGGGTGACCGGCTCGCCCGTCGGCGCTCCGCCGCCGAGCCCGGAGAAGAACAGGTCCTCCTGGCGCCACATCACGCCCTTGGGCATGCCGGTCGTGCCGCCGGTGTAGATGATGAACAGGTCGTCCGCGGAGCGCGGTGCGAAGCCGCGCGCGGGCGAGCCGGACGCCTCCGCCTCGGCGAAGGGCACCGCCCGCGGTCCGGCCGCGGCGGCCTCGCCGACCCGGATCAGATGCCGCAGCCCGGGCGCGCGGGGGAGCGCCGCCGCCACCCGCCCGGCGAACTCCGCGTCGAAGACGAGCGCCGCCAGGTCCGCGTCCCGGTAGAGATAGGCCAACTCCTCCTCGACGTAGCGGTAGTTGACGTTCACCGGCACCAGGCGGGCCTTGAGGCAGCCGAGGACCGTCTGGAGGTACTCCACGCCGTTGTACAGATGCAGGCCGAGGTGCTCGCCGGGGGTGAGGCCGCTGTCGATCAGGTGGTGGGCGACGCGGTTGGCGGCCGCGTCGAGCTCCGCGTACGTCAGACGGCGCTCGGCCCCGGTGCCCGGGTGGTCCAGATGCACGAGCGCCTCGCGGTCCGGCACCGCGTCGACGACTGACTCGAACAGGTCGGCAAGGTTGTACTCCACCGCTCCTCCTGACCCCGACGCCGTGACGTGCCGCTGTGGCGGTCATCAGAGCAGAGGCACCCGGAAGGCGGAAGGGGCCGTGCGGAAGAAATCTGACTGAGTGTCAGAATGCTATTGAACTGGCACCTCGCCTCCTGCAACCTGTTCCAGGTCTGAATGACGGGAGGACGGCCATGGGTGGCACGGAACATCTCTCCGTGCGGCGCGAAGGCGCCACACTGGTGCTCACATTGAACCGGCCCGAAGCCAGGAACGCGCTCTCGCTGCCGATGCTCGTGGGCCTGTACGACGGCTGGCTGGCCGCCGACGCGGAGGACGGCGTGCGGTCCGTCGTCCTCACCGGGGCGGGCGGGGCGTTCTGCGCGGGCATGGACCTGAAGGCCCTGGCGGGCAAGGGGATGGAGGGCGCCGAGGACGCGGCGTGCCGCGCGCGCCTCGCGGCGGATCCCGATCTGCACTGGAAGGCGATGCTGCGCCACCACCGGCCGCGCAAACCCGTCCTGGCCGCCGTCGAAGGGCCCTGCGTGGCCGGCGGCACCGAGATCCTCCAGGGCACCGACATCCGCGTGGCGGGGGAGTCCGCGACCTTCGGGCTCTTCGAGGTCAGGCGCGGGCTCTTCCCCATCGGCGGCTCCACGGTGCGCCTCCAGCGGCAGATCCCGCGCACCCACGCCCTGGAGATGCTGCTCACCGGCCGCCCGTACACCGCGCGGGAGGCCGCCGACGTGGGCCTCATCGGCCACGTCGTGCCGGACGGCACCGCCCTGGAGCGGGCCCTCGCCATCGCCGAGCGGATCAACGCCTGCGGCCCCCTCGCC
Source organism: Streptomyces sp. YIM 121038 (assembly GCF_006088715.1). Lineage (NCBI taxonomy): Bacteria > Bacillati > Actinomycetota > Actinomycetes > Kitasatosporales > Streptomycetaceae > Streptomyces > Streptomyces sp. YIM 121038. The sequence goes on from NZ_CP030771.1 coordinate 9,448,380, forward strand.
GTCGAGGCGGTCAAGGCCTCCGTCTACGAGACCGCCGACCTGAGCGAGGCCGACGGGCTCGCCGCCGAACTCAAGCGCGGCTGGCCCGTCTTCGACACCGCCGACGCCAAGGAAGGCGCCCGCGCCTTCGCCGAGAAGCGCCCGCCCGTCTACCGGCGGGCCTGACCCGAGGAGCCGGCCCCGTGCCCGACGCGCTCAGCGCCCCCATGGTCGTGGAGTTCCCCTTCACCCGCTCCCTCGGCCCCGTCCAGTCCGCCTTCCTCACCGGCCTGCGCGCCCGCACCGTGCTCGGCGTGCGCACCACCGCGGGCCGGGTGCTCGTCCCGCCCGTCGAGTACGACCCCGAGACCGCCGAGGAGATCCGGGACCTGGTCGAGGTCGCCGCCACCGGCACCGTCACCACCTGGGCCTGGAACCCCGCGCCCCGGCGCGGCCAGCCCCTGGACACCCCCTTCGCCTGGGTCCTCGTCCGCCTCGACGGGGCCGACACCGCGCTCCTCCACGCCCTGGACGCGGCGGGGCCCGACGCCGTCCGCACCGGTCTGCGCGTGCGCGTCCGCTGGGCCGCTGAACGCACCGGCGCCATCACGGACATCGCCTGCTTCGAACCCTGCGAGGAAGGCCCGACGGATCATCAGGTCACCGCGCACGGCGGAGCGTTCGCGGGCGACGCCGTGACCGGGATCGTCGCCCCCGCCCGCCTCGACTACACCTACACCCCGGGCCGCGCCCAGACCGGCTATCTGGCCGCCCTGGCCGAGCGCCGCACCGTCGGCGAGCGCTGCCCGCGCTGCAGCAAGGTGTACGTGCCGCCGCGCGGCGCCTGCCCCACCTGCGGGGTCGCCACCGCCGAGCAGGTGGAGGTCGGGCCGCGCGGCACCGTCACCACCTTCTGCGTGGTCAACATCAAGGCCAAGAACCTCGAGATCGAGGTGCCCTACGTGTACGCGCACATCGCCCTGGACGGCGCCGACCTCGCCCTGCACGGACGCATCGGCGGCATCCCCTACGACCAGGTCCGCATGGGGCTGCGCGTCGAACCGGTGTGGTCCGAGGACGGGCGCCACCCCGACCACTACCGGCCGACCGGCGAGCCCGACGCCGACTACGACACGTACAAGGAGCTGCTGTGACAGGGGAGTTCACCGGCGCGCCCAGGAACGTGGCGGTCGTCGCCTGCGCCCAGAGCGACCACCGGCGCCGCACCGACGAGCTCTCCGAGGTGGAGATGCTCATGCCGGTCCTGCACGAGGTCCTGGAGCGGACCGGCCTGACCACCGCCGACATCGGCTTCACCTGCTCCGGATCCAGCGACTACCTCGCGGGCCGGGCCTTCTCCTTCACGATGGCGCTCGACGGCGTCGGCGCCTGGCCGCCGATCTCCGAGTCGCACGTGGAGACGGACGGCGCCTGGGCGCTGTACGAGGCCTGGGTGAAGCTCCTGACCGGCGACGCGGACACCGCGCTCGTCTACGCCTACGGCAAGTCCTCGCCCGGATCCGTACGGGACGTCCTCACCCGCCAGCTCGACCCCTACTACGTGGCCCCGCTGTGGCCCGACTCCGTCGCCCTCGCCGCCCTCCAGGCCCAGGCCCTCATCGACGCGGGCCACACCGACGAGCCCGCGCTCGCCGCCGTCGCCGCCCGCAGCCGGGACGCGGCCGACGGCAACGCCCACGCGCAGCTGCCCGGCGCGCGCCCGCAGGGGGAGTACGTCGTCCGCCCGCTGCGCACCGGCGACTGCCCGCCGATTGGCGACGGAGCCGTCGCCGTGGTCCTGGCGGCCGGGGACCGGGCCCGCGCGCTGTGCCCGCGCCCCGCCTGGATCCGCGGCATGGACCACCGCGTCGAGGCCCACTCCCTCGGCGTCCGCGACCTCACCGAATCGCCCTCCACGCGCCTGGCCGCCGAGCGCGCCGGAGCCTTCGCGCGGCCCGTCGACACCGCCGAGCTGCACGCGCCCTTCACCTCCCAGGAAGTCGTGCTGCGCAAGGCGCTCCGGCTCGACGACAGCGTCCTCGTCAACCCCTCGGGCGGCGCGCTCGCCGCCAACCCCGTCATGGCCGCCGGGCTCGTCCGCGTCGCCGAGGCCGCCGGGCGGATCCACCGCGGCGCGTCCGACCGCGCGCTCGCCCACGCCACCTCCGGCCCCTGCCTCCAGCAGAACCTGGTCGCCGTCCTGGAAGGGGAGGCCCGTGCCTGAAGCCGCCACAGCGAAGGAGCACGTCGCGGTCGTCGGGATCGGCCAGACCAAGCACGTCGCCGCCCGGCGCGACGTGTCCCTCGCCGGGCTCGTCCGCGAGGCCGCGCGCCGCGCGCTCGACGACGCCGAGCTGGGCTGGGCCGACATCGACGCCGTCGTCATCGGCAAGGCCCCCGACTTCTTCGAGGGCGTCATGATGCCCGAGCTGTACCTCGCCGACGCGCTCGGCGCGGTCGGCAAGCCCCTGCTGCGCGTGCACACCGCGGGCTCCGTCGGCGGCTCCACCGCGCTCGTCGCCGCCAACCTCGTCGCGAGCCGCGTCCAGCGCACCGTGCTCACCCTGGCCTTCGAGAAGCAGTCGGAGTCCAACGCCATGTGGGGGCTCTCCCTGCCCATCCCCTTCCAGCAGCCGCTGCTCGCGGGCGCGGGTGGCTTCTTCGCCCCGCACGTACGCGCGTACATGCGGCGCAGCGGCGCCCCCGACGCCGTCGGCTCCCTGGTCGCGTACAAGGACCGCCGCAACGCGCTGAAGAACCCCTACGCGCATCTGCACGAACACGACATCACCCTGGAGAAGGTCCGGTCCTCGCCCATGCTGTGGGACCCCATCCGCTACTCCGAGACCTGCCCGTCGTCCGACGGCGCCTGCGCCATGGTGCTCACCGACCGCGCCGGGGCCGCCCGCGCGCCCCGCCCGCCCGCCTGGGTGCACGGCGGCGCGATGCGCAGCGAACCCACGATGTTCGCGGGCAAGGACTACGTGTCCCCGCGCGCCGGGCGGGACTGCGCCGCCGACGTCTACCGGCAGGCGGGCATCGCCGACCCGCGCCGCCAGATCGACGCCGTCGAGATGTACGTGCCCTTCTCCTGGTACGAGCCGATGTGGCTGGAGAACCTCGGGTTCGCCGCCGAGGGCGAGGGCTGGAAGCTCACCGAGTCCGGCGTGACAGAACTGGACGGTGACCTTCCGGTGAATATGTCGGGCGGTGTCCTGTCGACCAACCCCATCGGCGCGTCCGGCATGATCCGCTTCGCGGAGGCCGCGCTCCAGGTGCGCGGCCAGGCCGGGGAGCACCAAGTCGACGGCGCCCGCAGGGCACTTGGGCACGCCTACGGCGGCGGCTCGCAGTTCTTCTCGATGTGGCTCGTCGGGTCCGCACCTCCCACGACCTGACGCGGGTGCTTCCGCCCCGCCGCCGTCCTCACGTCGCGGCCTGTGCGGCACCGGGGCGGAAAGCTAGGCTGGCGGCGGACGACGCACTGGGAGGAGCACGGACGTGGCCGACAGCACCACCACCACTCAGCAGCATCCGCTAGCGGGCTGGGAGAAGCCGGATCTGGACCTCAGCGCCGCCGAATGGCGGTCGAGCAGCGAGGGCCGCGGCGACGTGCAGATCGCCTTCGTCGAGGGCTTCATCGCGATGCGCAACAGCGGGCGTCCGGAGAGCCCTTCGCTGATCTTCACGCCCGCGGAGTGGGGGGCGTTCGTGCACGGGGCCCGGGAAGGGCGCTTCGACCTGACGTGACCCCGGGGACCGTCGGCCACCGGCGGTCACGTGTCAGCCGCGCCGCCTTGGGCGGGCGCGGACCGGAGGGGCCCGGCCCGGCACACCCGGCCCGGGGCGGGCGTCCGTCTCCGGGTCAGCCCGCGATGTCGCGCACCACGCGCAGCGCGACGTCCACGTCCCGCGGCGAGTTCATGACGCCGGTGCCGATCCGCGCGTACCCCAGACTGTCGTGGTACAGCGAGGACAGCCGGACCTTGCGTGCGGCCGCCCGCTCGACCACGGCGGAACCGGGAAGGTCCCGCACGCTGAAGCAGGTGATGCCCGCGGACATCCCCGGTGCCACGGGCGTGTGCAGCCGTACGCCCGGGATGCGGGCGAGACCCTCCTTGGCCCGCGTCGACAGCTCCGCGATCCGCCCGGCGACCCGGGAGCGGCCCAGAGCCTGGTGGAACGCGACGGACACCGGCAGGGCGAAGGCGTGCTCGTAGGCGAGGAAACCCCCCGGTGACAGCGGGGCGGCGCCGTCGTCCCCCATGAAGCTCGCGAACGTCGGGCGCACCTGCGCCAGCGCGTGCGGAGCCAGCCACACCAGGGCGGTGCCGCGCGGCCCGAGCAGCCACTTGTGCGTGCCCGCGACCACCACGTCGGCACCCAGGCGCGCGGCGTCGGCGTCCACCGCGGCGAGCCCGTGCACCCCGTCGACCACCAAGAGGCAGCGATCGGCCTCCGCGCGGCCCCGGTTGGCCTCCCGGACCACCTCGGCGACGGCCTCGACCGGCATCCGCACCCCGGTCCTGGACTGCACCCAGGTGACACCGAGGACACGGGTCGTGGGGCGCAGCTGCGCCCGGACCGCGCTCACCACCTCCTCGGCGGTGGCCTCCCCGGAGTCGGCGAACCACGGGACGAGGCGCACCCGGGCCCCGTGCTTCTCCGCGGCGAGGCGCGCGGCGCCCTGGTGCACCGTGTGGTCGTCCTCGCTGAGCAGGAACTCCTGGCCGGGGCGGACGCGCACGCCGTTGTACACGAGGCCGAGGCCGATGGTGGTGCTCGCGGCGAGCGCGATGTGCTCGGCCTCGCCGCCCAGGTACCCGGCGAGGGACTTCCGCACGCGGTCCCAGTCCGTCGGCCCGTCGGGCAGGGACAGCTTCGTCGGCACCAGCATCGGGTCGGCGTCGAGCTGCCGGGCCAGGTGGTCCACGGCCGCCCGCACCGCCCGCGGCTGCGAGGCCAGATAGAACGTCGCCAGATGGACCCAGGCCGGGTCGAGGCGGAACTGCGCCCGCACCGCCCCCCAGTCCGGCCGCCCGTCGGGCCCCAGCAGCCGCCGGCCGCCCGCTCCGGCGGTGTCGACCGCCTCGGCGACCCCGCCGCCCCACGCCGCCACCGCCGCGGAACCGACCGCACCCGCCAGCACACTGCGCCTGTCCACCCTGGTACCTCCCGACATCGGAACCCGGCCACGGACGAGGATCTCGTAGAGCAGGCGGTCGCGATGTCCCGATCGGCGTCGAACACCCCCCTGGGCACCCCCGGCCACCCGACCGACGGTAAGCACTCGAACGGAACGCCGGGAGGGCGTCAAGCCGGCGAACCAGTCATCATGACCCCCGCCGGAATCGTCAACTCCCCTATCTGGCGGGAGACTTGATCTGCACAATGCTTCCTGTGCCGCCTTACGACTACCTGGAGTTGACCCTCGACGACGGAGCCCACGTCCGTCTCGAACTGGCGGCCGCGGGGGAAGCCCCCGCCGCCGCGCCCGACGGAGTGGAGGCCGACCTGCCGAGAGGCATCTCCGGAGTGACCCCCGTGGGGAGCGGTGCGCGCGTGGGCGCCCTCGCCACGGACGCGCTGCGCTCCGTACTGAGCCCCCTGGGCCCCGTCCTGCAACAGGTGCACGACGCCGTGCGCGGCATCCCCGACCCGCCCCGCGAGCTCTCCGTGGACTTCGGCATCCAGATCGGCCAGGACCTGAGGCTCGGCATCGTCGGCGCGGGCGGCCAGGCGAGCATGACCGTCTCGGCGACCTGGGAGCTGTCCCCGCGGACCGAGAGATGAGCTGGTTCACGGCGACCGGCGACGACCGGCACGGGGACGCCCGCGGGGCACTGGTGCGCGTCCTGAGCGCGGACCGGACGCGCACCGCGGGCGCGGGCGTCTACCTCTGTGGACGCACCCTGCTGACCTGCGCCCACGTGGTCAACGCCGCCCTGGGGCAGCGCATGCTCAGCGCACGGGACCCCGGCGGCGTCACGCTGGACGTGTCCTTCCCCGTCCTCTCCGCCACCACCACGCGCCCCGCCCGCCTGGTGGCGTGGATACCGCCCCGCGCGCACCACCTCGGCCCCGTCCCCGACGGCGCCCTGAAGTGGGAGGGCGACCTCGCCGTCCTGGAGCTCAGGGAGGAGCCCCCGCCCCCCGTCGGCCCCGTCCGCTGGCTGGAGATGACGCGGGGGCAGGAGGTCAGGGCCTGGTACGGCGGCGGGCAGCCCTTCTCCTACGCCGACGCGCGCGTGGCCTCCTACGACGACGGCATCGGCTACCTCGACGGACAGCTGTCGGGCGCCGCCGTCGACGAGGGCTACAGCGGCGGACCCCTGTGGTGCGTCGCCGACGGCGCCGCCGTGGGCCTCGTCATGGGCCGCATCACCGCCCCCGACACCGCGCTCTCCGCCCAGCACACGGTCCGGCGCAGCTGGGGCCTCGGCTGGCAGTCCGTGCTGCTCGAACTGCGCCGCGCCGGAGCCCTGCCCGAGCCGTATCCGGCCGGTCTCGCGCAGCCCCCGGCAGCGCTCGCGGGGCCGGGGACCGCGTCCGACTCCTACGAGACCGTGCGGGACATGATGGTCGGCCCCCTGCACCTGCTGCTCGGCGACCCCACGGCCCGCGCCGCCCACGCCACCGTGCTCGCCGGTGAACTCGGCCTGCGCGCCCCCGCCGACGGCACCGCGCCCTCCGTGGCCGAACTGGCCCAGCTCCTCACCCGCACCGAGCGGGCGCTGCCCACCCTCGCCGAGTCCCTCGCCCCCACCGTGGCCGACGACCCGCGCGGCCGCGGCGAGCTCGACCGGCTGCTCGCCCTGGGCCGCCTCACGGGCGCCGCGGGACTTCTCTCGGTCGCCGAACACCGGCTGCTGCGCGCCAAGTTCGAGCACCTGTGCCGACACGACCCGGGCCTGCCGCACCGTGCCGCGACCGCCGCCCTGCCCTATCTGGACCTGCCGCACTCCCTGCACGCGGCCCGGCTCGCGCCGACAGCCGTCGACGGAGTGCTGCGCGAGCTGGAGACCTGGCCCGGCGACAGCTCCCCGGTGCCCGACGAGACGCCCCGGCTGCCCGCGCTGCTGCGGGTCGTCGAGTACGTGGCGGCCGAGACCGGCGGCCTGGCCTGCCGGGCCCTGCAGGAGTGGAGCGGCCGGGTCGCCGCCCGCCTCGGCATCCACGCCTCCGCCCTGCGCGAGCGCCGCGCCGACGCCGCACGCTGGTCGCAGCGGTCCGCCCCGGCCGGGGCGCGGATCCTGGTGGAGCTCGACCGGCACGCCAAGGACCCCGCCGGCCACTACCGCTGCGCGGTGTGGCGGCTGCGCGCCGACGGCACCGCGGCCCGCGCGGTCACCGGCACCGAACACCCCCGCGCGGGACGCGAGATCGCCCGGCTCGTCCGCGAGGTCGCGGGCGGCACCGAGGGCGCCGAGCGCGGCGTGGCCCTGGTCGCCGTCTCCGTACCCCCGGACGCCCTGGAGCTGGCGGTGGACGAGTGGGACGGGGCGGGCGCCGACGAGTACATCCCCGCGCCGCTGGGCGAGGACTTCCACCTCATCCTGCGCTGCCCGCGGCTGCGGCGGCGCTCCCGCACCGGAGCCGCCGACCTCACCCGGCGCTGGAACGCGCGCCACCGCGGCGACCCGCTGCGCGCCGACCGCACCGTCGGCGGCCGGGCGGGCCTCATCGGCCTGCTCAAGACGGTCCACCGGGACACCGCCCGCGTCCTGGTCCGGGGCACGGCCGCCCAGCGCCTCGAACTGCTCCCCGTCTGCCTGGTGATGGGCGTGCCCATCGTGCTGTGGGACCGCGGCCCCCAGGCCCCCGGGGCGGACCCGGACCTCGACGGGCTGACCCCCGACGGGCCCGTCGACCAGCTCCCCGAGCGCGTCCGGCACTTCCGGGTGCGCGCGTACGCCGATCCGCGGACCAGCACCCGCCCCGCGCTGGTGTGGGAGGACATCGAGATGCCGCTGCCCGACGAACTGCAGCTCGCCGACCCCGCCGAGGGCCTCGCGGGCCCCGCGGACGGCGGCGAGGGAACGGAGCGGGCGAGATGAGCGGGCACGACGACTGGCGGCTGTTCCGCGGCGACCGCGTCGCCCGGCGGGTGGAGCTGCCCGAGGCCCCGCCCTGGCGCCGGTTCCCCGACGGCTCCGGCGCCCGCCCGAGGCCCCGCCCGTACCTCATCGGCCGCGCCGAGGCCGACGTGGTGAGCGCGGCGCTGCACCTGCGCCGCCCCCTGCTCGTCACCGGCCACCCCGGCACCGGCAAGTCGTCGCTCGCGCACGCCGTGGCCCACGAACTCACCCTCGGCCCGGTGCTCCAGTGGGCCGTCAACAGCCGCTCGGCCCTCAAGGACGCCCTGTACGGGTACGACGCCATCGGCCGCCTGCGCGAGACCCATCTGCGCCGGGAGCGCGACGCGGGGGAGCCGGGCATCGGCACCTTCGTCCGGCTCGGCCCGCTGGGCACGGCCCTGGTGCCCCGCGACCGGCCCCGCGTCCTGCTCGTCGACGAACTCGACAAGGGCGACGTGGACCTGCCCAACGACCTCCTGACCGTGTTCGAGGAGGGCGAGTTCGAGATCCCCGAGCTGTCCCGGCTCCCGGACGACCAGTCCGAGGTGGCGGTCCTCACCCACGGAGCGGACGGCGACTGGGTCACGGTCACGCGCGGCCGGGTGCGCTGCCACGAGTTCCCCGTCGTCGTGATCACCAGCAACGGCGAGCGCGACTTCCCGCCCGCGTTCATGCGCCGCTGCGTGCGCCTGGCCCTGCCGGACCCCGACGAGGCCCGGCTGCGGGAGATCGTGTCGGCCCACCTCGGCGAGGCGGCGCTGGCCGGGGTGGACGACCTCCTGCACGCCTTCCTCAACCGCCGCGCCCCCGGCGAACTGGCCACCGACCAGCTGCTCAACGCCGTGTTCCTGCGCAAGGGCGGCGTCGACCTGGACGCCGAAGGGCTCCTGGACGCGGTGCTGCACCGGCTCGGCGGAGCGCTGTAGATGCCCCCCGGTGCCATGGGCCCCGCGGCCGGGGGGACCCACGGCGACCCGCCGCCCCGCGCCGGTGCGCCGTCCCCCGTGGTCCTCGGCGTGCTCGGCCGTCTGACCGGGCACGACCTGTCCATCCACGAACTGCTCGACGCCGTCTGGCTCGCGGCGCGCCTGCCCCCCGACGAGGACGCGCCCCTCGCCCGCGCGCTCGCCGGCACCGCCCTGCCCGCCCCGCCGCCCGGCCCGGCGCCGGAACCCGTGCCCGACGCCGCCCCGCACGCCACGGACGACCGACCCGCCGACGGCACCCCGGCGCCCGGCACCCCGGCGCCGCCCCCACCACCGGCCCAGCTGCTCGGCGCCCTGCACGCGGCCGCGGCGGCCCGCAGCGCCCCCGAGTTCGCCCGCCTCGGCACGGCCGACCGGCTTCCCGCAGACGACGGAGCGCTGCCGGTACGGGTGCCCGAGGAGAAGGCCCTCGGCGACGAGGAACTGCGCTTCGGCCGGGCGCTGCGGCTCCTGAAACAGCCCCAGCCGCATCCGCACCGGCGCGAGTTCGACGAGGCGGCCACGGCGGCGGCCCTCGCCGAGACCGGCCTTCCCGACGTGGTGACCCGGCCCGCCCGGCAGCGCTGGCTCGACCTGGTGCTGCTCATCGACGACGGCGTCTCGATGCTCCTGTGGCGGCGCCTGGCGACCGAGCTGCGCGCCCTCCTGGAGCGCCTCGGCGCGTTCCGCGGCATCCGCGTCCTCGGCCTGGACACCCGCACCCGGCGGGCACCGCTGCTGCGCGCCCGCCCCTTCGACGCGCACTCCCCGCTGCTGTCCCCGGCGTCGGCCGTCGACCCCTCCGGGGGCACCCTGGTCCTGGTCATCAGCGACGGCGTCGGCGCCTGCTGGCGCGACGGACGCATGCGCAAGGCCCTCGGCCGCTGGGCGCGCCAAGGGCCGACCGCCATCCTGCACGCCCTGCCCGCCCATCTGTGGGGCGGCTCGGGCATCCGCTCCGAACCCTGGCTGGTGACCACGCGGCGCCGGGGCGCCGCCAACGACACCTGGTACGTGTCCGACCCGCTGCTGCCCTCCGGGCTCGGCGAGGACTTCGCGGACGTCCCCGTGCCGGTGCTCGAACCGTATCCACCGGCCGTCGCCGCCTGGGCCCGGCTCGTGGCCTCGCCCGGCGCGAGCACCGAACTGCCCCTCCTCGTGCCGCCGCACGCCCCGACCCCGCGCGGCCGGGCCGACACCCGGGGCGCCGACGCGGCCACCGCCGTGCTCCGGTTCCGGGACGCCGCGTCGCCGGAGGCCTTCCGGCTCGCCGCGCACCTCGCCGCCGTGTCGCCGCTGACCGTGCCCGTGATGCGCCTCGTCCAGGCCGCGGTGGACTGGCGGGCGGACACCGCGCACCTCGCCGAGGTGTTCCTCGGCGGCCTCATGCAGCAGGTCGAACCGGCCGACGCGCGGCTGCCCGCGCAGCACCGCAGGTTCGGGTTCGCCCGCGACGCCCAGGACATCCTGCTCGACACGGCCTCCCCGATCGACCTGCTCCGCACCACCAGGACCGTCACCGAACGTCTGCGCGCGCTCGTCGGCCGCTCCCCGGACTTCCCCGCCTGGCTCGCCCACCCCTCCGGCACCAGCGAACTCCTGCCCGGCACCCGGCCGTTCGCCTGGCTGGAGGACCGGCTCCTGACCCACCTGGGCGCCCGCCCCATGGCGGCGCCCGCCCCCGAGGGGGCCGCGGTCGAGGAGGAGGTCCTGCTGCCCTCCGGCCTGGAGGCCGCCCCGTCCTGGCTGCCCCTGCGCCTCCAGGACCTGCACGCGCTCGGCCCTTACACGCTGCTGCGCAGGGACGGCGCCGGCGGCACGCCCACCGCGTACATCGCCGAGGACGAGGACGGCCTCCAGGTCCTGCTGCGCGTGTCCTCCTCCTCCGCCTCACCCGTGGCACGGGAGCTGCTGGACAACGAGCGCGGCGCGCTGCGCCGCATGGACGGCGTGTACGCCCCGGCCGTCGTGGCCAGCGACCTGCGCGACGTGCCCGTGCCCTGGCTCGCGCTGCGCCTGGACACCCTCGGTGACGGGCGGCCCGCGCCGACGCTGCGCGCGGTCCTCGACGCGGCCGGGCCGCTGGCGGGAACCCCGCTGTTCCTGTGGCTCGGCTGGCATCTGACGCGGGCCGTGAGCCGCTGCCACCGCCGGGGCATCGTGCACGGCTCCCTGACCCCGGGCGCGGTCCTGGTGACCGAGTCGACGCTGCACATCATCAGCTGGACGTCCGCGCGCATCGACGGGGCCTGGAGCGCCTCGGTCTCGGCGATGCCCCCGGCCTCGCCCTACCGGGCGCCCGAGGTGACGTACTGGGGCGAGTCGCGGATCACGGCCGGAGACGTGTACTCCCTGGGAGCCGTGCTGCTGCGCGCCGCGACCGGCCGCGCCTGGCAGGGCTACGAGCACGACGCCCTGCGGCGCGACCCGTGGTTCGGGGACCTCGACGGGGACCTCGCCGACCTGCTCCTGCGCTGCGTCACGGCCGAGCCGGAGAGCAGGCCCACGGTGCGGGAGGTGGCGGACGCCCTCGGTGCCCGGCTGCCCGGCGCGCAGCCGTGGGAGGAGACCGACGACGACGCGCTCGCCCCCGAGACGCCGCAGGAGCGGCAGCGCGCCGAGGAGCCGGAGGACGACGACAGCGAGACCTGGACCCGCACCGTCCGCGCGCCGCTGGCGAAGCCGCTGCGGATCGCGCTCGTCGGCGTCAAGGACGGCGCGGGCTGCACCACGACGGCGATGATGCTGGGCGCCGTCCTCGCCGACCAGCGCCAGGAGCGGGTCCTCGCGATCGACGCCGACAAGCACGCGGGGCGGCACGTGCGCATCGGCGGCCGCGTCTTCCGCGGCACTTTCGCGGGCCTGACCGATCTGGCGGCCTCCCTGCCCGAGGTGCGCCGCTTCGAGGACCTCAGCCTGTTCCTGTCACCGCACCGCTCGGGCCTGATGGTCCTCGCGAACGACTCGGTGTCGCGGCCCTCGGCGGGCGGCCAGTACACCGACCAGGACTTCCGCGAGGTGGTGCGGGCGACGCGGCAGTACTTCCGCCTCACCCTGATCGACTCCGACAAGCCCGTGTCCCTGGTCCTGGAGCACGCCGACCGCGTCGTCATCGTCTCCCGCGCCGACCCCGCCGGACTCACCCAGGCCCAGCAGACCATGGACCGCCTCGTCACCCTGAACCGCCCCGACCTCGTGGAGGAGGCCGTCGTCGTCCTCAACCACAGCCGCCCCGCCGCCGGTTGGACCCTCGACCCGGGCAACGTGCGCGCCCTGCGCTCGCGCTGCCGGGGCCTCGTCACCGTCCCCCGCGACGGCCACCTCGCCATGGCCAGCACCATCGAACTGTCCTGGCTGACCCCGGCCGCGTACAAGGCCTATCTGCGCCTTGCGGCGCTGCTGCTCGGGCGGCGGGCGATGTTCCCCTGACGCGCCGCCGGAGCCGCGGGCGCCGGGGCCGGTCCGCCCTCGCTGAGGCCGAAGCGGGCGTGGACGGCGCGCAGGAAGCGGGGCGCGTACCAGGCCGAGCGGCCGAGCAGGCGCATCGCGGCGGGGACGAGGACGCCGCGGACGGCGAGGGCGTCGATGAGGATGGCCAGACCGCTGCCCAGGCCGAAGAGCTGCATGAAGCTGATCTCGGCCGTGCCGAAGGCGAAGAAGCTCACCGCGAGCAGGACGGCCGCCGCGCTGACGATGCGGCCCGTGTGCCCGAGGCCGTCGGCCACGGCGGACTCGTTGTCCGCGCCGAGGTCGTGGAGTTCCTTGATGCGGCTGGTGACGAACACCTCGTAGTCCATGGAGAGGCCGAAGGCGACGCAGAACATCAGGACGGTCATCGACGTCTCCATCGGCTGCGGGGTGAAGCCGAGCAGGCCGGAGAGGTGGCCGTCCTGGAAGATCCAGGTCATGACGCCGATGGTCGCTCCCAGGCTGACCAGGTTGAGGACCAGCGCGCGCAGCGGCTGCACGACGCTGCCGGTGAACAGGAAGAGCAGCAGGAACGTGGTGACGGCGATGAGGCCGATGGCGAGCGGGAGCCTGCTGCCGATGGAGTCGTTGGAGTCGACCAGCTCGGCGTCGGCCCCGCCGACCAGCGGACGCGTCCCGGCGGGCGCGGCGGCCGTCCTGACCCCTTCGACCAGGTCCTTGGCCGCGTCGGACTTGGGCGTCAGGGAGCTCACCACGTTGAGCTGCTGCGCGCCGGGGCGGCCGAGCGCCGCGTTGCCGGGGCCGGTCGCCGTGGACTTCCCGTCGGCGTAGACCCCGGTGCTGGCCTCGACGCGGGCCACGCCCTCCAGGGCGGACAGGCCGACCGCGTACGACTCCAACGGGCCCCTGCCCACCGGCGCGTCGATGACGACGTGCAGGGCGGCCGCGTCGTTGCCGTCGAAGTCCTCCCGCAGCGCGGTGGCGACCTCGCGGCTGCGGGCGTCCTCGGGCAGCACGCGCTCGTCCGCCGTGCCGAAGGTGATGCCCAGCAGCGGGCTCGCCGCGGCGAGCAGCACCACGAGCACGGGCAGGGCGGTGAGGGCGGGCCGGCGCATCACGGTGCGGGCCAGGCGCCCCCACACCGGGGCCCCGGATCCGGACCGCCCCGGCTTCGCCCACGGCATGCGCCCGCTGTTGACCCGGTGCCCGAGGACGGTGAGGAGCGCGGGCATCACGAACAGGGTGGCGAGGGCCGCGATGACGACGACCCCGACCCCGGAGTAGCCGAACGAGCGGAGGAAGTACTGCGGGAACACCATCAGCGCCGCGAGGGCGGCCGCCACCGTCGCGGCGGAGAAGGCGACCGTGCGGCCCGCGGTGCTCATGGTCCGCCGGACGGCGTCCTCCACGCTCGCCCCCGCGGCGAGCTGCTCGCGGAACCGGCTGATCATCAACAGGGCGTAGTCCACGCCGAGTCCGAGCCCGAGGGCCGTGGTCAGATTGATCGCGAAGACGGACACGTCGGTGACGCTGCCGACGACGTAGAGCTCGGCGAACACTCCGACGACGGCGATGAGCGCGATGGCCAGCGGAAGCAGCGCGGAGACCACCGTGCCGAAGACGACCAGGAGCAGCAGCAGGATCAGCGGCACCGCGATGGTCTCCGCCAGGACGAGATCCTCCTCGGTCTGCGGCCCCATCTCGTAGCTCACTCCGGCGCTGCCTCCGGCCTTGACCGTCAGGCCGCCCTCGTAGGTGCCCGCGTAGGTGTCGATGACGCCCTTGGCGTTCTCCTGCTGCTCGGCGTCGTGACCCTTCACACGGGCGAGCACGAGGGCCTCGGCGCCGTCCTCGGACCGCAGGCCCGGGCTGTTGGTGTCCCAGTACGAGACCACGTTGGTGAGGTCCCGCTCCTTCTTGAGGTCGGCCACCAGCGCCTGGCCGCCGCGCCTGGCGGCCGGGTCGTCGACGCGGCCCCGGGAGGCCCGGACCAGCAGCACCAGGTTGGTCTCTCCGCCGAACTTCTCGTCGATGACCTCCCTGGCCCGGGACGACTGGGAGGCCGGGTCGTCGAAGCCGCCGCCCAGCAGCTTCCCGAACGCACCGGCGCCCAGCGCGCCCATGAGGGCCACCACCACGGTGGCGACGATGAGGACCAGCCGGGACCGACGGATCGCCAGCTCGGCCATGCGTTCGAACACGCGCTTTCTCCTTTGCGTTCCTGGGCAGCGGGTGCGGTGTCGCACTCTTCGGTGCCGCAGGACGACGGTAGGGAGACACAAGAAGATTTGGCAGTGTTAGATTTTTCTGGCACTTCATAGGATCCCGGTACACCGCCAGGCACTTCGGCGTACGGTCCTCGTATGACCGCAACGGACGAACTCGCCACGGCCCGGCCCTCCTTGCGCGAGCGGCGCCGCGCCGCGGCCACCCGGGAGATCCTGGAGGCCGCCGAGTCACAGATCGCCGAGCACGGGCCCGCGGCCCTGTCCCTGCGTGCCGTCGCCCGCAGCCTCGGCATGACGGTGCAGGCGCTCTACCACTACTTCCCGAGCCGCGACGACCTCGTCACCGCGCTCATCACCAAGACGTACGACGACCTGGCCGCAGCCATGCGGACGGGCCTCGACGCGGCGGCCGAGGAGCCCGGCACGCAGGGCGTGGTGGCCGTGACCGAGGCCTACCGCCAGTGGGCCGTCGACCACCCCGAGCGGTTCCAACTCCTGTACGGCACGCCCCTGCGGTACTACGCGGCGCCGCCCGAGGGCCCCACCACCCAGGCCGTGCGCCGCATGGGCGCGATGTTCGAGAGCGAGCTGTTCGGCGGGTTCACCAGGGAGCAACTCGCCGCGGCCGACGTGCCGGAGCTCTCGCCCGTGCTCCGGGAGCGCCTGGAGCAGCTGCCCGCGGACGGCATGGGGTCGCTGCCGCCGCCCGCGATCGCCCTGCTCATGAGCGCGTGGGGGCAGCTGCACGGCCTGGTCGTCCTGGAGGTGTTCGGGCACACCTCCTTCATCGGTGAGCACCAGGCCGAGGTCTTCCGCCTGGCGGTGCGGAACCTGATCGAGGATCTGCACCGCCGGATCCCGCCCGCGGGCGCGGACGTCACGTGACGTTGACGGCCGCCCAGGCGGCACCCACCGCACGGTGTTCGGCGCTGTCCGTGCCGTACAGGGCCGCGGCCGCGGCGAGCGTCGCGGTGCGCGCGGAGCGGTAGGTGCTGGAGGACGTCAGGTACTGGGTGAGCGCGCGGAACGAGATCCGCTCCGCCGCGGCCCGGCCGACGCCGGTGACGGGCTTGCCGTCGTACGTCGGGCTGTCGTAGCTGACGCCGCCCACGACCTTGGGGCCGCTGCCCTCGGCGAGCAGGTAGAAGAAGTGGTTGGCGGGCCCGGCGGAGTGGGCGGGCGGGAGCTGGCCGATGCCCGCGTACCAGTGGTCCTTGGACTGGCCGTCCCGGGAAGGGCGGTCCATGTAGCGCAGGGCGGTCTGGCCGCCCGCGTCGACGCGCTCGCCGAAGAGGTAGTCGCCGGGGTCGGCCGGGTTGGCCGCGCGGAACTCCACGGCGGCCGCGACGAGGTCGCTCGTCGCCTCGTTGAGGCCGCCCGGCTCCCCGGAGAAGCCGAGCCCCGCGGTGGCCGCCGTGACGCCGTGGGTCATCTCGTGCGCGCCGACCTCGATGCGGATCAGGGGCCTGGCGGGGTTCGACGTGCCGTCGCCGTAGGTCACGCAGTTGGAGGTGGACTCGTAGAAGGCGTTGACGTAGTCGCGGCCGTAGTGGACGCGGCTGCATCCGCCCTTGCCGTCGCCGCGCACGCCCTTGCGGCCGTGGACCTCCAGCAAGTAGTCCCAGAACACCGCGTGGATGTAGTGCGCCGCCACGGCGTCGGACTGGCGGCCGCCCTCGCACCAGGTGTTGTCGTCGTCGGTCACCACGGTGCTGGACCCGCCGGTGCCGTTCTGCATGTCGTACGTCTTGTGGTTGCCGCGTCTGGGGTCGTTGAGCTCGTAGCGTCCGGTGGTCGGGTTGTACGTGGTGTCGAGCGGGACGCGGCCCACGTTCGTGCCGCAGCCGACCCCGGCCACCGCGCGCGGCCCGGCCGGGCCCGCGTGGGCGAGGCCGCCCTGGAGGGCCGTGGCCATGACGACGGCGGACGCGAGCAGGAGCCGGGCTGCGGTGCGGCGGGTGCGACGGCGGGGAGTACGGGGCGGGGCCATGTCGGCTCCTTCCGGCGGCTGTGCGCGGGGCGGGTGGGGGAGTGCGCCGGGACGAGCCTGCCAGGGCGAGGGCAGATTGTCAGGACCGCGACAAGCCATCGCGGTGCGCTGGAACCCGGCGCCGGGGCCAGCGCCAGGGCCGGGCCGCCGGATCGTCCGGTCAGGCGGCGGCGTCGAGCTCCTCGCCCTCGACGAACGTCCGCACCACCTCGATGTCCCCGATGCGCCCCGGGTCCACCCGCCGCGGGTCGTCGCCCAGGACCACGAGGTCGGCGCGCTTGCCGGGGGAGAGGCTGCCCGCGCTGTCCTCCCAGCGGCAGGCGTACGCGGCGTCGACGGTGTACGCGCGCAGTGCCTCGTCGACGCTCACGGCCTCCTCGGGGCCGATGAGCCTGCCGGAGGCGGAGGCCCGCTCGACCATGAACTGGACGGCCCGCAGCGGCGCGCCGTCGGCGACGGGCCGGTCCGAGCTGCCCGCGAGGCGCACCCCGTGGTCGTGGAAGCCCCGCCCCCGGTACAGCCACGGCGCCCGATCGGGCCCCATGATCGTGGCGTAGTCGTCCCCGAAGTACCGCAGGAAGCTCGGCTGCACGACGGCGATGGCCCCGAGCTCGGCGAAGCGGCCGAGCTGGTCCGGGCGGACGAGGCCCGCGTGCTCCACGCGGTGGCGGGTGTCGGTGCGCGGCTTCGCGCGTCGGGCCGCGGCCAGGGCGTCCAGGGCGAGGTCGACGGCACGGTCGCCGATCGCGTGCACAGCGAGCTGCCAGCCCGCCCGATGGCCCTCGACGATGGTCTCGGTGAGCACCTCAGGGTCGGCCTGGAGCTGCCCGCTGGACGCGCTGCCCGCATAGGGCTCGGTGAGCGCGGCCGTGCGCGCCATCATGCCGCCGTCGGTGAACACCTTCAGGGCGCCGAGCGAGAGGCGCCCGTCGCCGAAGCCCGTGCGCAGTCCGAGGCCGAAGGACCGCGTCGTGGTGTCCTCGGGCGCCGCCTCGACCGGGCGCAGGGCGTCCGCCGCCACCATGAGCTGGACCCGCAGCGGCAGCCGTCCGGTCTCGTGGGCGAGCTGGAAGGCCGCGCCCTCGAGGGGGCTGTGCGCGAACAGCTCGCTGCCGATGCCCGCCTCGGCGCAGGCCGTGATGCCCTGGGACCGGCACTCGCGGCCGGACCGGGCGACGGCGTCGGCCAGTTCGGCCAGCGTGTGCGGCGGGCGCAGGGCGAGGGCGGCGCTCATGGCGTCCTCCGCGAGGAAGCCGTCCGGGCTCGCGACGTGTGGCGGCAGCTGTTCGAGGACGGCGGAGTTCACCAGGCACGCGTGCCCGGAGATGTGGCCCAGGTACACCTTGCGGCCCGCGCTCACCGCGTCGAGCTCGACGGCGGTCAGCGGCCGGTCGAGCATGCGCTGGTCGTAGCCTCCGAAGCTCACCCAGCCGCCCTCGGGAGCGGTCGCCACGGCGTGGGCCACGACCCCGAGGACGTCGTCGACCCGCCTGCTGGGCGCGACGCTCGGTGCCCCGGCTTTGAGGCCGGCCCAGATGAGGTGGACGTGGCTGTCGATGAATCCGGGAAGGACCGTGGCGCCGCCGAGGTCGAGGACGCGCCGCGCCGGAAGCCCCGCCACGTCGGAGTCGAGTCCCACGATCCGGCCTCGCCAGACGCCGAGTTCCCGGGCGGTGGGGCGGGCCGGATCCATCGTGAGGATGGTGGCGTTGGTGATCCTGGAGCAAAGCACGAACAGATCCCTTCGAAGGAGTGAATCTTCGTCCCGCGCGAGCTATTGTTAGGTGAGGCTAGCCTAAGTTTTGATGGTGGTGGGTGGGGTGGACGAGAGACGGGTGGAACGTCGGCGCGCGGCCTGTGCGCACCGGCTCGACGCCTGGGCCGATGGTGTGGTCGCGGGGCTCGACGCGCAAGAAGACGTCGAACGGTCCTTACTCCAGGCCCTGCGGGGCGACCCGAGCCTGCGCGAGGAGACCGCCGTGCGCCGCGCCGACGCGCTGCGGGCCGCCGCGCTCGGCCTCGGCCCGGCCGGATGCGCCGTGGCGGCGGGCGTCTCCGTTCGGATGCTCCGCGGCTGGCAGGAGCAGGACCCCGCGTTCGCGGCCGCCATGACGGCCGCGGCGGAGCTCGCGGAGCAGGAGCGGGAACGCGCCGCCCCGGTCGCGGCCGACGTCCCCGGTCTCGGACCCGCCGCGCTGCGCGTGGTCCTCAAGGCCATCAGGGAGGGCTCCGTCCAGTCCTCGGCCGCCGCCCTCGGCGGCTGGTCCGAGCAGTCCTTCCTCCGGCTGCGCCGCAAGAGCCCGGAGGTCGCCGCCCTGCTCGCCGCCGCGCGCCGGGCGCGCGCCAAGAAGGCGGACCGGCGCGGCCGTCCGCGCTTCGAGCGGGGATATCGACTGGTTCGCGTGGATGACGGCGATAGGGGCGGTGAGGCGGGAGGCGAGGTGGGCGCTGACCGGTCGGACGGTGGCGGCGCCGACAGCGGCAGTGCGGCCGCTGCCTCCGGGGCGTAGCCGCTCGGGGGCGGCTCGCCCATTTTTACACCTATATGAGGGATCTCGACCCCATGGGGGAGAACGGCGCGAGAGGTGGTAATTGGGGCACAAGAGTCGGCGCCCGCCGCGCGAACCGGAGTCCGTGCGGCGGGCGCCGACGGCCGGTCCCAGGGACCGGCAACGCGGGAGGCGTGTCAGGCGCGCTGGGTCAGGTAGCCGCCCATGGAGGTGAAGTACTCGGCCGCGGACAGCTCGCGGCCGTCCTCGGTCCGTACGCGCGTGATGGCCAGGCCGTGGTTGCGGCCGGTGCGGGCGTCGGCCCCGGCGACGATCACCACGCCCTCGCCCTCGCGGTAGAAGATGCGGCCGGGCGTGCCGCCGTAGCGCCCCTCGGAGACGACTGCGGCCACGACCTCGAGGCGCTTGCCCTTGTGGAAGGTGAAGGCGCTGGGGTACGGCTCCGACTGGGCGCGCACGAGCCGCTCCAGGTCCTCCGCGGGCCAGGTCCAGTCGATGCGGATGTCCTCCGTGGAGCGCTTGTGGAAGAAGGTCGCCTGGGACCGGTCCTGCCGGGTGAACTCCGTCTCGCCGGAGGCGATCAGGTCGAGCGCGCCGGTGGTGACTGGGGCGATGAGGTCGACCGTCTTGTGGAAGAGGTCGGTCGCGGTGTCCTTCGGGCCGACCGGCACGGCCTCCTGCCGGACGATGTCACCGGCGTCGAGCTCGTCGTTCATCATGTGCGCGGTGACGCCGACCTCGCTCTCGCCGTTGATCAGGGCCCAGATCAGCGGCGAGAAGCCCGCGTACTTCGGCAGCAGCGAGTCGTGGACGTTCAGCGTGCCGTGGCGCGGCAGGCCGAAGATGCGCGGGGGGATCCAGGTCCGCCAGTTGTTGGCGACGATGATGTCCGGGTCGGCCTCCTTGAGGCGCTCGAACAGCTCGTCGTCGTCGGGACGGTTGCGGATGAGGACCGGCACGTCGTGCGCCTCGGCGAGGTCGGCGACGGAGTCGCTCCAGATCTTCTCGTACGCGTGCTCGCTCTTGGGGTGCGTCACGACGAGGACCACGTCGTGCTCGGAGTCCAGGAGGGCTTGCAGGGTGCGGTGCCCCCAGGTCTGGTAACCGAACATGACGACCCGCATGGGGTTCCTCCTCAGAGCAGGGATTGACCGGCGGTAAGTAAAGCAAGGCTTACCTTGGTGTGCAATGGTCGCACGGGGTGCCGAAGTTGACGGCCGCCGGTGGGCGCGCACCGTGACGGGCCTCTCGACCCCGGTGCGAGTTTAGCTTAGGCTAGCCTAAGTGAAATGGGGAGGGGGGCTGCCGGGTGCCGACCGGCCCCGAGCCGCCGCCAGCTAGGGTGGCGGGCGCTCCGCAGCGCTCTGCCAGGGGACCAGGGCGGGGGCGGAGCCGTGGGCGCGTTCCTTGCCGGGCGCGAGGTGCCCCACCGGCCGCGCGTCCCCGCCCGAGCAAAGGGATAACGTACGTCGCATGGGCATAACTGCAGTTGAGCGCCTTGCGCCCACCGGTTCATCAGGGGTCCGCCGACGGCGGGTTGTCGGTCTGGGCGTGCTGGTGGCGGTCCTCGTCGTCGCGGCGATCGCGTCCTTGGCCGTCGGCGCGCGCGCGTTGAGCCCCGCCGAGGTGTGGCACGGTCTCTTCGCCTCGCGGGAGGCCGACCAGCGGCTCAATGAGATCAGGCTCATCGTGCAGACCGTGCGGGTGCCCCGGACGGTCCTCGCGATCGTCGCGGGCATCGCCCTCGGCGTCGGCGGGGCGTTGATCCAGGGGTACACGCGCAACCCGATCGCCGACACGGGCCTCCTCGGCGTGAACGCCGGCGCCTCCTTCGCCGTGGTCTCGGTGATCGCCGTGTTCGGGTTCACCAACCCGTTCCAGTACGTGTGGTTCGCCTTCCTGGGCGCGGCCGTCGCCGGTGTCGTCGTGTTCTCGCTCGCGAGCATCGGCAGAGGTGCGGGCAACCCGCTGACCCTCGCCCTCGCCGGGCAGGGCATCACGGTGTTCCTCACGGCGATGACCACCGCGATCGCGCTGTCGGACCAGAAGTCGCTGAACGCGCTGCGGTTCTGGAACTCGGGCTCCGTCACCGGCGTGAAGTTCGACGTGATCTGGCCGATCGCCGGGTTCGTCGCCGTCGGCCTCGTCCTCGCGGCGGTCACCCTGCCCTCGCTCAACCTGCTCAACCTGGGCGAGGACGTGGCCCGCGGCCTCGGCGTGAACATCGCGCTGAGCCGGACCCTCGGCATCGGCGCCATCACCCTGCTCGCGGGCGCGGCGACCGCGGCGTGCGGGCCCATCGCCTTCCTCGGGCTCATGGTGGCCCACATCG
This sequence comes from Streptomyces sp. YIM 121038, assembly GCF_006088715.1. Taxonomy (NCBI): domain Bacteria; kingdom Bacillati; phylum Actinomycetota; class Actinomycetes; order Kitasatosporales; family Streptomycetaceae; genus Streptomyces; species Streptomyces sp. YIM 121038. The sequence goes on from NZ_CP030771.1 coordinate 9,469,891, forward strand.
CCCGCTTCGTGACCGGCCCCGACTACCGCTGGCTGGTGCCGTACGCGGGTCTGCTCGGCGCGGTCGTCCTGCTGGTCTGCGACATCGTGGGGCGCCTGGTGGTGCGGCCGGGCGAGCTGGACGCGGGAGTCGTCGTCTCCCTGCTCGGCGCCCCGTTCTTCGCGGTGCTGGTGTGGCGTGGAAAGTTCAAGAGCGCGTGAACGGGGCGGACGTCGTGAACGGGACAGATGTGAAGTCGTCGGTGGCGCCGGGCATCCGGATCGGCCAGGTGTCGTTCGTGTGGCGGCCGTGGGTCGCGTTCGTCACGCTCGTGCTCACGGCGGCGACCTTCGTGGTCTTCTGCCTGTCCATCAGCATCGGGGACTTCCCCCTGGAGCTGTCGCGGGTGATCGCCACCCTCTTCGGCAGGGGCGAGCAGGTCGACGAGTTCGTGATCATGGACCTGCGGATGCCGCGCGCCCTCGCCGGGCTCGTCGTGGGCATCGCGCTCGGGGTCTCCGGCGCGATCACCCAGTCCATCGCCCGCAATCCGCTGGCCAGTCCGGACGTCCTCGGCGTCACCCAGGGCGCGAGCGCGGTCTCGGTGTTCCTGCTCACGGTGTCGGGCGGGGCGTCGGCGGCGGTCGTCGGCTCCGTGGGCCTGTCCGCGGCCGCGCTCGGCGGCGGTCTCCTCACCGGCCTGCTCGTGTACTTCCTGGCGTGGCGGCGGGGGATCGACGGCTTCCGGCTCATCCTCATCGGCATCTCGGTGAGCGCCGTGATGGAGGCGCTCACGACCTGGCTCCTGACCACGGCCGACATCAAGGACGTGGCCCGGGCGCAGTCCTGGCTCGTCGGCTCCCTGGACAACCGGTCGTGGGACGAGGTCTGGGTGGCGTTCTGGTGCTCGCTCGCGCTGCTCGCCGTCGTCGCGTGCGTCGCCTTCCAGTTCAAGCCCCTGCACTTCGGCGACGAGGTCGCCGCGGGCCTCGGCGTCCGCTTCCAGGCGGTGCGGGCGATCCTGCTCCTGTGCGCGGTCCTGCTCGCCGCCGTGGCGGTGAGCGCGGCGGGCCCCGTCCCCTTCGTCGCCCTGGTCGCGCCCCAGGTGGCGATGCGCCTCGCGCGCTGCCCCACGCCGCCGATGGTGGCCTCCGGCATGGTGGGGGCGCTGCTCCTGATCGGTGCGGACCTCCTCGCGCGCACGGCCCTGCCGGTCACGCTCCCGGTCGGCGTGGTCACCGCCGCGGTGGGCGGACCCTTCCTCATCTACCTCCTGGTGCGGGCGAACCTCAAATAGCCTGATACAAAGGTGAGGCATACCTAAATGCGCAGAGGGGGGCTTGTGGTCACTCAGTACATCACCGAGATCGAGTCCGACGTCGACGACGCCGCACGGCTCACGGCCAGGGGCGTCAGCGTCGGCTACGGCGCGCGGACCGTCATCGACGATCTCGACGTGGCGATACCGCCAGGGGTGATCACCACGATCATCGGCCCCAACGGCTGCGGCAAGTCGACGCTGTTGCGGACCCTCTCGCGGCTGCTCAAGCCGACCAAGGGGTCCGTCGTCCTCGACGGCCAGGACATCGTCCGGCTCAAGACCAAGGACGTGGCGAAGAAGATGGGCCTGCTGCCGCAGGCGCCCGTCGCGCCCGAGGGCCTGACGGTGTCCGACCTGGTCGCCAGGGGCCGCCATCCGCACCAGAGTTGGCTGCGGCAGTGGTCGTCGGACGACGCCGACGTCGTGGCGCGCGCCCTGGCCATGACCGGCGTGTCCGACCTGGCCGACCGTCCTGTCGACTCGCTGTCCGGCGGGCAGCGCCAGCGCGTCTGGATCTCCATGACCCTGGCCCAGGGCACCGATCTGCTCCTCCTGGACGAGCCGACCACCTATCTGGACCTGGCCCACGCGGTCGACGTGCTCGACCTCGTGGACGACCTGCACGAGTCGGGGTGCGCCGTGGTCATGGTCCTGCACGACCTCAACCTGGCCACGCGCTACAGCGACAACCTCATCGTGATGAAGGAGGGGACGATCCTGGCGCAGGGGCACCCGCGCGACGTCATCACCTCCGAGCTCCTCGACGAGGCGTTCGGGCTGCGCGCCATGGTGATGGACGACCCAGTGGGCGACCGGCCGCTCATCGTGCCCATCGGCCGTACGCACGTGCAGCTGGGCTGAGCCCTGCCCGTGCGGGCCCGCCGGCCCGTCCCCACACGCACGCCGGGGCCGCTCCGCGCGGGCTTGCCCCGGCGTGCGACTGCCCTTCACGCGCGGTGTGGTTGAGCCCCCTCTGCGTGGCGCGCCTCCGCGCTCCCGCGCCCGCCGGTGCGCCTCGGTGCCGCCGCACCGGCCCCCACCTGCGGCGCGACCGTGTCCGTGTCCGGGCGACCCGACTGACCCCGCGTACAGACAAGTTGAAAGTTAGGCTAGGCTTACCTCACAACCGCAAGGTAAGGTTTGGCTGCCCTGAGACAGGGGCGCACCGGACAGCGTGAAAGCAAGGGATCTCGGATGCATCTCCATCGAACGACGACCATGAGGCCCTGGCGGCGGATGGCGGCCGTGGTGTCCGCCGCGGCCCTCGGCGTCGGACTCCTCGCGGGATGCGGCTCGGACAAGTCGGACAAGGGCGACGACGCCGCTCCGGCTGCCGCCGCCGGCAAGTTCCCCGTGACCGTGGAGCACGCGTTCGGATCCACGAAGGTCGAGAAGGCCCCCAAGCGGGTCGTCACCGTCGGCTACACCGACGACCAGACCGTCCTCGCGTTCGGCACCAAGCCGGTCGGCATGACCGACCAGTACCCGAACCCGGCGGGCAAGTCCCCCGACATCAACACCCAGTGGCCCTGGGTGAAGGACAAGTGGGGCGACGCCAAGCCCGACGTCATCATGAAGAACGGTGACTCCGGCCCCAACTACGAGAAGATCGCCGCCCTGCGGCCGGACCTGATCATCGCGGTGTACTCCGAGATCGACAAGGCCGCCTACGACAAGCTCTCCAAGATCGCCCCCACGGTGGGCCGCACCAAGGGCGAGAAGGAGCCCTTCAGTGCTCCCTGGCAGGACAACGCCCTGCACATCGCCAAGGCGCTCGGCCAGGCCGAGAAGGGCGAGAAGCTCGTCAAGGACATCCAGGGCAAGCTCGACGCCGCCAAGAAGGCGCACCCCGAGTTCGCCAAGAAGAACGCCGTCGCGCTGTCCTGGTACAAGGACTCCGTCGCGCCGTTCACCTCCACCGACGTGCGCGGCCGCCTGGTGACGGGCATCGGCTTCCAGTACCAGACCAAGATCGACAAGGTCGCGGGCGGCAAGTTCTTCACCGTCCTGTCGCCCGAGCGCATCGACCTGGTCAACACCGACCGCATCTTCGTCATCAACGACAAGGCGGACCAGAAGGCGCTCAAGAAGTCCGAGCTCTTCAGCAACCTGGACGCCGTGAAGAAGGGCAACGTCTCCTACCTGCTGGACAGCGAGGGCCCCGCGGTCGGCGCGGCCATCTCCCAGGGCACCCTGCTCTCCATGCCCTACGCGATCGACGAACTCGTCAAGTCGGTCGGCTAGGTGTGAGCACTACCGCTACGAAGGTCGCCCCGGCGACCCTGCGCACGGCGACCGGCCGTGAGGCCACCCGATGGGTCACCACGCACTGCCGTGAGGTCCCCTGGCTGACGACGGCCACCGTGCTCACCACGGTGGTCGGCGCGGCCCTCCAGGTGCTCCCGGTGCTGCTGCTCGGCCGCGTCGTCGACGGCGTCGTCGAGGGCGAGTCGCGCTCGGTCCTGCTCACGGTCGGCGTCCTGATGGGGGCCGCCGCGCTGCTCGGAGCGGTGGCCACCGCGGCGTCGACGTATCTGATCGGACGGCTCGGCGCCGACCTGCTCGCGCGGCTGCGCGAAGGCGCCGTCCGCTCGGTGCTCGGGATGCCGAGCGCACGGATCGAGCAGGTCGGCCGCGGAGACGTCCTGTCCCGGGTCGGTGACGACGTGGCCGTCCTGTCCAAGGGCATCCGGATGGCCATCCCCACGGTGTTCTCCGCGGGCGTCCTCGTCTTCATCGCCACGGTCGGCATGTTCGGCCTCGACTGGCGGCTGGGCCTGGCGGGCGCGGGCGCGCTGCCCGCCTACGCCCTCGCCCTGCGCTGGTACCTGCCCCGGTCCGCCCCGCTCTACAAGAAGCAGCGGGTGGCCCAGGCCGACCGCGCGCAGGCGCTGATCAGCGGCCTGGACGGCATCGACACGGTCCGGGCGTACCGCCTGGAGGACTCCGTGCGCGAGCAGGTCACCAGCGAGTCGTGGCGCGTGCGCAACTACGGCATCGAGGTGTTCCGGTTCTTCGGCCGCTTCGTCGGCAGGGAGAACCGCGCCGAGTTCATCGGCCTCGTCCTCATCCTCGTCGTGGGGTACGCGCTCCTGGAGGCCGACGCCGCGACCCTGGGTGAGGTGTCGGCGGCCCCGCTGATGTTCCACCGGCTCTTCACCCCGCTGGGCGCCATCATGTTCACCTTCGACGAGGCACAGAAGTCGGGCGCCAGCCTGACCCGGCTCGTCGGGGTCCTCGGGGAGCCCGCGGAGGAGCGCCTCGTCGGCGACGCGGACGCCACCCCGGCGGACGCCACGCCCTACCCGGTGACGGTGCAGGGGCTGACGTATCGCTACCCCGACACCGAGCAGCCGGTCCTGAAGGACGTCGACCTGACGATCCCGGCCGGTGGTTCGCTCGCCCTCGTGGGCGCGACGGGAGCGGGCAAGTCGACCCTGGCCGCGCTCATCGCGGGCATCGGGACCCCGCAGGCCGGATCGGTGCGCGTCGGCACGACCGACCTCGCCGGTCTGGACGAGGCCGGGGCGCGCGCCCTGGTGAGCATCCTGACGCAGGAGACCCATGTGTTCTCCGGCTCGCTCGCCGACGACCTACGCCTGGCCGCGCCGGAGGCCACCGACGCCGAACTGACCGACGCCCTGCGCACGGTCGGCGCCGACGGCTGGGTCGAGGCGCTGCCCGAAGGGCTCGACACCCTGGTCGGCGAGGGCGGCGAACGCCTGGACGTCACCAAGGTCACCCACATCGCCCTGGCCCGCCTGGTGCTGAGCCGCTCCCCGGTGGTCGTGCTCGACGAGTCCACCGCCGAGGCGGGCAGCGAGGGCGCCGCCGAGCTGGAGCGGGCGGTGCGCGCCGCGTGCGCGGGCCGCACCACGCTGTTCGTGGCGCACCGGCTCACCCAGGCCATGGCGGCGGACCGCATCGCCGTCCTGGACGCGGGCCGCGTCGTGGAACTGGGCACCCACGACGAGCTCGTGGCCCTGGGCGGCCGCTACGCACGGCTGTGGCAGGCGTGGCGAGAAGGTAGTTAGCACATCTGACCCACGGTCAGGTCAACGTTCGTTCCTTGGAAGGAAACGCTGAGTCTTCGATGAACGCTGAGTCTTCGACGATGGAACCGGGCGCTCGTCGCGTACGGCTTTCTCCCGCGGCCCTGGCCGACGTACGCCGTCGAACGGGTGACCACTCCGACCGGACCATCGCCGCAGCGTGCGCCATCGGTCTCGCGTACTGGGCGACGGGCCAGGGCCCCGAGGGCATCGACCTGACCGAGGGCACGCTCTTCACCGACGTCCTCGCCTGGGTCGACAACGGCGGGGTCGCGCCCACCGGCTGGCAGGCCGACGCGGACGGCCGCGGCATCGCCGTCCCCGAGGGCGTCGCGCTCGCCGAGGCACAGCTCGCGCTCGACGACCTGGCCGACTTCCCGGACCGGCCGCTGGGCACCATCGGCCCGTCCGGTGCCACGGCCCGCCTCGCCGCCCTGGCCGAGTGGAACGACACCCACGCCGACCGGGTCCGCCCCACCATCGTGGAGATGTTCCTCGAACAGGCGCGGACCCGGCCGGACGCCGTCGCCGTCGTCGACGAGCACCGCTCGCTGACCTACGGCGAGGCGGCCGCGCTGTCCAGCCAGCTCGCCCACCACCTCATCGAGCGCGGCCTCGACCACGAACAGGTCGTCGGCATCTCGCTGGGCCGCTCCGCCGAGATGGTCATCGGGCTGCTCGGCGTGCTCCAGGCGGGCTGCGCCTTCGTGCCGCTCGACCCGCAATGGCCCGCCGCGCGCCGGTCCGTCGTCATCGCCGACGCCCGGGTCGTGCTCCAGCTCAACGACTCCGGCGCCCACGAAGCGAGCGAACCGGAAGCCGCCGCCGTCGACCTCGGCGACTGGAAGTACGGCTCCTACCCGGCCGGGGGCACCGGCGTCACCGTCCGCGGCGACGCCCTGGCGTACGTCATCTTCACGTCCGGTTCGACAGGACGGCCCAAGGGCGCCATGATCCGCCACGAGGCGATCAGCGAGCGCCTGCTGTGGCAGGTCGGCGAGATCCTCGGCTTCGGCCACGACGACGCCTCCCTCTTCAAGGCGCCGCTGTCCTTCGACATCTCCATCAACGAGATCTTCCTGCCGCTGGTGTGCGGCGGCCGCCTCGTGGTCCTGCGGCCCGGCGGCGAACGCGACCCCCACCACCTCCTGAGCGTGATCGCCGAACAGCGCGTCACCTTCACGTACCTGGTGTCGTCCATGCTGGACGTGCTGCTCGAAATGGCGGGCGAGTCCGGGCGCCTGGACAGCCTGCGCCACGTGTGGTGCGGCGGCGAGGTCCTCACCCCGGAGCTGTACGAGCGGTTCCGCACCCGGCTCGACATCCCCATGTACCACGGCTACGGCCCGGCCGAGACGACGATCGGCGTCTCCCACGTCATCTACCGGGGCGCCGCCGAGCGCCTGTCGACGTCGATCGGCAAGGCCAACCCCAACACCCAGCTGTACGTCCTCGACGACGAGCTGCGCCCGGTGCCGGTCGGCGTCGGCGGCGAGCTCTACGTGGGCGGATTCCTCCTCGGCCGCGGCTACGTCAACGCGCCGGGCCTGACGGCGTCCCGGTTCGTGGCGAACCCCTTCGCCGCCGACGGCTCCCGGCTCTACCGGACCGGTGACCTCGCCCGGTTCGCCCCCGACGGCTCCCTGGACTTCCTCGGCCGGGCCGACAACCAGATCAAGATCCGTGGCATGCGCCTGGAGATCGAGGACGTCGAGGCGGGCCTCGCCGAGCACCCCCGCGTGCGGCACACCTGCGTCGTCGCGAAGAAGAACGCGGCGGGCGGCACCTACCTCGTGGGCTACGTGATCCCGGCCGCCGGGAGCGAGGACCTGACGGCCGACGACGTCAAGGCCTGGGCCGCCGCGCACATGGTCGAGTACATGGTGCCCGCCCACGCCGTCGTGATGACGGAGTTCCCCCTCACCGCGAACGGCAAGCTCGACCGCAACGCGCTTCCGGAGCCCGTGCTCACCACCGGCTCCCTCGTCGCGCCCGCCACCGAGAACGAACGCGTGGTGTGCACCGCGGTCGCGGCCCTGCTCCAGCTCGACGAGGTCGGCGCCGACCAGGACTTCTTCCAGCTCGGCGGCGACAGCATCCTGGCGATCTCGCTGCTGAGCGCGCTGCGCGACGCGGGCCTGTTCGTCACGGCACGGCAGATCTTCAGCAACAGCGTCCTCGGCGCCCTCGCCGCGGTGGCGAGCCGCGAGGACGTCGCCACCGTGGACCACGGCGACACCGCCACCGGCACCGTCGTGGGCTCGCCCATCGTGCAGTGGCTCGGCGAGACCACCGACGCCATCGACGGCTTCGTGCAGTCGGTCGTCCTCAACACCCCGGCGGACCTGACCGCCGACACCCTCGACGCCGTCCTCACCGCCGTGGCGGGGCGCCACGACATGCTGCGCGCCAAGCTGGTGCGCGCGGAGCGCTGGAGCTTCGACATCCCCGAGGCGGACGGGTCCGCCGTCGGCTGGCAGGAGAGCGACCGGCCCCTGGAGGAGTGCGTCGCGCTCGCCACCGAGGCCCTGGATCCGGCGGACGGCGCGATGCTGCGCGCCGTCTGGCGCCGCGCGGACCGCCAGCTGGTCCTGGTCGCCCATCACGTGGTGATCGACGGCGTGTCCTGGCGGGTCCTCATGGAGGACCTGGCCACCGCCTGGCGGCAGTGCGCCGGGGGCGCGCCGATCGAACTGCCCCCGGTGGGCACCTCGTTCCGGCGCTGGACACAGCTCCTCGGCCGCACCGGGTTCGACGCCGACCGCGCCTACTTCCAGCGGCCCCTGCCGGGCGCCGACGAGCCGGTGGGCAGGCGCGCCCTGACCGCCGCCGACACCGTGGCACGGGAGCGCATACGCACCGTCTCCGTCAGCGCCGAGGCCACGGCCGCGCTGCTCGGCGAGATACCCGCGAAGTTCCACGCGGGCGTCAACGACGTCCTGCTCACCGCGCTCGCCGTCACCCTCGCCCGGTGGCGCCGCGACCTGGGGCAGGACCAGACGTTCGCCCACATCGAACTGGAGGGCCACGGCCGCGAGGGCCAGTTCGTCGCCGACGCCGTCGGCTTCGAGCCGGACCTGTCGCGCACCGTGGGCTGGTTCACCACCCTGTTCCCGGTGACCGTGGACCCCGGGGCCACGACCGACCCGACCGCGCCCGGCTACCTCGCCGCCGCCCTCAAGGCGGTCAAGGAGGACCTCGCCCGGGTGCCGAGCAACGGCGTCTCCTACGGCGCCCTGCGCTACCTCGCCGACACCTCCTTCGACGCGCCCGCACCGCAGGTCCTCTTCAACTACCTGGGCCGCTTCGACGCGGGCGCCGCCGGGGACTGGCAGCTCGCGCACACCACCGGGCAGCTGGGCGAGAAGCGCGACCCCGCGATGCGCCTGCCGCGAGCCCTGGAGTTCAACGCGATCGCCGAACCCGCGGCGAGCGGCGAGTACGAGCTCGTCACCACCATCTCCTGGCCCGACGGGATGTTCACGGACCAGGACATCACCACCATCGGCGGCTACTTCCAGGAGGCCCTGGCCGGGCTCGCCGCGCTCGACGAGGGCGGCCACACGCCCAGCGACTTCCCCCTCGTGCCCCTGACCCAGGCTGACGTCGACGCCCTGGAAGGACCGGCGCTGCGGGACGTCCTGCCGCTGACCCCGCTCCAGGAAGGCCTCTACTTCCACTCCGTCTTCGACGACGAGTCCGCGGGCGCCTACGTCGAGCAGCAGCTCCTCACCCTGGACGGCGAGGTGGACGCCGACCGGCTCGCGGCCGCGGCCACCCGGCTGCTCACGCTGTACCCGAACCTCGCCGCGCGCTTCGTCGCCCTCGCCGACGGCCGCGTCGTCTCCGTCCTGGACGGCGGCGCGGAGGCGCCCTTCACCACCCTGGACCGCCCCGGCATCACCGACGCCGAGCTGCGGGAGTACGCGGAGCGGGACCGCCGCGCGGGCTTCGACCTGGCCACCGGACCCCTGATGCGCTACACGCTGGTCCGCGCGGGCTCCGGCCGTACCGTCCTTGTGCAGACCGTGCACCACATCATCGCCGACGGCTGGTCGGTGCCCCCGATGCTGCGCGCGCTCCTCGCCGAGTACCACGCGCCCGGCACCGTGTACCCGCTCGGCGGCTTCGCCGACTACGTGCGCTGGCTCGGCGCACGCGACGACGACGAGAGCGACCGGGTCTGGCGCGAGGAACTCGCCGACCTGCCGGCCGCCTCCCTGGTCGCCGAGGGACACAGCCCCTCCGAGCGGTTCGCCGACACCGTCGTGGAGCCGCGGGAGGACATCGACGCGGCCGTCCGCTCGGCCGGCGTGCCGCTGAGCGTGGCCGTGCACAGCGCCTGGGCGATCACTCTCGGCGGCATCCTGCACGGCAGGGACGTGGTGTTCGGCTCCACCGTCTCCGGGCGAGACGCGGACGTGCCCGGCATCGAGGACATGGTGGGCCTGTTCATCAACACCGTTCCCGTGCGCGCCCGCTGGTCCGGGGCCACCACGGCCCGCGACCTGCTCGCCGCCGTGCGCGAGCACCAGAGCGCGGTCCTCGCGCACCAGCACGTCTCGCTCGCCAGGATCGGCCGCCAGACCGGCTCCGGCTCCCTGTTCGACACCCTGGTCGTCTTCGACGTCGCGACCGACGTCGAGGCCCTGCGGCGCCCCGACGACACGCTCGTCGTCGCCGACATCGTGAACGAGGGCGCCCCGCACTACCCGCTGACCCTGGTGGTGGAGCGCGCCCTCGACGGCCGACCGCGCTTCAACCTCATCTACGACGGCGCACTCCTGGGCGAGACGGCCGCGCAGGCCATGCTGCACACCTTCGCCCGGACCCTCACCGGCCTGCTCACCCGCCCGGACGCCCTGGTCGACGACCTGGCCGCCGAGAGCGCCCGGCGCCCGGCCCCGGTCACCCCGACGACCCTGGGCGCCCTGTTCGACGCCGCCGCGCGCCGCGACCCCGCCGCCACCGCCGTCACCCAGTGCGGCCTCGACGGCGACACCAGGTCGCTGACCTACGGCGAACTCGCCGCCGCGAAGGACGACCTGGCCGCGGCCCTGCGCGCGGCCGGGGTCGGACCGGGCAAGCGGGTCGCCGTCGCCGTGCCGCGCTCCGTCGAGCAGGTCGTCGCCCTGGTCGCGATCGTCAGCGCGGGCGGCGCCTACGTACCCCTGGACCTGGCCTACCCGGACGACCGCCTGGAGTACGTCCTGGCCGACGCCGCCCCGCAGGTCGTCCTCGTGGACGCCGACCAGCGGGACCGCTTCAGCGACCTCCTCGCCCGCGCCGGAGTGGATGCCCGCGTGCTCGTCCAGGGCGACGAGCCGCCGCAGGCCCCGGCCGGGCCCGCGCCCGAGGCCCACTGGCACGACCCCGCGTACGTGATCTACACGTCCGGTTCGACAGGACGGCCCAAGGGCGTCGTCGTCCCGCACTCCAGCGTGGTGACGCTGCTCGCCAACACCCGTGCCGACATGGACTTCGGCCCCGACGACGTATGGGTGCAGTTCCACTCCTACTCCTTCGACTTCGCGGTCTGGGAGCTGTGGGGCGCCCTCGTCCACGGCGGCGAACTCCTCGTGCCCGAGTACGCCCTGACCCGCTCCCCGGTCGACTTCCACCGTCTCGTCCGCGAGCGCGCGGTGACCGTGCTCAACCAGACCCCGTCGGCCTTCTACCAGTTCATCGAGGCCGACCGGATCGCCGAGCGGCCGGTCACGGCGCTGCGCCGGATCGTCTTCGGCGGCGAGGCCCTCGACCTCGGACGCCTGCGCGGCTGGGTCGAGCGGCACGGCACCGCGGCGCCCGAGCTGGTCAACATGTACGGGATCACCGAGACCACCGTGCACGTCACCCACCGGGTGCTCACCGACGAGGACTTCGGCCCCGGCGACGACGTCAGCCCCATCGGCGGTCCGATCCCCGGCCTCGCGACCTATCTGCTCGACGACCGGCTCCGGCCGGTGCCCCCGGGCCGCGTGGGCGCCATCTACGTCGCCGGTGACCAGGTGTCGCTCGGCTACCTGGGCCGGGCGGGGCTCACCTCGGGCCGCTTCGTGGCGGACCCCTTCGCCGCCGACGGCTCCCGCATGTACCACACGGGCGACCTCGCCCGCCGCACGCTCGGCGGTGAGCTCCAGTTCGCGGGCCGCGCCGACGACCAGGTGCAGCTCAAGGGCTTCCGCATCGAACTCGGCGAGGTGGAGTCCGCGGTCCGGGAGCTCGACGGCGTGGTCGACGTGGCCGTCACCGTGGCCGCCACCGGCGACCACCTGGTCGCCCACGTCGTGGGCCGCGTGCCCGGCGACCTCTCCGCGCTCCTCGCCACGAAGCTGCCCGTGCACATGGTGCCGGGCCGGGTCCTGACGGCGGACGCGCTGCCGCTGACCGTCAACGGCAAGCTGGACCGCCGGGCCCTGGCCGAGCGGGCCGAACAGTCGCAAGGGGGCGACGTCCCCGTCGCGTCGTCGGCCGCGGGCGCGTCGGGTCCCGCCGCGCAGTTCCCCGCGCCCCTGACGGGGCGCGACACCGCGTCCGTGCTCGCCACCCTCGTCGAGCTCTTCGCCGAGACACTGCCCGGCCCCGCCGTGGACGCCGACACCGACTTCTTCAAGGCCGGGGGCGACAGCATCGTCGCCATCACCTTGATCAACCGGGGCCGGACCCTCGGCCTGCACTTCGCGCCCCGCGACGTGTTCCTGTTCCGGACGCCGCGCGCGCTCGCCGAGCACCTGGACGCGCACGCGCAGCGGCCCCCGGTCACCGCGGCCACGCCCGCCCGCCGCGAGGACGGCCCCCTGACCCCGACGCCGATCATCCTGCGCCAGCGCGAACTGGGCGGCTCCCTCGCCCGGTTCGCCCAGGCCAGGACCCTGGTGGCGCCCGAGGGCACCGGATTCGCCGACGCCCGGCGCGCCGCGAACGCCGTGGTCGCCGCGCACCCCGCCCTGCGCCTGCGGCTGCGCGCCGAGCACGGCACCTGGGCCCTGCGCACCGAACCGGCCCGCGACGTCACCGTCGTACGCCCCGCTGGAACCGACGCGACCGACGCGACGGCCGTGGCGAACGACGCCGCCGGACGCCTCGACCCCGAGACCGGGGACGTCATCGCGTTCGCCTGGCTGGAGGCCAGCAGGACCCTGGTCGTCACGGTGCACCACATCGCCGTCGACTCGGTGTCCTGGCTCGTCCTCCTGGACGACCTGACCACCGCCATGAACGGGGCGGACCTGGCGCCGCCGACCACCTCCTACGCCGAGTACGCCGAAGCCCTGGCGCTCCGCTCCACGCAGGCGATCGACGGGCTCGGGCACTGGATCGACACGCTCCGGGCGCCCGCCCTCGTCCCGGCGGTGGGGGAGGTGCGCGAGCGGACCGTCGTGCTCGCGCCCGAGGCGAGCGACCGCGTGACGCGCACCGCGCCCGCCGCGCTCGGCGTCGGCCTCACCGAGCTGCTGTGCGGCACGCTGCGCAGCGCGCTGACGGCGATCCAGGCCGAGCCCACCGACCTCGCGGTCGAGCTGGAGCGGCACGGCCGCGTCCCCGTCGAAGAGCACCACGACTACACCCGCACCGTCGGCTGGTTCACCGCCATCGCGCCCGTGCGGCTGAGCGCGCACACCGACCCCGTCGCGGCCGCCCGCGAGGTCGCCGAGCGCCAGCCCGACGAGGACGGACACGTCGCCTACGGCCGGCTCCGGTACCTCAACCCGCAGACGGCCTCGCTGCTCACCGCCCGCCCGCAGGTCCTGTTCAACTACCTCGGCCGGGGCAGCGAGTCCCAGGCCCTGCACATCACCGGCGGCGACCAGGGCAGCCCCTACGCGGTCGAGGTCAACGCCTGGACCGACGCGGCCACCGGCAGCCTGCACGCGGCCTTCACCCTCGCCGACGGCATCCCCGACGCGATCACCGAGCACTGGCTGAGCGCCCTCGCCCGGGTCGCGGAGGCCGCCACGACGGCCGAGCGCACGGCACCGGTCACCCCGCTCCAGCGCGGTCTGTTCTTCCAGGCCCAGCTGGCGGGCACCGCCGGACACTACGTCGCGCAGAGCTACTTCACCTTCGACCGGCGCCTGGACACCGACGTCCTGGCCGACGCCATGGCGCACGTGATCGCGCGGCACCCGGTCGTCGGCGCGGGCTTCGCCACCGACGACGACGGCAACCCCGTCCAGGTCCTCAAGGCGGGCCGACGCGTCGACGTGCGCACGGTCGACCTGGCCACCGACGCGGAGGTCGAGGAGCTGCGCGCCCGGGACCGCGACACCGGCTTCGACCCGGCCGAGCCGCCGCTGATCCGCCTCACCGTGGTCCGCAGGCCCGACGAGCGCGACGGACTGCTCCTGAGCTACCACCTGCTGCTGTGGGACGGCTGGTCCCGCGAGATCGTGCTGCGCGACCTGTTCGACGCCTACGAGGCCATCGGCGCGGGCAGGACCCTCGACGCGACCCCCGCCGCGCCGGGCTTCGAGGACTACGCCCGCGCCCTCGACGCCAAGGACGCGGCCGCCTCCGAACGGTTCTGGGCGGAGCACCTGGCGGGCCTGGCAGGCCCGACGCTGCTCGCCGGACCGGCCCCGGCCCTGTCGGACGAGCTGCCGCGCGCCCTCGTGCACACCCTGTCCGCGGAACAGTCGGACCTGCTGCGGGACGCGGCCAAGACGCACGGCGTGACCTTGAACTCGGTCCTCACCGGCGCGTTCGGCCTGCTGCTCGGCGCCCACACGGGCCGCAGCGACGCCGTGTTCGGCGTGACCGTCTCCGGCCGTGACGGCGAGGGCCTGTCCGACATCGTCGGCGTGCTGCTCAACACCGTGCCCCAGTGGACGCGGGCCCGCCCCGGCGACACCGTCCGGGACTACCTGGAGGCCGTGCAGACGGCCCGGGTCGAGGCGATGGAGCACGAGCACGTCGGCCTCGGCGAGATCCAGCGCGCCAGCGGACACGACACCCTCTTCGACAACCTGTTCGTGCTCCAGAACTTCCTGGACATGGACGCGTTCGCCGCGATGAACTCCCGGCACGGCATCACCTCCGTGCAGGCCGACGACTCCACCCACTACCCGTTCACCTGGGTGGTGACGCCGGGCGAGAGGCTCACGGTCAAGCTGGAGCACCGCGACGGCGACACGGACAACGCCCGCCGCCTCCTCGCCGACTACGTCCGCGTCCTTGAGGACCTGGCCCGCTCGACCGGCCTCGTCGGCGCCCTGCCCGGCCTGGGCGAGGAGCCCCGGCCCGCCGAGCGCACGGACATCGGCACGGACACGGTCGTCGACCGCTTCGACCGGGCGGCGGAGAAGAGCCCGCAGCGGGTGGCGCTCGTCGCCCACGGCGCGACCCTGACGTTCGCCGAGCTGCGCGACCGCAGCCGCGCGGTGGCGGGCGTCCTCGCCGCGCGGGGCATCGGCCCCGAGACGACCGTGGGTCTCGCGATCCCGCGCTCCCTCGACTCGATCGTGGCGCTGTTCGCCGTGCTGCGCACCGGCGCCGCGTACGTACCGCTGGAACTGGACCACCCGGACGAGCGGATCGCCGCGATCGTCGCCGACGCGCGGCCCGCGGTGATCCTCACCGTGAGCGCCGTGGCGCCCCGGCTCACCGGCGACCTGATCGATCTTGACCGTCCGCTGCCCGCCGCCGAGCCGTACGTGACGTTCGCGCCGGACGACCCGGACCGGCTGCGGCACCCCGCGTACACGATCTACACCTCCGGTTCGACCGGGAAGCCCAAGGGCGTGGTCACCGAGTACGCCGGGCTCACCAACATGCTGATCAACCATCAGCGGCGGATCTTCGAGCCGGTCCTCGCCGACCACGGCCACCGGGTCTTCCGGATCGCCCACACCGTGTCGTTCGCCTTCGACATGTCGTGGGAGGAGCTGCTGTGGCTCGCCGACGGCCACGAGGTGCACATCTGCGACGAGGAGCTGCGCCGCGACGCTCCGCGCCTGGTCGCGTACTGCCTCGAACACGGCATCGACGTCATCAACGTGACGCCCACCTACGCGCAGCAGCTGGTGTCCGAGGGACTGCTCGACCACCCGGAGCGGCGCCCGGCCCTGGTGCTCCTCGGCGGCGAGGCCGTCACCCCGACGCTGTGGCGGCGGCTCGCCGAGACCGAGGGCACGGTCGGCTACAACCTCTACGGGCCCACGGAGTACACCATCAACACCCTCGGCGTCGGCACCTTCGAGTGCCAGGACCCGGTGGTGGGCGTGGCCATCGACAACACCGACGCGCACGTGCTCGACCCGTGGCTGCGGCCGCTTCCGGACGGCGTCCCCGGCGAGCTGTACGTGGCGGGCATCGGCATCGCCCGCGGCTACCTCGGGCAGCCCGGCCAGAGCGCGGACCGCTTCGTGGCGTGCCCGTTCGGCGCGCCCGGCGAGCGCATGTACCGCACCGGTGACCTGGTGGTGCGGCGGCCCGACGGGAACCTGATGTACCTGGGCCGCACCGACCAGCAGGTCAAGATCCGGGGCCACCGCGTCGAACTCGGCGAGGTCGAGGCCGCGTTCGCCGCGCACCCGGCGGTGCGCTTCGTCGCCGCGGTCGCCCAGCCGGACCCGCAGGTCGACGGCGCCCACCGGCTCGCCGCGTACCTCGTCCTCGAAGGCGCCGACCTGGCGGCGGTGGCCGCCGAGGTGGGCACGGGTCTTCCGGACTTCCTGCGGCCGACGCACTATGCCCAGGTCGACAGCATCCCGCTGACGGTCAACGGGAAGGCGGACACCAAGGCGCTGCCGGAGGCCAAGCCGCTCGGCGCGCTGACCACGGCGACGGAGCGGCGCCCGGCGACCGAGACCGAGACCGTGGTGTGCGAGTACTTCGCCGAAGCACTCGACCTGGATGATGACGAGGTGAGCGCAGTGAGCGACTTCGTGTCCCTCGGGGGGCACTCCATGCTGGCGGTGCGGCTCATCGGGCTGCTCCGCCGCGAGTACGGACCTGTGATCACCATCCGCGACCTGTTCACCCTCAAGACCCCCGAAGCGATTGCCCGCCACCTCGATGACCACTCCTGATACGCAGCGGCCCCGCCCCGGGGCAGACATCCTGCGCACCGCACTGCGCCGCAACGTCGGCGCCATGGCCGCCGGTACCGTCCTCATGGGCCTGTACCAGGCGGGTGAGACCGCCTTCCCGATCGCGCTCGGCCTGATCGTCGAGCACACGATGAGGGACCGCAGCCTCGGTGCCCTCGGCCTGTCCATCGGCGCGCTCGCCGTGATCATCACGACGGTCTCGCTGTCGTGGCGGTTCGGCATGCGCGTCCTGCAGAAGGCCAACACGACCGAGGCGCACCGCTGGCGCGTGCAGGTCGCCTCCTGCGGCCTCCAGCCGGTGGCCCGGGACGTCGACCTGAAGTCGGGCGAGGTCCTCACCATCGCCACGGAGGACGCCGACCAGACCGCCGACATCGTCGAAGTGGTGCCCCTGCTGATCAGTTCGCTGGTCGCGGTGGTGGTCGCGGCGGTCGCCCTCGGCCTCGCGGACTACCGGCTCGGCCTCCTGGTCGTCGTGGGCACGGTCGCGATCCTGTCGGTCCTGAGCGTGATGTCGAAGCGGATCGGCTCCAGCACCCAGGAGCAGCAGGCCCGCGTGGCACGGGCGGGCGCGAAGGTCGCCGACCTGATCACCGGCCTGCGCCCGCTGCACGGCTTCGGCGGCAACCACGCGGCGTTCCGGTCCTACCGGAAGGTCAGTACGGAGGCGAAGCACCAGGCGATCACCGTCGCCCGGGTGAACGGCGTGTACGCGGGCACCGCGCTCGCCCTGAACGCGATCCTCGCCGCCGCCGTCTCCATCACCGCGGGGTGGCTGGCGTTCGAGGGGCAGATCACGATCGGGGAGCTCGTGATGGCCGTGGGCCTCGCGCAGTTCATCATCGAGCCGCTCAAGATGTTCTCCGAGATGCCCAAGTACGTGATGATCGCGCGCGCCTCGGCCGCGCGGATGGCCCTGGTGCTCTCCGCCCCGCCGCTGACGACTCCGGGCCCCGGCCGCCCGGCCCCGGGCGGCGACCTGGAGGTGGACTGCGTCCGCCACGGCTCGCTGCGCAAGCTGAAGTTCCAGGTGGCGGCGGGCGAGTTCGTGGCGATCGCGCCCTACCAGCCGCGCGCGGCAGCCGACCTCGCGTCGGTCCTCGCCGTGCAGGTCCCGCCGCACGCGTACGACGGCGTGGTACGGGTCAGCGGCCAGGAGGTCGCCGACCTGTCGATGGAGGCCGTGCGCGAGCACATCCTGGTGAACCCCTACGACGGGGAGATCTTCGCGGGCACCCTGCGCACGAACATCGACCCGTCGGGCACCAGCCGGAGCGTCGACGCGGCCGTGGAGGCGTCCATGCTGACCGACGTCGTCGCCCTGCACCGCGACGGCCTCGACTACACGGTCCGCGACCGCGGCGCCAACCTCTCCGGCGGGCAGCGCCAACGCCTCTCCCTGGCGCGGGCCCTGGCCGCCGACACCGAGGTCCTGGTCCTGCACGACCCGACGACGGCGGTCGACGCGGTCACCGAGCAGCTCATCGCGCGCAACGTGGCGAAGCTGCGCCGGGGCCGCACCACCATCGTCATCACCAGCAGTCCGGCCCTCCTGGACGCCGCCGACCGCGTGCTCGTCCTGGACGACGGCGTCATCACGGCCGAGGACACCCACCGGAACCTGCTCGCCACGGACGAGGGGTACTGCCGGGCCGTGGCACGGTGATGGCCCGAGGCCCTGACGCGTCGGCGTCCTGACGCCGTGACACACACAGCCTGACGCACACAGCCTGACGCACACAGCGGTTCCGGGGAGGTTCTCCACCTCCCCGGAACCGCTGTTGTCGTACGGGGCCGCCGCCGCGGCCGGACGCTCAGCCGGTCAGCCGCTCGGCCGGTCAACCGGTGGCGTTCAGGAGAGCGCCCAGGCAACGTCCCGGAGCAGCGCCTGCCGCCAGCCCGCGCGGTCGTGGTCCGCCGCGGAGCGGGAGACCCGCACGGTCGCACCTGCCCGCTCGGTCAGGGTCTCGGTCAGCTCGCAGTGGGGCAGCATCCGCGTCTCGTGTTCCCCCACGTCGAACGCGACCCGCAGCCCGGACAGGTCGGGGCGCTCCCGCAGCCGCGCGGCGACGGCGCCGCCGACCGGACCGCCCAGCGGGTCCGCCGCGTCCATGGCGTCGGGCGTCCACCAGAACGACCCCGACTGGCAGGCGACGCGGGACACCAGGTCCGGGTACTCCAGGGCCGCGTACAGCGCGCTCAGCCCGCCGAGGCTCTGCCCGGCGACCACGAGACGGTCCGGCTCCGCGGGTACGCCGCACTCCGCGACCAGCGGCAGCAGTTCGTCGCGGACGGCCTCCCACAGGTCGGCGCGGCACCCGAACTCGGCCGCCCTGTCCTTGGCGGGCAGGAACACGAGGGTGCAGGCGGGCATCTCACCAGCGGCGGCGGCCGCGTCGAACGCGGTCATGGCGGGGTGCAGGTACAGCCAGTCGTCCCCGTCGAGCAGCAGCACCACGGGCCCGCCGCCGCCCACCGGGTGGACGCGCACCGTGCGCCGCCCGCCGAGCCGTTCGCTGGCCCAGCGCAGCCGGGTGCGGGGCAGCGGCAGTACGTCGTCGGGGGCGACGAGGGGCCAGTGCGGCTGGGCCGGGGCGTCCGGTGTGGCGGCGATGGAGCGGTCGCCGCCCGCGCCGGCCGGGTTGAAGGGGTCGGCGTACGCCGCGTCGCCCGCGCGGAACTGATAGGTGACGCGCAGCCGCGCGGGCACGCGCACCTTGGCGTACCAGCAGTCCGTGTCGTCCAGGCGGAGCAACGGGACCGGCGCCGACCAGCTCTCGAAGTCGAGGGTCGCGGGGGAGCCGCGCCACAGGAAGAGGGTCACCCAGCCGCCGTCGCCGTCGGGGACCGACGCGGGAGCTCCGACAGCCGCCCAGAACGCTTCGGTGCCGGGTGCGCCGGGCAGACCGAACTCGGCGAAGGGGGCGTCGATTCCGGCGGCGAGGCCGGAGGCAGGTTCCGTCACGACAGGACCGCTCCTTGTGAGAGGGATGGGGAAGGAATAGGCTAATCTTAATTAGGTGAGCCTAACCTAATTGTGGCGCGCCTCTCCCTTTCCGGCGCGTGCCGACGAGCTGCAGAGCATGCTCGGCGCGGCCGACGCCGGCCCGTCGACCCCGAGGAGACAACGAACATGAGCACGAACCCGTTTGACGATACCGAAGGCCGCTTCCTGGTCCTGGCGAACGAGGAGGGGCAGCACTCGCTGTGGCCCTCGTTCGCCGAGGTCCCCGGGGGCTGGACGGTCGTCTTCGAGGAGAACTCCCGGGACGCGTGCCTGGAGTACGTCGAGACCCACTGGACCGATCTGCGCCCCCGCTCCCTCGCGGCGTCGATGGACGCCTGACGAGGTCGAGCCGATCGGCCGCCCGCCGGTGCGGCGCGGACCAGGCACGTGAACGGTAAGGCTGCCCTTACTTTGATGCCCCGTCAGGGGAACGCGGCCACGCGCCGCTCTTCGATCGTGGAACCGAGGAAGGAAAGCCTTGATCACGGCTACGCCGCGCCCTGCGCCGCAGGAGCACGCCCGGCCCGCGCCGCCGCACGCCGTGCGCACCGCCCGCCAGGAGGACGCGCCCGCGCTCGCCGAACTGTCCCGCCCCTTCGTGCGCTCGGGCGCGCTGCGGGAGCGGCCGGTGGAGCTCTACGCCGCGCACGCGGCCGACTTCCTGGTGGCGGAGGCGGCCGACGGCACCCTCGCGGGCTGTGTGGGCCTGCGCACGCACCGGGCGGCCCCCGCGGAGGGCGGCGGCCGTGCGGGCGTCGTGTACAACTTCTGCGTGGCCGGGCACCGGCAGGGGAGCGGAGTGGGGGCCGCCCTGCTGCGGGCCGTGCTCGCGACGGCGCACGCCCAGGGCCTCGGCGCCCTGTTCACGGCCACCACCGGCGGTGGCGGCCTGTTCCTGCGCTACGGGTTCGCGCCCACGACGGCGCGCCTGGCGCCTCCGTCGTGGGCGGCTTCCCTGGATCCGCGCCGCAACGCCCGGATCCTCACGAAGTCCTTGTGACGGTCCGCCGCTCGTGCGCCAGGGCGTCGTCGGCGACCACGGTGGTGCCGGGGCTCATCGGCGCGAGGACGCTGCGCAGCACCGCGTGCGGCACCCGGCCGTCGACCACGTGCGCCTTGCGGACGCCGCCGCGCACGGCGCGCAGGCAGCCCTCCATCTTGGGCAGCATCCCGCTCGCAAGGCCCGGCAGGAGGCCGCTGAGGGCATCGGCCGTCAGGTGCTCGACGACCTCGGTGCTGTGCGGCCAGTTCGCGTACAGGCCCTCGACGTCGGTGAGCATCACCAGGCGCTCGGCGTCGAGGGCCACGGCCAGGGCCGAGGCCGCGAGGTCGGCGTTGACGTTGTAGACCTGCCCGTCCTCGCCGCGCGCCACGGGGGACACCACCGGGATGTGGCCCTGCTCCAGGAGCGTGCGCACCATGTCCGGGTTCACGTCCACGACCTCGCCGACGAGGCCGATGTCCACCGGCTCGCCGTCCACCCACGCCGGTCGCGGGACCGCGGTCATCGTGTGGGCGTCCTCGCCGGACATGCCGACGGCCAGGGGGCCGTGGGCGTTGATGTGGCCGACCAGCTCGCGCTGGACGCGGCCGGTGAGCACCATGCGGACGACGTCCATGGTCTCGGGCGTCGTCACCCGCAGGCCCGCTTCGAACCGCGTCTTGAGGCCGAGGCGGTCGAGCATCGCGCTGATCTGCGGTCCGCCGCCGTGGACGACGACCGGGCGCAGGCCCGCCTGCCACAGCTCCACGACGTCCTGGGCGAACGTGCGTTGCAGCTCGGCGTCCACCATGGCGTTGCCGCCGAATTTGACGACGACCACGCTGTCCCGGAGCTCCTCCGGCCAGGGAAGGGGGTCGCCGGATTCGCTGATCCTGGCGGGCACCCCGCTGGTGGGCCATCCCCGGGCAGCGGTCACGCTCACGGAGCCACTCCATTTCATGGGCGGGCCCGCCTCTTCGGGCGGGCCGATCAAGATTGGGTTTAGCTTAGCCTAACCTAAGTTCTATGGTGGGCCCGTGTTCTGCCCCGCGGTCCGGGAGGGCGCTCAACGGCCTTTCGGGTCGCGGTGTGTGCGGATCGGAGGGCTTTTCGCTTCCTGTCGCCGACCGCGCGTGCAGGCGGGCGAAGTGACCGATGTGTGCTGTATATCCGCACGCTCGATGGCGGGACTCCCGCGTCTGCGGGAGGCGAGGGGTCGTGTACGTTCGACGTGCCGTGGTGACGGTGGCCGGAAATGTTCTGTGGCGTTCGCGCGCCCCGTGAGTCGGCGGCGACCGGGCCGGGGTGCGGAGTTGGATGCCTGATCGCCCTGGGGTCCATGTGTGCGTGGTCACTTCCCCGGGCGGACGTGCCGCTCTCGAAGTGAGTGGCGGTGGGGTCCACTCCCCTTCCGGGGCAAGGCGAAGCGCCCTCGGAATCAAGCAAGGTCCGCGGTGCCCGGCACCCCCGGATCCGGTGGTCGGGGGCGGCGTCCCGCATATGATTCCTCCTCAGACATTGCAAGGTAAGGCTAACCTTATCTAACATGTGGCTGCTTAAGGAGGCGATGAAGCGGGTGAATGCCGTGCACAGTGGGCCGGAGACGCGTGATGAGCACAGGGGGACGGACGTGATGTATGACGTCCTGGGGATCGGATTTGGGCCATCGAACCTGGCGCTCGCGATCGCGGTCCACGAACACAACGCGCGGCTCGGCGAGAGCGACCGGATACGCGCCGGATTCCTGGAGAAGCAGCCGCGGTTCGGCTGGCACCGGGGGATGCTGATCGACGACGCGACCATGCAGGTGTCCTTCCTGAAGGACCTGGTCACGATGCGTGATCCGAAGAGCTCCTTCAGCTTCCTGTGCTACCTGCAGGAGCGCGACAGGCTGGTGGACTTCCTCAACCAGAAGACGCTGTTCCCGCTGCGCGTCGAGTTCCACGACTACCTGGAGTGGGCCGCGGCCCGCGTCGACGACCTCGTCGACTACTCGGCCGAGGTCGTCGCCGTACGCCCCGTGACAAAGGACGGCGAGGTCACGCACTTCGAGGTCGTCAGCCGGGACGCGAACGACCCGGAGCGGACCGTCGTACGCCGTGCGCGCAGCATCTGCGTGGCCACGGGCCTGGAGCCGCACCTGCCGCCCGGCATGGAGAACTCCGAGCGGATCTTCCACAACAGCCAGCTGATCCCGCGCGTGGCCGCGCTCAAGGAGACCGCGACGCCGGTGCGCCGGGCCGTCGTGCTCGGCGCCGGGCAGAGCGCCGCCGAGTGCGTCGACTACCTGCACCGGAACTTCCCGGACGCCGAGGTCTGCTCGGTGTTCGCCAAGTACGGCTACACGCCCGCCGACGACAGCCCCTTCGCCAACCGCATCTTCGACCCCGAGGCCGTGGACCTCTTCTACCACGCGCCCCGGGAGGTGAAGCAGTCGCTGTTCGACTACCACCGCTCCACCAACTACTCGGTCGTGGACATCGACCTGATCGAGTCCCTGTCGAAGACCATGTACCAGGAGAAGGTCCAGGGGCGGGAGCGGCTGCGCATGCTGAACGTCACCCGCATCCGCGACATCGACGCGCACCCGGACCGCCTGGACATCGGCGTGGAGTTCCTGCCCACCGGGGAGCGCGAGACGCTGGCCGCCGACGTGCTCGTCTACGCCACCGGCTACCGGCCGCGCGGCCTCGGCGAACGCCTCGGCGAGGTCGACAAGCTGTGCCGCCGCGACGACGAGGACGAGCTGGTCGTCAGCCGCGACCACCGCGTGGCCACCAACGCCAACGTCAGCGCCGCCGTCTACCTCCAGGGCGGCACCGAGCACACCCACGGCCTGACGTCGACGCTGCTGTCCAACACGGCCGTGCGGGCGGGGGAGATCCGCGACTCACTCCTCGCCCGCCGTCAGCGCCAGAGCGTCTGACAGGCGTACGTAACCGCCGTCGTGGTGCACCAGCGGGCGTCCGTCCGCCGCGTGCCACGCCCTGGTCACCCGACCGATGACCAGGGCGTGGTCGCTCACCAGGAGGCGGTCGACGGGCGCGAGCGCCAGCCGGGCCAGGACCCCGTCCAGGACCGGCAGGCCGTGCGCCCCGCGGCGCCAGCGCGTGTCCGGGCCGAACTTGGCCCGCCCCGCGCCGCCGAAGACGCGGGCCACGGACTCCTGGCCCGCGGCCAGGAGGTGCACCATCACGTGGGAGGCGCCCTCCACCACCGGCCAGGACGCGGAGCGCAGGCCCACCGTGAACGACATCAGCGGCGGGGCGAGCGACAGCGACGTGACGGACGTGGCGCAGAAGCCGACCGGCGGGCGCCCGACGCCCGCCGTGACGACGGCGACGCCCTTGGCGTGATGCCGCAGGGCGCGCCGCACCAGATCGGGGTCCGCGCCACCGCCGGGCGAAAGGGCCGCGGCGGGCTCCGCTCGCCCCAGGGCCTCGCTGTCCCTCACCCGACTCCCTCCCGTATCTCCGCGAGGGTCAGGTCACCGGCCCGCAGCTCGATCTCCTCGCCGCGCGGTGACGTCTCGCCCGGGCCGAAGGCCTTCAGATGGGCGCGCCAGTCCGCCAGGGCACCCCGGGTGTCGGCCAGGGCGTGGCGGCTGAGACCCCGCAGATAGAACACGTCCGGGTCGTCGGCGCCCAGGGCGGCGACCGCCACGTCGAGGTCGGCGAGCGCGCGGCGGTGCTCGCCGAGGTCCTGCAGCGCCACGGCACGGTTGGTCCGCAAGGTGGCGTCGTCCTCGATGCGCAGCGCCGCGTCCAGGTCGGCGACGGCCTGCTCGGGCCGGCCGCTGGTGTAGGCGAGCACGGCGCGGTTGGCCCAGGCGGGCACGAACGCGGGCTCGGTCACCAGTGCCGCCGAGTAGCTCTCGTACGCGGCCTCCGCGTCCCCGGTCGCCTCCAGGAGCGCGCCCTGCGCGGCGAGCAGCGGGGCGTGGCGCGGCTCGATGGCCAGGCCGTGCTCCACGTCGCGGCGGGCCCCGGCCGTGTCGCCGCGTTCCAGGAGCAGCTCCGCGCGGTGCGTGAGGGAGCCCAGGTGGCCCGGCTCCAGGTCCAGGGCGTAGTCCAGGTCCCGCAACGCGCCCTCGTCGTCGCCGAGTTCGAGCAGCAGGTCGGCGCGGTTGAAGTGCGCTTCGTAGAACGGCGGGGTCAGCCGGATCGCCGTGGCGTAGTCCCGCAGGGCCTCGTCGTGGCGGCCGAGCGCCCGGTACTGCGCGGCGCGCTCGAAGTAGTAGTCGCCGTAGTCCGGGTCGCGGCGGATCACGTCGTCGTAGTCGCGCAGCGAGGCCGTGTGGTCCTCGCGCGCGGCCCGCACCTGCGCGCGGTTGTACAGCAGGACGGAGCGGTGCAGGAGCTGCTCGTCCGGGGCGAAGCCGGCGTCGGTGAGGGCGATCGCCTCCTCGACGAGCGCCAGGGAGCCGTCGGCGTCACCGCGGTGCAGCTGCACCAGCGCCTTCGCGTTGCGCATGAACGCGCGGGCCAGCACCCGCCGTTCGGGGTCGGGATGGCTGTCGGCGAACGCGATGGCCGTGTTCACCCAGGCGAGCGCCAGGTCCTCGTCGTGCTCCTCCCGGGGCAGGAAGCGGGTGTAGAGCATCGCCGACAGATACGCCGTGCCCATGTGCACGTCCGGGTCGGCCGTGCTGCGGCGCATCTCCTCCAGATGCGCGAACGCCTCCTGGCCGCGCCCCAGATAGCACAGGCACGCGGCGGCCTTGTGCGTGAAGGTGCGGTACGCCTGCGACCAGCCGCCGTCGGCCGCGAGCCGGCGCCCGCGCGCGGCCAGGTCGGCGACGGCCTCGTACAGACCCGCGGCGAAGCAGCTGTTGACGGCCTCGACGAAGGCCGCGACACCCGCGCCCGCCGGATCGGAGCCGTGCTCCAGGTGGTACGGGACGGCACCGAGGCGCAGCGTCGGATCGTCCAGGTCCCGCAGGGCCTCGGCGCGCGCGGTGTGCCTGCGGGCCCGCTCCGTCGGCGGCAGGGCGTAGTAGGCGTTCCGCGCGGCCGGGTCGCGGCTGGTGCCGTCGGAGTCGATGAACAGCTGGGCCAGGTCGGCGCCCGCACGCCGGGACGACCGCGGCCGCGGTGGCCGCGCGGCACGGACGGTGTACGTGGTGAGCGCGCGGGTGAGCGCGTCGTCGTGGTCGCCGTGGCTCTCCGCGACCACGGTCAGCAGGGCGGGGTCGCAGCGGCGCAGCAGGATGGCCACGAGCTCGCGGTCGGTGGGGTCGGCCTCGTCCACGTCGTGGAAGGCGATGACGGCGCCTTCGGGGCGGAGCAGGCGCGCCCAGTCCAGGGCGAGTTCGGCCACGCCGTGAGCGAGGCGCAGGGCGCGCGGCGCGGGGTAGAAGCGGGTGCGCTCCTTGGCGTCGGCCAGCTGGGTGAGCGTCTGCGGCGTGCGCGGGACCAGGGGCGCGAGGTCCGGGGCGATCACGGTGATCTCGGTGGCACGGGCGGCCACCGACTCGGCGTCGCGGGCGAGCAGTTCGGGCACGACGCTGCGCAGCAGAGAGCCGCCGCCGGTGAACGGCCCGCGCAGCCGCCGGTGGCAGCCGACCTCCAGGTCGGGGCGCGGGGGCGCGGGCAGCTCGCCGGTCGGTTCCGGGTCTTCGGTGGTGAGGATCCAGCGGTGATGGGGCGGCAGGGCGGTCATGCGGATGACGCTCCTCGGCGTGGGGCGGTGGCGGTGCGGGCCTTGGCGCGCCGGTCCCGCACGGTGACGTAGAGCAGGAGGCTCAGTTCGAACGCCGTCAGGGTGACGAAGAACGCGGCGTCGACGAGGTCGGCGACCGGCGTCCCCGCACGGGTGAACCGGTCGACGGCCGTGGACCAGAAGGTCAGCGCGGTGGGCACGGCGGCCCAGGCGAGGCTGGCGAGCGAGAAGGCGTAGCCGGACACCAGGACCGGCGCGTAGCGGCGCGCCATGGCGCGCTCGTGGTCGGACCACTCCCGGTCGGCCCGTGGCGGCGGGCGGCGCAGCCTTCGCCGGACGAGGGCGCGCAGGTGGAAGCGGGTGGCGTTCTGCAGGTCGGTGCAGCGCAGGGCGGTGGTGGCGACGTAGTACAGATCCGTCTCCAGATGGAACAGGAACTGCCAGACCAGCCGCAGCACACAGGTGAAGGAGACCGCGAGGCACAGCGCGGGGATCCAGCCGGGCGCACCGGTCCGGCCGAGGCCGGCGGAGGCGAGCGTGAGCACGCTGACCAGCAGCACGTCCGCGAGCATGCCCGCGAGGAACGGCAGGTAGCGGCGGCGCCGTTCGACGCTGAGGAGCGTGTCCATGCGGGTCTCGGCGACGAGGTAGTACAGCCGCCGTCCGATGCCGAGCGTCGAGGGCAGCCCGAGCCTGCGGCCCGCGAGCGCGTGGAAGCCCTCGTGCGCCAAGATGCAGGGGATCGCCGCGGCGAACAGGCTGACGGCGATCAGCGAGATGTGGCTCGTGAACA
This sequence comes from Streptomyces sp. YIM 121038, assembly GCF_006088715.1. Classification (NCBI taxonomy): domain Bacteria; kingdom Bacillati; phylum Actinomycetota; class Actinomycetes; order Kitasatosporales; family Streptomycetaceae; genus Streptomyces; species Streptomyces sp. YIM 121038. The sequence goes on from NZ_CP030771.1 coordinate 9,496,737, forward strand.
TCAGCTGGTGGTACGAGGGCCGCAGCGCCGGGTCGTGCACCATGGCGGCCAGCGCCACCGCGACGAGCACGCCGTAGCACGCCCCGGCAGGGCGCGAGAACGTCCAGCGGCCGAGCCGCTGCCAGCGCACGGGCGCGGGCCCGGACTCCCCGGCGTCCGGGGCGTCCCCGTCGGCGCGCAGGAAGCCGAGGTCGTCGACGGCGGCGAGGAAGTCCTCCATGTCGAGGGTCTCGCCGCAGGTGCGCGCGTACCAGTCGGCGGCGTCGGCGACGGACCCCCCGGCGTCGAGCAGCCGCAGGACCTGGGCGCCTTCCTCGGGGAACACCGCGTACGAGCCGGTGTCGGGGCGGCCGACCATGACGCCGTCGGCCTCGGCGACCATCGTGAGGCGGTGCAGGCGGACGGTGGCGCCGCCCGGTGCGGTCACGCTCATCCGGCGTGCCTCTCTGCCAGGGGGCCGGGCGGACCCGGCCGGGGAGGGCGGGGACGGAGCCGGGCCCGGACCGGGGCCCGGCTCCGCGGTGCTCAGTGCTCGGCGCACGCGTAGTAGCAGGCGGTCGTCAGACGGATCGGACCGGCCTTGCGGATCGGCATCCTCTTCATGGGTCACCTCCTCTCGGTGGCTGGTCCCCATGGGGTGATGTGACCTGGCGGCCGGCGGCCGGGCCGGGGCCCGATGGCTCATCCGGTGAGCCGCGGAGTCGGCGGCGGAGGGGAACTCCGCCGCCCGGAGAGGAATGACGCCCGGATCCGGCGTCGCCAGGTCACTCGGTGGAACGTGCCGTGCCGCGCCCGGCTCCGGACGGAATGGTCCCGGGTCGCATCCAGACGGCGCGCGCCATGGCTGTTCCTTTCTTCGGGTGGCAGCCCCGGGCGGCACGCCCCCGAATCGATAAAGGGCGCGGAAATCCACCCGCGGGAAATGTGCCAGGACCCCAGTGAAATCGATGGGAGTGGCATATCTAGATCCCTCGTCACTGGTCCACGGACAGCTTGGTGCGGCGCCGCCTTTGATGTCAACCCGGGAATGCGGGCATCCGTATACCGTCTCCGCGAGGTCAATTCAACGGTGGGCAAAGTCCCTTGGGGTCTCTCCGGCGATCCTGCATATGGGCAGGTCGCAGGCGTGCGGGTGGCCCGAAAGGCAAAGGAATGCCCGCTTCGGAAATCTCCCTATACCTTTGGACAGTTAACGCGGCCGCGCTTTAAGTCAAGGAATTCTCTGCCCGGTGCGGGCCGTTCGGCCGCGGCGTGCACGGCTCAGCGCAGCACCACACAGCCGCGGGCGCGCAGGGCCGCCGCCGTGGAGTCGTCGTCCGGTACCTCGTTCCAGCGGAGATCGAGTTTCTCAAGGGCGGGCAACTCGGTGAGCCAGCCGGGAAGTTCGCGCAGTCGATTGGCCCGCAGATCGAGGCGCCGCAGCAGGGGGAGTCCGCGCAGCGCGTCGGGCACCGCGGCGAAGGCGTTCTCGCGCAGCTCCAGTTCGCGCAGCGCGCTCAGCCCCCGCACGGTGGCGGGCAGCGAGGTGAGGGCGTTGCCGCGCAGCCACAGTTCCCGCAGGGAGCGCAGGCCGCCGAGAGAGGCGGGGAGTGAGCCGAGCCGGTTGTGCTGGGCGCGCAGCTCGACCAGGCCCCTCATGTCCCCGACGGTGTCCGGCAGTTCGGAGAGCCGGTTCTCGCCGACGTTCAGATAGGCCAGGCGCGTCAGCCGGCCCAACTCCCCGGGCAGGGAGGTGAGGCGGTTGTCGTGCAGGTACAGGAAGTCACTCAGCGCGGTGAGGTCGCCGAGCTCGCGCGGCACGGACGTGAGCTGGTTGTGGCCGAGGTCGAGGGTGCGCAGCGAGGCCAGTGTGCCGAGGCGGGCGGGCAGCCGCGTGAGCTGGTTGCCGGGCAGCAGGAGCACGTCCAGACGCGGATGGCGCCACACCTCGTCGGGTACGTCGGTGAGTCCGGCCTTCCAGTAGTTCAGTACGGTCGCGCTGGTCACCGGCACCTCTTTCCGGGGCGCGCCCGCGGCCCTGACGCCGACCGGGCGACGCCCGCCGTGAAGGGCTCCCGCCGTGCGAGGCTTCCGCGGTGAAGGGCTCCCGGCGCGGCCCGGCGGACCCGCGCCCCGGCCCCGGCGGGCTCCGCGGGAAACCCGCCTAATGGATGCGGCGGAACCTATCATTAGCCCATGCCCGCTCCGCCCCAGGCCTCCGCACCGGCGCCCGGCCCCACCCGGCTGACGCTCGACCTCGCCGCCACCGTCCGCCACGACGGGCGCGGCGGGGTCGCCGACGACCTCGACGCGCCCGAGGGCCTCACCGCCTGGGTGCGCGACCACGCCGACGCGCTGCCCGAAGCCCTGGCGCCGGGCCGCTACCGCGCGGACGCCGCCGGGCTCGACCGCGTACGGGCGGTGCGCTCCGCCGTCCGCGCGCTCTTCGCCCGGGCGGTCCTGCCGGGCGAGCCGAGCCCCGCCGACGCCCACCGCCTCCTGCCGCCCGCCGAGGCCGTCGCCCGGCTGAACGAGGCCGCGGCGAAGGTGCCCACCGTGCCCGTGCTCACCTGGCCGGGCGGTGCCGCTCCCCGGCTGCGCGACGAGCCCGTGCCCGCGGCCGGCCCTGCCTCGCCCGACCGGCGCGCCGACCTGCTCGACGCCGCCCTGGCCCGGGCCGCGCACGCCTTCCTCGCCGGACCCGACCGGCGGCGCCTGCGCGCCTGCCACGCGCCCCGCTGCGTGCGGTACTTCCTCAAGGAGCACCCGCGCCAGGAGTGGTGCAAGCCGTCCTGCGGCAACCGGGCCCGCGTGGCCCGCCACCACGAGCGCGGCCGCGGCCCGGCCTGACGCGCCGTGCCGCCCTCGGCGGAACGGCGCGCGCGACGATCTCGCACACCCCCGGCGCCCGCCGTGACCACGGGTTTCTCCCTCGCGGCCCCCGCGCCGGAAACGACTCCGCGGGCACGTACCATGGCCGCATGTCCTTCCTCCGCCGCCGCAGCTCCGCCACCCCCGCCGGGCCGGACTTCGATGTCCTCGCCATGGATCCGGGCGACTGGCCCGGCAACCTCGGTGCCGGCCTGCTGCCCGCCCCCGACGGCAGCTGCCAGGGCGTCTTCCTGCGCTACGACCTGTTCGGCGGCCGCGGCCCCGCGATGATCATCGGCAATCTGCCGGAGGGCTCCCCGGCCCGCGAGCTCGCCGACGGCGAGGTGCCCTTCGAGGTGGCCCAGCTCCTGCTCGCGCTGGAGAACGACGAGGAGGTCACCGTCGTCTCCAGCGAGGACGTGCCGGTGATGCAGGGGGACAACCTCCTGATCGTGCGCCGTCTGCGGCTCTCCGAAAGCCGCATCTCCTGCGTCCAGTTCGACCGCAGCGACAACGTCCTGGTGACCATCGCGGCCTGGGACCGCCCGATCACCGACGACCTGTACGCACTCCTCAAGCCGCTGCCCGCCGAGCTGTTCCAGCAGGGCTGAGCCACCACCCTCCCGGTCCCCGCGCGGCGGCGTCACACATCTCGGTCCGCGCGGGGCGCACCGCCCCGTCCCGCCTGGCCGGTACCGGCCTTGGACAGGGCCCCGGGCCCGCCGACGCGGCGCCGGATTCGCGCCGCTTCGTCACCCGGTGACAGGCGCTCCGTACCGCCCAACGGGCTGGTGGAGAGCTTTCGTCGGCTGGCGGTTTCCTACCGTTCGTACCCTCGTGTTCAGGCTGGCGTGCTCTGTTCTCAAGCGCGGGGCGCCACCGCGCCTAGCGTCGTGGGGGAGCGGGGTGTCCGCCCATCTCGACAGGGAGGGAAGTCGCGTATGAGCAACAACGACGTCTATCCGAACACACCGTCGAGCACGATCTACCGCAACATGGCCTGGACCTCCGGGAACGGCCACACGCTGCTCCGGCTCCAGGAGGACGGCAACTTCGTCGTCTACCGGGACAGCGTCGAGAAGCCCGTGTGGTCGCCGGACACCCGCCCGGACGGGTACCGCGCGGTCATGCAGGGCGACGGCAACCTCGTCGTCTACGCCCAGGACGACCGCCCCGTGTGGGCGTCGAACACCTCCGGGCGTCACGGGGCCATCCTGTCCGTCCAGGACGACGGCAACGTGTGCATCTACTACCAGGGCCAGCCCATCTGGTGTACGGAGACCGCCGGCTGACCCACGCGGCCGCGTGTCCTCGGTAGCGCATGCGCCGGGCCCGGACCTGCCCCCACGACAGGCCCGGGCCCGGCGGTTCCCGGGGCCGCCGCGGCTAGGTGCCGGACGGCACCACCGTGACGTCGGCGGCGCGCACGAACGCCACCCGGTGGCCGAACTGGATCTCGTAGTAGACGTCCTTGCCGCGCACCACGCGGTGCGGCTTCAGATCGAACGTCGGCGCGTAGAAGTACTCACCGGGCACCTTGTCGCCGATGGCGTACTTCTGGCCCGCGAGCAGCTTGTACGGCAGCGGGGAGACCGACTGCACCGGGACCTCCGGCGGATACGCCTCCTTCTCCGGGTAGGCGCGGCCGTACACCGGGACCTCGCTCGCGCCGTCCTTCGGCGTCACCGTCCAGCCGCGCGCGTCGACGGCCGTCGGCTGCTTCCTCGGGTTCTTGAACCACGCCTTCTGGCCGAGGTACCACACGGCCGTCCAGTCGCCCTGGCGGTCCGCGACCGCGTACCGCTGGCCGGTGGACAGGCGCGAGCCCATGTCGTTCACGTCGATCGTGGACGGCTCGCCGCCCGGACGGAGTCCGATGTCCTTGACGAGCGGCGCGTCGTCACGGGGCTCGGTGTGCACGCGCACCGCGCTGGAGCCGTGCGGCAGGCACTTCTCGCCGGGCTTGACGCAGCCGGTGAACTCCGGCTGGTTCCTGCTGAACTCGGGCGCCACCGTCACCAGACCGCCCTTCGGGCCCGCCGTGCGGTGCAGCGGCTTGCCGAGGAGCTGGAAGTAGTGCTGCCAGTCCCAGTACGGGCCCGGGTCGGTGTGCATGCCCCGGATGGTGGCCGCCGTGGTGCCCGGGACGGTGTCGTGGCCGAGGACGTGCTGCCGGTCCAGCGGGATGTCGTACCGCTTGGCGAGGTACTTCACCAGGCGCGCCGACGAGCGGTACATCGCCTCCGTGTACCAGGTGTCGGGTGCCGTGAGGAAGCCCTCGTGCTCCAGGCCGACGGACTTGGAGTTCACGTACCAGTTGCCCGCGTGCCAGGCGACGTCCTTGGTGCGCACGTGCTGGGCGACATGGCCGTCGGACGAGCGGAGCGTGTAGTGCCAGGACACGTACGTCGGGTCCTGGACGAGCTTCAGGACGCCCTCCCACCTGCCCTCCGTGTCGTGCACCACGATGTACTTGATGCCTTGGGAGCCGGGCCGTTCGGCCTTGTCGTGGTTGCCGTAGTCGTTGTCGCCGAACTCCTCGTACGGGGCCGGGATCCACTCGCAGGCGAGGGACCTGGGGCAGTCCGTCTCCGCCGCCGGTGCCTTGCGCAGGCCCATGCGCTCGACCTGCGCCGCGTCGGGCCGCAGGCCGGGCCGCGGGGCGAGCCGCACCCGCTGTCCGGCGTCGGTCGTGCGCCGCTCGCCGTCGCGGATCACCGCGAACACCTCATTGGCGTACGAGGCGGCGCCCGCCTGCTCGTCCGCGCCGGAGAACGCGGCGACCGCCCCGTACCAGTCGGCCGGGTCGTCGCTGAACGGCCTGTCGAGCCGCTGCTGCGCGGCGGCGAGGAGGGCGGCACCGCCGCGGACGTTCGCCGCGGTGTCCTCGCGCAGCTCGCGCTCGGGAATGCCGCTGAGCCGCGCGGCGCGCTTCAACGTCTTGAGCCGGGCGGGCAGTTGGGCTTCGTCGGGCACCTGGCGCGGCTTCAGCGCCGGGCGGGACGCGTCGCCGCGCGGGTCCTCGTCGCCCTCGCTGTGGTGCGGGGCCGAGGCCAGCGCGGTGCGCGCGTCGGTGAGGTGCATCGGGCCGTAGCCGCCGGTCACGCTCGGGGCGCCGTCGTGTGCGTCCCAGCGGGACTGGAGGTAGGACACGCCGAGCAGCACGCTCTGCGGCACGTCGTACTCGGCGGCGGCCGCAGCGAACGCGCGCTGGAGGGAGTCGGGTCCCGCGGGCGCGGCCGCGGACGGTGCCGGGGCGGCGCCGATGAGCGGCACCAGCAGGGCGGCCGACGCCAGGGCGCCCGCCGTCCTCACGGTGCGTCTGCGCGCGGCGGATTCAAAGCGGTGGGCGGATCCTCGCAAGGCAGCCTCCTGAGACCTCTGGGCCGGTGCGGCGGAACGGGGCACGCGGGGCCGGGCGTGCGTCAGTGGTACCCGCTCTCCGACGATCCGTCAATCAGGCCCAGAAGAAGGGATTTCCCATGTCAGCGGCGTTTCCCCGGGTTTTCGCCCCGGGTAGCGCGATCGCCTGCCGCGCGTCAGTGGAATGGACCAATGCGAGGGCGCGGCCGCGCGGAGCCGCGGCTGCGGCCACCGGCCCTTCACCGCCCGTGTCACCGTCTTGGCCGGACGGTGGTTCTCCGGCCCCGCGCCGTAGCCGGACGGGAAGCCGGAGCGGGGCCGCGTGCAGGCGTAGGCCGCCCCGGCCGCGAGCGCGGTGCGGGCGGCGCTCGACGCTACCCGCGCCGGGGCAGCGGTGCGCGGGCTGTGGTGAATTGGCCACGTACCGTCATCGAAGCTGGCACAGTACCCCGCACGCAGGGGTCGTGCGCGGAAAACCGAACTTCACCAGACGACCAGGGGGACGCAGTGGAAACACGGCGCAAGTGGCTCGCCACGGCGGTAGGGGCACAGGCGGCCGCGGCCACGGTCACGAGCCTCACCCACGTGCCCCTGCACGCACTGCTCCTGCTCGGGCCGCTCCTCGGGGCCCAGCGGCTCTCGGCGCGCGTCACCGCCGCCCTGGGCACCGTCGCCGTCGGCCTGACACTCCTGGACGCGTCGCCCCTCACGCTGCGCGATCTGGCCTCCCCCCTGAACATCACGGCCGTCTCCGTGTGGGCCGTGGTGACGGCGTACTCCCGCGTACGCGCCGAGCGCGCGCTCGACCGGATGACCCGACTCGCCGACACCGTGCAGGAGGCCCTGGCCCGCCCGCTGCCCGACCGCGTCGGCCACATCGGCCTGGCCGTGCACACGCGCCCCGCCGACCCGCACGCCCGCATCGGCGGTGACGTCCACGACGCCGTGCTCACCTGCGCGGGCCCGCGCGTGCTGCTCGCCGACGTCAAGGGGCACGGCGTCCAGGCCCTGCGGGTGGCCGCCGCCGTCCTCGCCGCCTTCCGGCGCACCGCCGCCACCGAACCCGACCCGGTCCGGCTCGCCCGGACCCTCGACGAGCACCTGGGCCCCGAACTCGGCCCGGAGGACTTCGTGACCCTGCTGCTCGTCGACTTCCACCCCGGCGAGGCCCGCATCGTCAACTGCGGTCACCCGCCGCCCCTGCGCACCGGCCGCCGCCTTCACCTGCTCTCCCCGCCGCGGCCCTCGCCCCCGCTGGGCCTGCACCCCGCCCCCTGTCTGCAACGGGTCCAGCTGGCGCACGGGCAGCGGCTGCTCCTGTACACCGACGGCCTCACCGACGCCCGCGACGCCGACAGCATCCCCTTCCCGCTCGACTCCCCGCGGTGCCACGCGGCCCTGACCGCGCCCGACCCGCACGACGCCCTGCGGTGCCTGACCGACCTGCTGCACCGCCACACCGGCGGCACCCCGCTCGCGGACGACCTCACCCTGCTGCTCGCCGAGCCCGTCCCCACCGCGCTCGGCCGACCGCGCGACGCGCCCCCGAGGCCGGCGGACCGCTCCTGGACGCTGTGACCACGAGCGTGTCCGCCGACCTTCCCCGAGCACCGGGCCGACCCCCTGGACCTAGCGGGCGCCCCCTGCCCGCAGCGCGTTGTCCACCAGGCGCCGCGTGGCGGCGTCCTGGGCCTCCTGTCGGGTCCCGTCGGTGCGCAGGGTGAACGTCGCCGTCGTCACGGCGCGGGTGCCGTCCTCGGTGACGCCGGACTCGGAGACCACGCCGAGGTGGGTCCCGCCGTGGAACCACAGGCCCGAGCCGCTGCCCGCCACCGGCCGCCAGGCGATGCCGAGGCCGTAGCGGACGCCCTTCGCCCGGATCCAGTCCTCGGCCGGGACGGTCCGCCGCATCGCCGCCAACTGCGCGGGGCGCAGCAGCCGTCCGGCCATCAGGGCGCGCAGGAAGACGGCGTGGTCGCGGGTCGTGCTGATGAGGGCGCCGTCCGCGCCGCCGACGGCGGCGAGCGTGGTGTCGGTCAGTTCCTTGCTCCCGGGGAACTGCGTGTACGCCGTCGCCGTCGGCTGCGGGACGTAAGGGGAGGTTCCCGGGATCAGCGTGTGCCGGAGGCCGAGCGGTTCGATGATGCGCTCGTGGACCTCCTGCGCCCATGGACGGCCCGTCACCGCCTCGATGACCAGGCCCGCGACGACGTAGTTGGTGTTGGCATAGCCCCAGCGCCGCTCGGCCGCCGGGGCGTCGCGGCGCGGGAGCCACTGCGGCGGCTTCGCGAGGGCGGCCGCCAGCTGCTCCCGGGGCGTGTGCGTGCGGAACCGTCCCTTGCGGTACCCCTCGGGTGTGAACTCCCCCTCCGCGATGGTGACGTAGTCGTTCAGGCCGCTGGTCTGGCGCAGCAGATTGGCGACGGTGATCCTGCCGCCGTCGTTGCCGTTGCCCCGGACCGCGCCGGGCAGCCAGCGCTCGACCGTGTCGGTGAGCGCGAGCCTGCCCTCGCCGACCAGCTGGAGGGCGACCACGGCGGTGAAGGTCTTGGTGTCGCTGCCGATGCGGTAGTACGCGTCCCAGGGCACCGGTCGGCCGGACTCCAGGTCCGCCACTCCGGCGCGTGCCGTGGTGCGGCCGTGCGGGGTCTGCACCTCGGCGATGACGCCGGTGGCCCCGGTCGCCCGGACGGCGTCGACATCGGCCTGGAGAGCGTGGCGCCCGCGCCCCGGGGCGGTGGGCGCCGTGTCGTGCGGAGCCGCCGCGGCCTGCGGGGCCGCGCCCGCCAACAGGGCCCCGGCGGCGGCCGCCATGGTGGTGCGCCGGCTCATCGTCGGGCCGGTCCCGGTCATCGGGTCACCTCCGTGGCGGCGCAGGTCACGTCGGTGGTGGGCAGATCCCCGCCGCGCAGATAGTCGTTGACGGCCCGGTCGGCGCACGGAACGGGGCGGTATCCGTCGAGACCGCGTCCGTACACGCCGTGCGCGCGGATGTCCGCCGTCACCAGACGGGAACCGGTGAGCTTGCGGTGCAGGGCGAGACCGCCCTCGTAGGGAACGTTGTTGTCACGGCGGGCCTGGAGCATCAGGACGGGCACGCTGTTGCCGATCCTGGTGCCCGGCTCGCGCGGCTCGGCGCCCCAGAAGGCGCACGGGGCGATCATGCCGTTGACGTACGGGCCGAAGACCGGCTGGGTGGCGCGGCTGCGCACGCTGTTGCGCCAGTACGTCTCGGGGTCCGCGGGCCAGCCGCCCGCGGGCCAGCCCCCGTCGCCGCACATGAAGACCGCACCGCCCACGAAGCTGTCCGCCAGTTCCGGGGAGGAGAGCAGCTCCAGCATGGCGGCGAGTTCGGGTCCCGGCTCGACCGGCTTGCCCGCGGCGGCGTCGACGAGGTCCCGCACGATGGCCGCGAGCGCCGGGTCGTTCTCCTGGTGCTGGATGGGCTGCTTCAGGATCAGCCGCAGGACGGGGGCGTTGAGCCGCAGGCCCGCGAGGGCCACGGGCCGCCGCTCGGCCCGGTCGAGCAGCCGCTGCACGGTGGCCCGCACCTGGGTGGCGGTGCGGCCGAGCCGGTAGGTGCCGTGGTGCCGGGCGGCCCACCCGGCCCATTCGTCGAGGGACTTCTCCAGCGGCTCTCCGGAGCGCCGGAACAGTTCGTACTGGGTGGCCGCCGGGTCCGTGGAGGAGTCGATGACCATGCGGTCCGTGCGGCGCGGGAACATCTGTGTGTACACGGCGCCCAGATCGGCGCCGTAGGAGACCCCGTAGTACGACAGCTTGCGCTCGCCGAGGGCGGCCCGGATGGCGTCCATGTCCCGTGCCACGTTGCGGGTGGAGGCGTGCGGGAGGAGTGCGGCGTTGTCGCCGTGCTCGCGGCAGCGCCGCGCCTGGTCCCGCGCGGACCGCACCGAGGCCTCGAAGTCCTTGCGGGCGGACGTCGTCGGCGCGGGCGGTGTAGGCGGCCCGGCCGGGGTGCAGGAGATCGGGCTGCTGTCGCCGAGGAACCGGGGGTCGAAGCCGATCAGGTCGTAGCGGTCCGCCACGTCCTTCAGCGCCGGGCGCAGGGCGAGGGTGGTGGCGAGCCCGGTACCGCCCGGGCCGCCGGGGTTGGACAGCAGGATGCCGCGCCGCTCGCTGCGATTCTTGGCCTTGATGCGGGAGATCGAGAGCTGGATCGTACGGCCGCCGGGCCGGGCGTAGTCGAGGGGGACGGTCACCCGGGCGCACTGCGCGCCCGCCTCGTTGAGCTCCTTCTGCTCCGCGGGGCAGGCACGCCAGTCGAGGCGCTGGTGCTGTTCGGAGCGGACGGGGGGCGGGGCGGGGGAGGCCGTCGCGGGGACGGCTCCGGCCAGCAGGCCGACGAGGCCGAGGCCGATGGTGGCGGCGGGTGCGACGCGCATGGTGCTCCTTTGGATCAAGCGGTGTCGCCCTTGACACTAGGAGCACGCGCCGTGCCACGACATGGGGCTACCCCTAGATCTTGGCTGGGGGCAACCTCAGGGGCGGCTGTGGGAGTTGCCCCGGCGACACGGCGACACGGCGACACGGCGACACGGCGACACGGCGACGTGCGCACGCGGGCCCTGCGCACACGCGGCCCCTGCGCACGCGACCCGAGCGCGCGCGAAAGCCCGTGGTCCGCCCCGAGCAGGGCGTACCACGGGCCTGCGTCCCCGTCAGCGCGTGCCGACCGCCGCCCGCACGGCCCGCCGGGCCATCTGGCAGTCGTCGTGCAGCCGCCGAAGGAGCAGGCGCTGCTCCTCGCCGGACGGCACGGCGACCGGGTGGGGCATGCCCACCGGTGCCGTCGGGGCGGCGTCGTGCAGCGTGCGCTGCACCGCCGTCTCGCACATCCTGATCTCGCGCGTGAGTACCAGCATCAGGTTGACGAGGAACGCGTCGCGTGCCGCCGGGCCCGCCTGCTGGGCGAGTTGGCTGATGTCGCGGCGCGCCACCGGGGCGTCCCCGAGGACCGCCCACAGCGTCGCCAGGTCGTAGCCGGGCAGGTACCAGCCCGCGTGCTCCCAGTCGACGAGCACGGGACCGGCCGGGGACAGCAGCACGTTCGACAGGAGCGCGTCCCCGTGGCAGAACTGCCACATGGCCTGCGGCTGCGAACCGTACGCGTGCGCTATGCCGTGCAGCAGCTTCTGGAGGTCGCCCATGTCCCGGTCCGTGAGCAGCCCCAGCTCGTGGAAGCGCGCGATCCGCCGGGGGTAGTCCAGCGGCTTGCCGAACATGTCGTTCGGCGGGCGCCACTGGTTCAGGCGGTGCACGGCGCCCACCGCCGCCCGCACGTCCGCCCGGGGCGGGGCCTCCGTGGGGTGCCGCAGCAGCGCCGCGACCCGGCCCGGCATCCGCTCGATCACCAGGGTGCAGTCGTCCGGGTCGGCCGCGATGAGCCGCGGCGCGCGCACGGGTGGACGATGCCTGACGAACGAGCGGTATGCAGCTATTTCGTGCCTGATGCGCTCGGTCCAGCCGGACGAGTGGTCGAGGAGGCACTTGGCGACGGCTGTGCTGCGGCCCGTCGTGCCGACGAGCAGGACGGTGCGGCCGCTGCGGCGCAGCACCTGCACCGGGTGGAACTCCGGACAGATGCGGTGCACCGACGCGATGGCCGTGCGCAGCTGCGCGCCTTGGGGGCCGGACAAGTCGAGTCTCCCGCTGAGCGGCCCGTTCGCGGTCGCCGGCGCGCGCCGCGGCCGGCCCGGAGCGAGCGTCGCCGACGCGGCGCGCGCCGGGGCCAGATAGGGACCGCCGCCCTGGAGCGGGGCCTCCGCCGGGCGGGCGGGACCGCGGGACGGCGAGTGGGGGCGCAGCGGCCGGGGCGGGGCGGACACGGAGGACGATGCTGCGTACATGGGCGATACAGATCCCTTCGTGTGCCTGCGAGTTGCGGCGCCCTCCCGCCCCGGCCTTCCGTGGGTGCACCCTGGGGAATGCCCCGTGGGGGCCGGGTCGGGGTGGCGCACTCCTACCTGACACCCCGAGGCCCCTGGCACACCATGTGGCGCACCCTGGCGAACCCTGGCGAATAGTCGCTCAGCAACTGACAGACGGTTACTGTCAACTCAGCCGAGAACCTGGGGGCTTGACGTGAACGGACAACCCAACACCCGCCTGTCGGACCTCTTCGGCCTCGCCGGCTGGTCCAAGGGCGAACTCGCCAGACTGGTGAACCGGCAGGCGGCCGCGATGGGTCATCCGCAGCTGGCCACCGACACCTCACGGGTGCGGCGCTGGATCGACATGGGAGAGATCCCGCGCGATCCTGTGCCACGGGTCCTGGCGGTCCTGTTCACCGAGCGTCTCGGCCGTGTCGTGACCATCGAGGACCTCGGTCTGGTCCGGCACGGGCGCGTAGGCAAACAGCGCGCCGACGGGAGCGTGGAGCACCCGGACGGCGTGCCGTGGGCGCCCGAGCGAACCGCCGCGGTCCTCACCGAATTCACGGGAATGGACCTCATGCTCAACCGACGCGGCTTGGTGGGCGCGGGTGCCGCGCTCGCCGCCGGCTCCGCACTCAGCAGCGCCATGCACGACTGGCTGCACACCGATCCGACCCTGAAGGCCGACGCCCCCCGTCTCGACGATCCCCTGTACGCCGATCCCGCCGGGTTCGACCGCTATGAGGCCGCTCCCATCGGCTCTCAGGAGATCGAGGAACTGGAGCGCTCGGTCGAGGTCTTCCGCGCCTGGGACGCGTCCCGTGGCGGAGGGCTCCAGCGCAAGGCGGTGGTGGGCCAGTTGAACGAGGTGGGCGGCATGCTCGCCTACCGACATCCCGACCACCTCCAGCGGCGCCTGTGGGGCGTCGCCGCCAACCTCGCCGTCCTCGCCGGGTGGATGTCCCACGACGTCGGCCTCGAACCCACCGCCCAGAAGTACTTCGTGATCGCCGCGCACGCGGCCCGCGAGGGCGGCGACCGGCCGCGCGCCGGTGAGGCCCTGTCCCGTGCCGCACGCCAGATGGTGCACCTGGGCAAGCCGGACGACGCCCTGGACCTGATGAAGCTCGCCAGGTCCGGCTCGGGCGAGCAGACCCTGCCGCGCACCCAGGCGATGCTGCACACCATCGAGGCCTGGGCCCAGGCGTCCATGGGCAAGGGGCAGGCGATGCGCCGCACGCTCGGCCGGGCCGAGGACCTGTTCGTCTCCGACAAGGGGGACGTGCCGCCGCCCAGCTGGATGCAGATGTTCGACGAGGCGGACCTGCACGGCATGCAGGCCCTCGCCTACCGGACCCTCGCGGACCACGACCCGTCCGTCGCACACGTCGCCCAGCGCCACGCCAAGGAGGCCATCGCCCTGCGCACCCAGGGCCGCGACCGCTCCACGATCTTCGACTACATCTCGCTGGCGTCGGCCTGCTTCATCGCCGACGACCCCGAACAGGCCGACCGGTACGCCCGGCTCGCACTGGTGTCGATGGGTTCGAACTCCTCGCACCGCACGTGGGACCGGCTACGGGAGATGTACCGGCTGACCGCCCAGTACGCGGGCTACCCGAAGATCGAGGACCTGCGCGAGGAGATCAAGCACGCCCTGCCCAAGGCCGCGGGCAGGCCCGGAGGAGGGAAATGGGCGCGGGCGTGAGGAACGCCGGGCACGGCGGCAGGAGGCCGGGGCCAGGGCTTCGTGACACTAGGTGTCGACCCTGGCCACCAGCAGACAGGCGTCGTCCTCGCGCGGGGCCACGCCGAACTCCTCGACCGTGAGGCGCACACAGTCCTGAGCCGTCCTCGCTTCGGCGAAGCGCGGCGCGAGGGCGAGCAGTCGGCTGGTCGCGGCATCTCGGGAACGCCGCGGCACCAGGCCGTCCGTGTGCAGCAGGAGCAGGTCACCGGGGCGCAGTGGCTCGTCGGCCTGTTCGTACGTCGCGCCGGACGTCGCGCCGAGCAGTACGCCGTCCGGAGGTGTCAGGGGGCGCCCCGTCCCGTCGCGGAACAGCAGCGGGGCGGGGTGCCCGGCCTGGGACCAGGTGAGCACGTGCCGCTCGGGGTCGTACAGACAGCAGACGGCGCTGCCGAGGGCGGGCTGCGCCGAGGTGTCGAGGAGTTGGTTGAGCCAGGCCATCAGCTGGCCCGGCTGCGTGCCCGCGACGGCCATGCCGCGCAGCGCGCCGAGCAGCATCGCCATGCCCGAGGTCACCGTGACGCCGTGGCCGGTGAGGTCGCCGACGCTCAGCAGCATCCGGCCGTCGGCCAGCTCCAGGGCGTCGTACCAGTCGCCGCCGATGAGGGCGCTCGACGACGACGGCAGATAGCGGGCGGCGAGGTCGAGGCCCGCCGGGCCGCCCTGCGGGAAGCGCAGCGAGCCGTGCCACGGCGGCAGCACGGCTTCCTGCAGCTCGACGGCGAGCCGGTGCTCGGTCTGGGCGAGGTGGTGCTGGCGCTGGAGCGAGTCGCTGCTCTCGCTGACCGCCAGCTGGCTGCGGCGCAGCTCGCTGACGTCCCGCAGGACCGCCCACATGGAGGCGGTGGAGCCGTCGGCGGCGAGCACGGGCTCGCCCATCATGTGCACCTGGCGCTCGCCGCCGTCGGGGCGCACGACGCGGAACTCGCCGTCGATCGGCTTGCCGTCGACCAGGCAGTCCGTGACCATCGCGGTGAGCAGCGCGTGGTCGTCGGGGTGCACGAGCGAGGGCAGCTCGTCGAGGGAGAGCGGCGGCGCGGCCGGGTCGCGGCCGAGGATCTGGAACAGCTCGCCGGACCAGGTGGCCTCGTCGGTGAGGAGGTTCCACTCGGCACTGCCCACGCGGCTGAGCAGGGAGCCGGGCGGCGGCTCCGGCCGCGCGGCGCCGCCGTGCGGGCGGTGCGTGCGCGGCGGGCCGTCCCGCAGCTGGGCCAAGTGTCCGTGCAGGTCGTTGAGTTGGTGGACGGCGAGGTCGCACAGGGCGCGCTGCCAGCGGCCCGTGGGGTCGCTGTGGTCGGCGGTGGCGTCGCGGCGCACGGCGTCGACCTCGCCGCGGAGCCGGCGCGTCTGCGTGATCAGCGCGTCGACCGGGCCGCGCTCGGGCGGCTGGGCGGTTCGGTCCGCGAAGACGTGGGACGGCATGGGGGCTCCGTAGGCGATGCGATGCGGCCGGGCCGGCTCGCGGGGGCCGCGCTGGTGGGGGCAGCGGGCTTCCTGGCCGGCCGCGCTGTCGGCTTCCGTGCTGACTTCAGAAACAACTCTTCGACCGGTAACGACTCTGGCACAGCGGACTCAGGCACGTAAGGGATTTGGCAACACCCGATGTGGTGGTGCTGGGGTCATATGCCAGTGTCCTTAGATGAAAAGGCGACCGTACGCACTCCGGGGCCGGCGGGACGGGGGGTGCGCCTGGTGGTTCCGGGCCGCCGCGCCGCGCTCCGGCACGCGCTCTTCGGCATGGCGCACCCGACGGTGGCGCGGCTTCCACGCGAACGGAACATGGCGCGAAGGTGCTGGTCCTCCGGCTTGTTCGTCACACCCGGCGCATACTGCGGGCGTTCGGTGGAGGCCGGATCCCGCAGCCGTCGCGCTCAGTACGCTGGTGTCCGAAAATCGCGGGTGAAGCCCCAACTCTCGTACGGAGGCGGGGTGGTGGGGGGAAGCGCATGGACATGGCCCACGACGTGCTCCGCATACTGCTCACCGGGGAACCGGGGCTCGGCCGGGACGCGACACGGCCCGAGCACCCGCTCGTCGCGAGCGCCCGATCCCTCGCGACGGGCGAGCCCCGACGGGCCCTGCGCCGCCTCGCGGGCGTGCGCGAGCCGGGCGGCGTCGACGACATGGCCGCGGCGCTGCGCGTGGCGGCACACGCCCTCGACCTGAACTGGTACCCGGGCGACGGGGGCGCCGTCCTCGCCGAGGGCGACGCCGAACGCCTGGCCGCGGGAGCGCCCCGGGCGGCCGCCCCGGAGGCGGCCCTGGTGGAGTTCTGCGCCGCCCGCTTCCTGCCCCGGCTCCTCTCGGCCCGGGGCATCGTGGAGAACGCCCGCACCAGCGGCGACCACTGGGCCATCGCCCACGTGCTGCGCGACACGGAACGGCAGGCTAACGACGTGCCCGAGGCGGATGCCGCGCTGGTGCGCTGGGTGCGGGCGCACGTGCACCTCGCCGCCGCCGACGTGGCCCGCCGCGCGGGCCGCGACGCCGACGTACTTGCCGCCCTCGACCGGTGCCGGCACGACGCACACGGCGACCCCTGGGTGCTCGCCCGGGTCTACCTCCTCCAGGGGGACGCGGCCCTGACGCCCTGCTCCCACCCCGACCTCCTGGGCCTGCGGCTCGGCCCGGTGCCCACGGCTCAACCGGGCAGCGCCCCCGAGGACATACCCGTCGATCCGGCCATGGCCCGAGCCCACTACGAGGCGGCCGACGCCCTCTACGCGCGCCTGCCCGCCCCGCGCGGCCGCGCCCGCGTCGCCCTGCGCCTGGCCCACCTGCCCCGCACGCGCGGCGACGGGCCCGCCCGCGCGCAGGCGGGCAAGCGGGCCGCCGCCCTGGCCGAGCAGTCGGGCGCGGGCGCGCTGACCGCGCTCGCCACCACCCACCGCCTGCTCGACCGCCTCGCCGACGGCCACGACGCCGACCGCAGGGACCTCGACGAACTCGCGCGCTGGTGCCGCGACGACGGCAGCTTCAGCTACCTCAAGGGCCTGGTCCGCCTGCTGCTCGCACGGGCCGCCGCCTGGCAGCGGGACGGACTGACCCTGGCCGCCCTGCGCTGTCTGCGGGCCGCGCGCTTCGTCACCGCCCGGATCACCGCCCCGCCGGAGGCGGACCTCACCGACCGCGCGTACGTCGACCTCGTCGACCGGCTCAACTTCCGCCAGGCGTCGACCGTGCTCCTCGCCGCCGACACCGCGCACGCCACGACCGCCCTGCGCGAACGGGGCGCCGACGAGCGCGGCTGGCTGCGCGCCGCCGAACTCGCCCTGGCGCTCGACCGGGCCGTGGAGGCGCTCGCCGACCCGGACCTGAAGGGCGTCGCCCAGGCGCGGCTCGGCGAGGTGGCCGCCACGGCCGAACGCCTCGCCGGATCCTGGCCGCCCGCCCGGCAGGCCATCGACATCGTGCGCGAGAGCCTGCGGCGCGCCCCCGCCCAACTGCTGCGCCACCGGGGCCGCCAAGCCCTGGAGGCCGGTTTCCGCGACGAGGCGCACGCCGTGCTCCGCGCCGCGCTCGACCGGGCGGGGGACGACGCGCTGCTGCGGACGGTCCTCCTGTACGAACTCGGCCGGCGCCAGCAGGCCCACGCCCTCGCCTCCCGCCTCTTCCGGAGCGGCGGCCTGCACCCCGACCACGCCGTCAGCCTCTTCCTGCGCCTCGGCGACCCGCACACCGCCCGCCACGCCCTGGGCGTCCTCGACGAGACCTCCTGGTGCGGCGACCCGGAGCGCCCCTGGGAGGACCTGGCGCGCCGCGCCGAGCTCGCCGAGGCCTTCGGCGACCACACCACCGCCGCCCGGGTGGGCGAGGACGCGGTGGCCCGCTTCGAGCGCTGGTCGGACCAGCTCGTCCGGGACGTCCTGCGCACCTCCATGACCGACGACGTGAACGTCGCGGCGATGTACCACATCGCGGCCCGCGCCCACCTCGGCCGGGCCGACGAAGCCCGCCTCGGCCGGGCCGACCAGCACCGCGAAGGCCCGCACGACACCGTCGACCCGGACGCCGAACGCGCCCTCGCCTTCGAACTCTCCGACCGCTGCCGCGGCATCGCCGTCGACGTGCTGCGCGCCCTCGACGACCTCCCGCAGGGGCCGCCGCTGGACGCCGCCCGCCGCTGGCTGCGCGCCGGTTCCGCGTGGGCGGCCGCCTACGAGGGGCTCGTGGACAGCGTGACCGGCGACGTCGCGCACACCCCGTCCTCCGCGCGCCTGCGCGCCACCGTGCTCGCCGCCGAGGACGAGCTGGAGGCCGCCGAGGCCCACGTGGCCACGCACGCGCCGGGCCTGCTGCGCGGGCGCGCCGACGGCGAACGGCGGATCCGCGGCACCCGCCTGGACGCGGTGCGCGCCGCCCTGCCCGACGACGCGCTGCTCCTGATGTACGAGACGTTCGACGACGACCTGGTGACGTGGGCGGTCGACCGGCACGGCGCCCGGCACGCCCGCAGGACCGTGCACCACCGCGATCTCGCCTGCGCCGTACGGAGGTTCCACTCCGCGTGCGCGAGCGGCCACCACGACACCGCGGACGCGGGCGCCCTCGCGCGGCTGCTCCTCGGCCCCGTCGCGGACGCCGTGCGCGGGCGCCGCCGCCTGTACGTGGTGCCGCACCGGGCGCTCACCCTCGTGCCGTTCGCCGTCCTGCCCCTCGACGACGTGCCGCTGGGGGAGCGGTGCGTGATCTCCCAGCTGCCGTCGGCCTCGCTCATCACCCGGCCCGGCGGCGGCCGGCCCCCGCGCCGCGACGCGCCCGCGCTGCTCGTCGGCGACCCCGCGTACGCACCAGGTCGCGGCCTCGCCCGACTGCCCGGAACGGCGACCGAAGTGCGGGCCATCGCCCGGCTCCTCGGCACCGAACCGCTGCTCGGCGACGCCGCCACGGCCGCCGCCGTCACCGCGTCCGCCCCCGGCCGCGCCGTCCTGCACCTGGCCACCCACGGCGTGCTGCACGAGCGCGGCCCGCACCGCAGCCACGTCGCGCTCGCCGGGCACGACCGGCTGACCGTCGGGGACGTCACCGGACTCGACCTGACCGCCGACCTCGTCGTGCTCTCCGCCTGCCACACCGGGCGCGGCACAGCCACCGCGGGAGGCGACGTCATCGGTCTGGTCCGCGCCGCCGTCGCGGCGGGCGCCCGGCACGCGGTGGTGTCCCTGTGGCCCGTCGACGACGCCTCGGGAGCCGTCCTCATGACGTACTTCTACGAAGCACTGCTCGCCCGCCCCGGCACCCCCGTGGCCGACGCGCTCACCACGGCGCAGCGCCGCCTGCGCGCCCTGGACGCCGACGGGCGCGCCACGGCGTACGAGCGCCTGCGCGAGACCACCGGCGGCGCCGCCGCGGCCGCGTGCGCACGCGACGGGCGCCCGCCCACGGCCCTCACCCGCCACACGTCCCCGCTGCCCTACCACTGGGCCCCGTTCATCCACATCGGCGTCTGACACGTGCCGCGGACGCGGGGGTGACCGGGGTGGTCCGCCGTGCCATCCTGGCTGCCACGGCGCGCGTCACGGGGGGCTGCGATGCGTCAACGGGCACTGCTCATCGGCTGCCGCACCGGAGTGCTCCGCGGCGTGGACGCCGATGTCGCGCTGATGGCGGACACCCTCACGCCCCTCGGCTTCGAGGTGACCCGGGCCACCGGGCGGGGCGCGACCCGGCGCGGCCTCATCGAGGCCTACCGCGCGCTCGTCGACGCCACCGAGGCCGGGGACGCCGCCGTCGTCTACTACTCGGGCCACGGCGGCCAGGCGCGCGCCCCCCGCTCCGCGCCCGCCGCCCCCGGGCGCCCCGACCGCCTGCGGTACCTGTGCCCCACCGACATCGACGAGCCCGGCCCGCCCGGCCCGTTCCGGGGCCTGTTCGCCGACGAGCTGAGCCTGCTCCAGGACGAGTTGAGCGCCCGCACCGCGAACGTCACGACCATCATCGACAGCTGCCACTCCGCCCGCATGGCCCGCACCGCCCGCCAGATCCCCAAGGCCCGTACGGACGGCCGCGACTGGGCGACGGTGTACCGGGCCTGGCGGACGGCCGTGCGGGCCGCCCCGCCCCGCACGGGCCGCCCCGCCGCCGAGTCGAACCCGTCCGTCGTGCGCCTCGTGGCCTGCGAACCCGACGCCAGCGCCTACGAAGTCGAGCTGCCCGGCTTCGACGGCCCGCGCGGCCTGCTCACCGCGAGCCTCGCCCGGCTCCTGCGCGCCCCCGGCGCCGACCGGCTGACCTGGCGCACGCTGCTGGGCCTGCTGCGGCCCGCCGTCCTCGACGTCGTCCCCTTCCAGCGGCCGGAGGTCGAAGGGCCCGCGGACCGGCTCCTGTTCGACACCACCGAGCAGCGGGCCACCGGCGTGCTCCCGGTGGGCTTCGACCGGGACGGGGCGTATCTGACCGGCGCGGAGCTGTTCGGCATCGCCGTGGGCGACCGGTACGCACTGGTGCCCCCGGGCGGCGACCCGCAACGGCCGCTCACCACCGCCGTGGTGGACCGCGCGGAGGCCGGGACGGCACGGCTGCGCCTCCAGGTCGCAGGGGCGGCCGACCAGGCACCGGGCGGCGAGACCCGCCCCCCACCGGGCACCGAGGCACACCCGCTGCACGTCTCCTTGGGCCGCCGCCCCGTCCTCCTGACGCCCGCGGACCACCCCGACCACGCCCGTGTGGCCGCGCGGCTCAACGCCTGCGCCCACCTGCGGACCGCCCGGAGCGACGAGCCCGCCCTGGCCGTCCTCACCCTCACCGCCGACGGGCTGCGCCTGGCCGACGCCGAGGGCGAGCCGCTGCGCTCCGCCGCCACCCCCACCACCGACACCGCCCTCGACTCCCTCACCCTGGACCTCCAGCAGCTCGCCCGGGCCGCCCACGTCCGCGCCCTGGCCTCCGGCACGGGCCCGGCCGCGCTGCCCGACGACGTCACCTTCCACTACGCGCTGCTGTGCGCCGACGGCACCCAACAGGCCCTGGACCGCGACGGCGCCGACGCCTTCCACGGCTTCCAGGCCTTCCATGCCTTCCATGGAGACGAGATCGTCGTCCGCCTCCACAACCGGGCCGCCGAACGCCGCTACGTCTCCGTGTTCGACATCGGTCTGCGCGGGGCCGTCACCCAGCTCACCACCACCGAGCCCGCGGGCGTCGGCCTCGGCCCCGGCGACCACTACGAGCTGTTCCGGCTCCCCGGCAGCCACCGCCTCGCGGGCATCGAGCTGTACTGGCCCGACGGCCTGCCCCGCGGCGCGCCACGCCCCGAGACCCTCGTCGCCGTCGTCACCGACCGCCCGCAGGACCTGACGCGGCTCGCCCAGCGGGGCATCGCCCGGCGCGGGCCCGGCGGTTCGGCCCTCCAGCGGCTGGTCGACGACGTCCTCACCGGCGTCCGCGACGCCCGGACGCCCGGGACCGCGGAGCCCCGGGTGCGCTACCGCGTCACGCGCTGCGACGTCCTCCTGCACCACGGGCGCCGCCCCGCCCACGACCCGGACGCCGGGAGGTGACCGTGCCCTACCAACAGCGCATCGACCGGCGGCGGCCCGGCTGTTTCCTCTTCCTCGTCGACCAGTCCGGCACCATGCAGCAGGCCATCGGCGGCAGCGCGCAGGTGCGCAAGGGCCAGGCCCTGAGCGACACCGTCAACGACGTGCTGTACGCCGTGCTCATCGAGTGCACCAAGGACGTGCGCGAGGAGGAGCCCCGGCACTACTTCGACGTCGGCGTCATCGGCTACGGCGGACCCGGCACGGTCGTCCCCGTCGTCGGCGGCGACGGCCGCGACCCGCTCGTGCCGAGCGCCCATCTGCCGCGCTACGCGCGCGTGGAGACCCGCGAGAAGCTCCTCCCGGACGGCGAGGGCCGCTACCGCCCGGTCAGCCGCCGCAGCATGGTGTGGCTCGACCCGGTCTGGCACGGCTCGACACCGATGTGCGCGGCGCTCCAGTACGCGCACAAGGTGCTCAAGCGCTGGGCGGCCCGGCACCGGGACTCCTTCCCGCCCATCGTGCTGCACGTGACCGACGGCATGGCCACCGACGGCGACCCGCGCCGGGCCGCGGCCCGGCTGCGCAGGCTGCGCACCGCCGACGGACGCCTGCTCCTGTTCAACCTCCATCTGTCGGCGCGCGGCGAGCAGGCCGTGTACTTCCCGTCCGCGCCCGTCGGCGGCGCGGACCCGGCGACCGCGCTGCTGTACGAGATGTCCAGCGAACTGCCCGCGGGCCTCGTGGAGGAGGCGGGCTACGCCGACCGCATCGCCCCCGGAGCCCGCGGGTTCGTGTACAACGCGGACGTGCCCGAGCTGGTCGACTTCATGCGGATCGGCACCGCCACCACGGGCCGGGTGCGGGCCGGGTGACCGGATCCGGGCCACGGCTCGCGCTCGTCGGCGCCGAGGTGCTCGCCGTGCCCAAGTCGGCCACGGAACCCAGCGAGGACGCCGCCGCCCTCGACCCGGCGCGCGGACTGATCGCGGTCTCCGACGGCGCGACGCGCGCCCTCGCCTCAGGGCCTTGGGCACGCTGCCTCGTCAGCCGGTTCGTGGCGCGGCCGCCCGACGGCTTCGACGCCCCGGCGCTCAGCGGCTGGGTCCGCGCCGCCGCCGAGGAGTGGTCGCGGTGCGTACGCCTGCCGCCGCAGGCGCCCCCGTACCTCTGGGACGCCGTCGAACGCGGCAGCTACGCCACCCTCCTGGGGCTCGTGACGGAGCCCGCCCCGCCCGGCGCCGACACCCTCCGGTGGAAGGCCGTGGCCGTCGGCGACACCTGCCTGGTCACCCTGCGCGCCGACGCGCCGACCCTGTCGTTCCCCCTCCACCGCCCCGAGCAGTTCACGTCCGCCCCCGCCCTGCTCCCGACCTCGGCCACGGCACTGCCGGACGCGGTGACCGCCGCCCGCGTCACCACCGGAGCCGGAGCCGCGGGCGACGACCTCCTCGTCATGACGGACGCCCTGGCCCGCTGGGCCCTGACCGAGACCGCGCACGGCCCGCACGTGTGGCGCTTCCTGCGCCGGTGCGACGAGGCCGACCTCACGGCGAAGGTGCGGGCGCTGTGGCGACGAGGCGAACTGGAGGAGGACGACATCACGCTGGTGCGCTGCCGCGTCGCACAGGTGTGAGACGGGCTCCGGCTTCGGGGACCACCGGCACCGCGGTCGGCACGGAGGACGACCGAGCCGGAGTCGTGCGGCTCGGGTGTCAGCCCCGCAGGGTCGCGATGGCCTTCTCGATGCGCCGTTGGCGCGTGTCGGGCCTCTTCGCGCTCTCGACGGCACGCACGTGTTCGCGCTTGCGGCTGTGGGTGAGGTTGTCGTACGCGGCCCGGGCGGCGGGGTCGTCGTCCAGGGCCCGGGCGAAGTCCGGGGGCTCGACGACGACGCGCGGCCGGGTGTCGAGCTCGACGTCGACCTCGACCTCCTCGCCGATCGTGACGCCCGCGGCCTGCCGGTTGGCGTTGCTGAGGCCGAGCAGGTGGCGGCCGCGCAGGATGGCGACCCGGCTCTGCCAGGAGTGCCCGTTGACCGTGATCGTCACCGGTGGCCGGGCGCCTCCGCCGAGCGCTGCCACCACCTCGGGCGGCACTTCCAGGCCCCGCATGGGCTCGGGCGGCTCGACGTGGGTCCAAAACTTCATGATCTTCCTTCTGTGGTTCAGGACGGCGTGGGGGCGTGCGGCGCGGCAGCCTCCCAGGCGAACCCGTCCGGGTCGGTGAAGGCGCCGGCGGTGCCGCCGATGACGACGCGGTGCGAGCCGGTGCCGTCGACGGGCACGCCGAGGTCCTTGGCCAGGGCACGGCGCTTGTACAGCGCCAGCTTGACGGGACTGGACTGGCCGGGGGCGAACTCGACGTACTTGCCGCCGACGCTCTTGGCCACGGTCAGGCCCCGCTCGGCGTAGAACTGCTTGGTGGCCTTGACGGCCTCGACGCCGAGCAGGAGAACGACCTCGTCGATCCGGCGGGTGTCGGGGCCGGTGTCCTTCTTCGCCGAGGTCGCGATCTTCCAGATCGTCCCGTCCGGGGCCCGGACGACGCCGCTGTAGCCCCACAGCGACTTCGCGGCGGGCTTGAGGACCGTGGCCCCGGCGTCCACGCCGGCGCCGAAGAAGCCGTCGACGGTGGCGGGCCCGGACACCGTGAGCCCCAGGGTGAAGCCGCGGAATCCGGTGGAGTGCGCCGCGGACGCCCGCAGGCGTACGTACGCGTCCACGCCGAAGGCGCCGTAGAAGCGGTGAGCGGCATCGAGGTCGGCCACCTCAAGGGTGACGGACGCGAGGGACGTGGGGGCCGCGGTGGACGTGGTGGTTGCCATGACCCTCACGCTAGGGGCTGTGCGGCGGCCGGGGCTTCTCGAATCCTGACCGGTCTCGAGACCTGCTTCGCCACGCACGCGGGCATCCCCTCCACCTCGATCGCCGCCCCCGCGTCGCGGGTCGTCCCCGCGGCGTCGGCTGCCGCGTCCGCCGCCCGGCGCCGGAAGGCCCCGGGCGGCATGCCGACCAGCTCGGTGAAGCGGATGGTGAACGTGGCGAGGGACGCGCAGCCGACCGCGCGGCAGACCTCGGTGACGCTGAGGTCGCCCCGCCGCAGCAGCGCCGTCGCCCGCTCGATGCGACGCGTCATCAGATACGCGTACGGCGACTCGCCGTACGCGGCCCGGAACCGCCGGCTCAGCTGTCCGGCGGACATGTTCACGGCATGGGCGAGCGCCTCCACGTCCAGCGGCCGCGCGTACTCCCTGTCGATCCGGTCGCGGACGCGGCGCAGCCGCGCGAGATCGGCCAGGCGCTGGGCCTGGACGCGCGCACGCCGCCATTCGGGCCTACACATGGGAACCCCCCTTCATCGACACCCGCACGGCTCAGCGCAGCTCCTGGATCCGGATCAGATTGCCCGCGGGGTCGCGGAACGCGCAGTCGCGGACGCCGTACGGCTGCTCGGTCGGCTCCTGGACGACCTCGGTGTCACCGGCCTGCACCTTCTCGAACGTGCCGTCGAGGTCCGGGGTGGCCAGCAGGATCCAGCCGTAGGTGCCCTTGGCCATCATCTCGGTGATCGTGCGGCGCTCGTCCTCGGTGACGCCGGGGTCGGCAGCGGGCGGCGCCAGCAGGATCGACGTACCCGGCTGCCCGGCCGGGCCGACCGTGATCCAGCGCATCCTGCCCTGCCCCACATCGCTGCGGACCTCGAAGCCGAGGACGTCGCGGTAGAAGGCGAGCGACGCGTCCGGGTCGTCGTGCGGAAGAGAGACCGTGTGAATGGTGATGTCCATGACGAGCAGGCTAGACGCAGCTCCGTGGGCGCGCTTCTCGGTTCCTGATGGATCCATCCGGGCACCCCCCGTACGTTCACGGGTGCAGGGCGGACACCAGCTCCTCCGGAGTGCCCGCCTGGCCGGGGGCGCGCTCGCAGTCGGTGGCGAGGCGGGCGGCCAGGGCCGCCACGTGAGGGTCGGGGGAGCGGGCGAGGCGGTCCCACAGGGGAGTGCCGCGCGGGCGGGCGAAGTCGGCGGCCCGGAAGATCAGGTTCTCCTGGGTGTGCAGCTTCCACAGGCCCGGGTCCGCGGCCACGGCCAGCGTCGACAGGAAGATGACGGAGGCGGGGAAGGCGTCCAGGCGCACCCCGCGCAGCCCGCCCTCCTCCTTGGGGTGGCGGTAGTCGGGGTGACCGGCGTCGGCGCGCGGCCACTCCTGCCCGACCGGCACCCACACCCCGTCCAGGTCGACCAGCTGGAGCCGCAGCTCGTCGTCCACCAGGACGTTGCCGTGCTGGAGGTCGCCGTGACCGATGCCGGCGCGGTCCAACTGGCGCAGCGCCACCCGCCAGTTGGCGGCGAGGTGCCGCAGGGCCCGCGGCTCGCGCAGCCGCCGGGACAGCGCGATGTCGAGGGTGTCCCCGGGCACCCACGGCATCAGGACCACCGGCCACCAGACGCCGTCCACGCGGATGCCCCGCTCCAGCCACGTCGCCGGGGTCAGCGCGGGGCAGGCGCGGCCCTGGAGATAGCGGCTCAGCGCGTCGTAGCGCTGGGCGCCCGCGGCGGGCGGCCGCGTCATGCAGCGCACCGCGCAGGCGCCGCGCGGCCCGAGCAGCCGGAACACCACCGCGCTCCGCCCGGAGCTGGTGCGCGGCATGCCGAGCCGGTTGAGGTCGAGGACGCCCCCGGCCAGCTCCGGTTCCGCGAACGCCGCGGCCGGGTCCTGCACGGCCTCCGCGTACTCGGTCTTCGTCGGCCAGCGCGCGGGGCGGCCCGGCGCGGGGCTCATACCGCGCTCCCTGCGGGGCTGCCCTCTCCTGCGGGCCTGCCGTCTCCTGCGGGCCTGTCGTTTCCCGCGGGCCCGCCGTTCGTGCCGCGCGCCGCCTCGGGCCCACCGCGCCGCCGTCGCCTCATGCCCGGTACACCGCCCGGCCCGGCAGCTCGCGGCCGTCGACGTGTGCCCACAGCCGCAGCCCGGCGAGCACCTGGCCCTTGCGCCCGCCCGCGTCCAGGGGGATGTCGTTGCCCCCGGTGCGGCGGCGCGCCTCGCGATAGGTCGGGGCGAGCACCTGCACGGCGACGTCCGCGCCGCTGTCCCGCACCCGGCGCCGCAGTTCCAGCACGGCCCGCTGGGACGCCTCGGCGACCCGCGCCCACCAGCTGCCGGGGGCGGCGGGCGGCAGATGGAGGACCGAGCACAGCGCCTCGTCCACCGCGAGGGCGGCCCGCAGCTCCTCCGGGGAGCCCGGCGGCTGCCGGGCCAGGCGCCCGAGCCGCTGGGCGAGCTCCAGCCGGTAGGCCGCGCGGTGCTCGGCGTCGTACAGCGGCGCCACGCCCCGGCGCGTCACGCTCTCCAGGCAGTGGTGCAACTGGACGTCCAGGCAGGCCAGCTCGGTCACCCAGCCGGCAAGGACGACGCCGACGGCGAGCGGTGACCGCAGCTCACCGACGGCCCCGGGCGCGCCGTGCTCGCCGTCCGCGGCGGCCACCGCCCAGTGCGCCAGGGACCCCGTCGCGCCGAGACGCACGCCGGTGACCCCCGCCCGGGGCAGGGGCGGCAGCAGGACCTCGACGCCGTCGAGCGCCCGCCACTCGTCCCACCGCTCCTCGGTCGCGTCCCGCGCCGCCACCGCCAACTGGTCCGCCCGCGCGCGCCACCGCGTCGCGTACGCCCCCGGCAGGCGCAGCAGCGTCAGCTGGAACCACCGCCACAGCGCGGCCGTGTCGGCGTCCCCGGGCACGGCGAGCGGGCCGAGGAAGGCGGCGCTCTCCTGACTCCGTGCCAACTCCACCGCCAGGGCGGCCAGTTCGGGGTCGACGTCCGGAGCGCTCGGGGAGGGACGCACCACCGGCTCAGGAGGTACCGAGGCGACCGGCTCCCGCGCGACCGGCACGGACGTGCCCATCGGCGGGGTGCTCTCGTCGGACTCCGCGGCGTCGGCGGAACCGCCCGTGGCCTCGGTGGCCCGCGCGGCTTCGCCGGACGCGGGGGCCCGCCCCGGGGGCGAGCCGACCGCCCCCTCCGGTGCCAGCGCCGCCGCCACCTCCGCGAGCGCGGCCCGGCACTCCCGCGCGCCCGCGTCGTCGGGCAGCGCCTCCAAGGCCACGCCCAACGCGGCCCGCAGCCCCGCCAGATGGGCCCGCGCCAGCGCCGCCAGATGCGAATCGGGCAGTCGGCTGAGCCTGCGCAGCGCGTCCACGGCGGTCAGTGCCCGCCGTTGAACGGGTCGCGCTCGGCGATGTACGAGGCCTTCGTGTCGCTCATGTCCACCCGGAACACCGAACCCGGCGCGCCCCACATCCGGGCGAGCGAGTCGGCCCTCCAGTACGGCACCGGCGCCCGGTGCACCCGCAGCCGCCCCTGCTCGTCGAGCGTCGCCACGTACGGGACTCCTTCCTCGGCCTCCACCCCTTCCGTGCCGTACGCCCCCTCCGTGCCGCTCCGCTCGGGCACCGGCACGACGCCGAGCAGGTCCCACTTCCGGTCGGGCTCGCCGGGGTAGCGCAGGTAGAACGACCAGCCGTCGTACGGGGGCGGGCCGAGCGGGCCGCTCGTCATGCCCCGCGTCGCCCGCGCGCCCGGGCCCGCGCCCGGCACCCGGAACACCTGGTCGAAGCGCGGCGCCTCGGCCCCCGCCGCACCGGGACGGCGCGGGTCCCGCGGCAGGCTGAACACGACCACGCCCTTGTCAGGACGGTCCCCGGCCACGCGGTTGTCGGCGACGACCTCGACCGGCACCCACTCGCCTCCGGCGCCGCCGAGGTCGATCTGGACCGGGGCCGGTCCGTCCACCTCGTACTGCGGCGCGCCGCGCGCGAGGTGCACGGCCAGGTCGAGGTCGGCGTTCACCTCCACCTGGAACCTCGCCTCGCGGGTCCACTCCGCCATGTTCAGGCGGAAGCCGGGCTCCTCCAGGCGCACCCAGGCGTCCGGGTCGAAGGCGCCCCACTCCTTCCATCCGGTGCCGATGTTGCGGTGGATGCGCAGGCTCGCGGGCAGGCTCTGCCACTTGCTGCGCACGGCCCAGGTGCCGCCGGGGCCGATGGGGCTCAGCCGCGCGCCGACCTGGAGCAGGGCGTGCGTGGGGTCGTTGGCCGCCAGCTGGTACGTCGGCCCGAAGTCGCACGGCAGGTAGTAGCTGAGGTTGTCCACCTCGATGCGCAGCACATAGCGGCCGCGGCCGAGGACGCCCCGGGCGTTGCGCACGGTGTGGGCGAAGCGGCGCACGTGGTGGCCCCAGCAGGCCCCGATCGACGTCGCCTTCTTGCCGTACTCCTCCTCCACGGCGATGCCCGCCGGGTTCCAGCGGACCTCCCTCTCCTGCCGCAGCCGCCGCTCCAGGGCGTGGCGCACCAGCGGCATCCGGCTGCTCTTGCCGGTGAGGAAGATCCGGTCGAGCTCGGTGCCCGTCACGATGTTCTTCGTGAGGGCGACCACGAGATCCATGATCTCCTTGAGGTCCGGCGCGAGGAGCCCCGCGAACGTCGCGGCGTCGAGCACCGGCACCCACGCGCCGCCCGCCTCCCCGGGCGCGCCCGCCGCCCCGAGCCGCCCCAGGAGCACCTCCAGCGTCTCCGGCAGCGGCTGGTAAGCGGCCTCGCCCGCGCCGAGCCGGAACTTGGCGTCCTCCGCGAGCTCCCACAGCAGCCAGAACGTCTGCTCCGCGTCCTCCCGGGAGACCGTCACCACGGTCTCGGCGCTCCAGCGCGTCGGCACCACGCGGTCCACCAGGTCCGCCGGATAGCCCTCCATCTCGGGGTCGCGGTCGAGCAGGGTCCGCGGCACATAGCGGCCGTCCACGGCGTACGGGCCCTTGAGCGAGCCCACGACGTGCTCGAAGCGCTCCGGCTGGCTGGTGAGCAGATGGTCGGCGAAGGCCGCCTTGTACCAGCGGAAGAGGCGCAGCGTCATCAGGTCGCCGCCCAGCTGGAGGTGCCCGGTGGAGCCGAGCAGCGTGGGCGTGAGGACGTACAGGCGGCCGGTGAACCGGGGGTCCTGACCGGGCACCGGGTCGGGCGTCGCGTCCTTGAGCCGCAGATTGATCAGGGCGAGGTCCGTGGTGCCCCCGCCGATGTCGATGACGAGGACGTTCTGCTGCCAGGCCCGGTCCGTGCCCGGCAGCGGACGGCAGCGCGCCCGGAACGCCTCGACACCCGCCACGAAGTCGCCGCCGAAGTCCCGCATGATGAAGAACAGCGCGGCCGCCACCGCCTCGTCGAACTGGGTGTCCACCAGCGTGACGCCGAGCCCGTCGCCCGCGCCGCCCGCCCCCGCCCCGACCAGCTCCCGCAGCCTGCGGCGCACCGCGGGCGGCGCCACCGTCGGGTACGTCATGACGACGTGGTCGAGCCTGCCCTGGTGGAACTCCTTGGGGTTGGCGGCGAGGTACTCGTCGGCCTGGTCGAGCAGATAGCGCAGGCCCTCGCGGATCAGGTCGTCGGCCGTGAAGGGCTCAAGGCCCGGCATCACGTGATCGCGGCCCAGATACTGCTTGACGCCCCGGTGCGACTGGGCCCCGCCCATGGGCAGGCCCCCCACCGGGATCCGCTCCGGGCCCATGCGCACCCGCAGCTCCGGATCGGTGGCGACGACCTCGATACGGCTGGCCAGCTCCGTGGTGCCCGACTGGTCGAGGTCCACGGGGAACAGCCTGAGCACATCGAGCGGCAGCACGTCGAAGGCCCGGTGGTAGCACTGGTGCAGGAGCGGGGTCGCCGCCCGGCGCAGCCGCTCGTCCCGGGACGCGACCCGCAGTTCGAGCGCGGTGTACAGCGCGTGCACCCAGCCGTCGCCGCCGTGGCCGCTCTCCAGGGCGTCGGCGAGCGCCTGACCGCCGTCCGCCCCGGGGCGCGGAGCGTCGCCGTCCGTGAGGTACTGCCGGGCGACGTCGGTGAGCAGCTCGCGCCACTGCGCCCGCTCGCCGCCGCACGCGTCCGCATCGGCGAGGAGCTCCCTCAACTCCTCGCGCAGCCGCGCCTCCTGGTGCCGCGACATGGCGCGTACGTCGAGCTGGCGCATGTCGTGCACGGTGACCGTGGAGTTCGTGGTGCCGAAGTCCACCGCCGCGAAGCCGAAGTGCCGCACGGCGCCCTCCGGCACCCGGCGGGCACCGGGGCCGCCGGGCGCGGGCGCGGGGGCGGGCGGCGCGCTCTGGGAAGGTCCGGGCGCCGCGTGCGCGGGGCCGCGCCCGGGCGCGGCCCCGGCCGGGGTGCGTGACCACAGGGTGGCGTCGTACCACTGCCCGGAACCTGATTCCTGCGCCGGAGCGGCCTGGGAGACCGGCGGGGCCGACGGGACGGGCGGGGACACGGCCATGTCCAGCCGGAGCGTGGTGGCGAGCTCGGTGGTGGCGTGGATGGTGCCGACGGGACGCCCGGTGACCGGATTGATCTCGTGGTGCGTGAAGCGCACGACCAGCGGCAGCGCGGTCACGCCCGGCGGCCCGGCCAGTGCCACGGGGCCGTGTGCCCGTACGGTCGTCGGCGCCTGGACGACCTGGCCCTCCACGGAGCGGAACGCCCCGTCGAGCGCGGCGGCGTCCAGCGCCGGGAGACCGGGGTCCGTGCGCAGCACCTCGGCCTTGCTGACGACGACACCGCCGCCGGTCGGCCGCAGCTCCACATCGGGCAGCTGGACGGCCGACAGCGGGCCGAGCAGGGTGAATCCGCCGCCGTGGGCGTCCGCCACACACGACGGCCCCGAGGCTACGAAACGGGCGTGCAGTCCCATGGCGTCTCCGTGGATCAGGCCTCGCGCGGGGCGTCGGGCGGTGTGGCGGGGCTCTTGACGGTGGACACTCGCGCGCCCTGGGGCGCCCCGGAGTGCGGCGACGGCCGAGGCAGGGGCATCGCTTCCAGGCGCCCGGCCAGGTCGAGGGGCGTGGCGCCCCGGGCCGCGCCGTCGGCCCGCAGCCCGGACAGGAGCAGCTCGGGCGTGTCCGTGGCGTTCACGAACCGCTCGCCCTGCGCCAGGGCCTTGCCCGCCTGCCGCGCGAACTCCGCCTGGTGCGCCGCCAGATGTCCGTGCACCAGATCCACGAGCGCGGCCACCAGCTCACGCCGCATCCGGACGACGTGCGCGACGTGGCGCTCCAGCGGGTCGCGGTCCTCGGGCTGGTCCGGATGCCACGGGAAGCAGCGGTCGAGGCGCAGCGGGAAGCCCGCGTCGACATCCGCCGGATCAGGCTGCGGAGGCACCGTCTGCCGCAGCTCGGCGCGGTACCACTCCGGGTTGGTCGTCGCGATGAGCGCGCCGAGCCGGTCCCGGCGCGGCGGCGCCAGTCCCCCGCGCCGCTGCTCTTCGGCGGTGATCTCGATCCAGCCGCGGCGCAGGTCCTCCAGCACCCCGGCGTGCTCGTCGAGCCGCTCCTCGTACGCGGCCCGGATCCGGTCGTGGACGAGGGCCAGGAGCGCCTCGTGGGACCCCCGGAACGCCACCAGAAGCTCCTCGGGACCATCCGGAATGCCCGGCGCCGGATCGCTCTCCGCGGCGGGCTCCTGGGTGAAGAGCCCGAGGAGCGCCAGCTCGTCCTGGATGTGCTGGGCGAAGTCCGCGTCGCCCTCGGTGGCGTGCGGGACCACGACCAGGTGCCGCTCCCGGTCCACCGCGGCGAACAGCTCCTTCCACTGCGGCCACGCGGCGACCGCCATGGCGGCCTCGTCGACCAGGTACCGGCGCAGCGCGTCGTCCCCGCGCGCCCCGTCGGTGGCCCGCTCCAGGACCAGCACCTCGCGCAGCGCGGCCAGCGCCTGCCGGGTGGCGTGCAGGGTCCGCTGGATCTCCTGGTACGCGGGCGGGTACTCCACCTCCGGGTGCGCCGAGCGCTCCGCGGTGATCAGCGCGAGCCGGGCCCGGTCCACCGCTGTGGCCCGGCGGCGCACGGCGCCGGCCTTGAGGGTGCCGCCGTGCTCCCGGGCGTGCCCGGTGAGTTCACCGCGGAGCAGCCGCAGCCCGCCGTCGTGGGCGTACTCCCGCAACGCCCGGATCAGCCGGCTGCCCGGGGCATCGGCCTCGAGCCGGTCGGCGACGCGCGCCCACAGACCGGTCAGCGCCGGCTGCCCGGCGCCGCCGTCGGCCTCGCGCACGCGGGCGCGCGCCCCGCCCGCCCCCTCGCCGCCGAGGGCGCCGGAGGCGCGCAGCGCGGCGAGGCCCACCATGGGCGAGACCAGGATGAGCTGCTTGTGCTGCCCGGCGGGCAGCAGCGACTGCGCGGCCTCGACGATGGTGTCGAGCATCGCGGTGTCCGGCTGGCCGCGCAGCCGTCGCTCCGTCAGCCGCTCGGGCGAGTCCAGGAGCGCGGCCCGCAGCCCGGCCGGGTCGTCGACGGGCAGCTGGTCGAAGCGCCCGCCCGCGACCAGGATGCTCTCGCGCAGCTCCTCGTCCGACCTGCGCTCGCGCCCGTCCGCCGTGGGCTCGCGCAGCATGTCGAAGAAGTCCTGCTCACTGCCCACGGGTCCGCGCTGGGCGTTCATCAGGACCAGCACGGTGTGGATGTCCCGCAGCTCGCGGCGGCTCAGGAACCGGTCCCGCTCACCCGACATCTGGCTGTTCAGACCGGGGAAGTCGAGGAGCGTGAGGGCGCCCACGTCCGCCAGGTCCCACACGGCCCGCGGCACCCGCACCCGCAGCTCGATCTTCCTGATCAGCGGCACGCACGCGGCGAGCACGTCGTCCGGGATCCGGCCGCCCGG
Source organism: Streptomyces sp. YIM 121038 (assembly GCF_006088715.1). Classification (NCBI taxonomy): domain Bacteria; kingdom Bacillati; phylum Actinomycetota; class Actinomycetes; order Kitasatosporales; family Streptomycetaceae; genus Streptomyces; species Streptomyces sp. YIM 121038. The sequence continues at coordinate 9,529,752 of NZ_CP030771.1, forward strand.
CGCCACCGCGTCGCGCCGGTCCCAGCCGCCGCCCGGGTCCGCCGGCGCGTCGGGAAGGGACATGGCCCGCTTGGCCTGCGCGTCGGTGAGGTCGTAGCGTCGCCCGAGCAGCGGCGCGCCCTCTTCGTACGCGTCGTGCAGGCGCAGGGTCTCCGCGGCCACCGCGGCCATCTTGGAGCCTTGCGCGAAACGGCCGTGGCGATGGCACCAGTCGACCAGCGGCTGCCACCCCTCGGATCCCGGGCGCGCCGCGCGTAGCGCGTCGAGCTCCCGCTCACCAAGCCCTTCCAGGCCTGCCAACTCCCCGATCCTGCGGTGCAGATGCGCCATCAGCTCGGCCGTCTCGGGCGCCGTGCAGTAGACGACCGAGCGTTCCTGGAGGGTCGGCCCCGGCTCGTCGTCGCCGGACTGGTCGATGCGGATGGCCGTCACGTTGCCCGTGGTCGGCACGTGGCTCACCGACAGGAGGCCCGGCATCCCGAGCAGCGCCTCGATCAGCAGCGACTTGCCCGCGCTGAACTCGCCGACGATCCCGATCGACAGCGGATCGCGCGCCTCGCCCAGCAGATGGGCGACGCCCGAGCGGAACTCCGCCCGCCGGGAGGCCAGGGCGCCCTCGTCCCTCTCGTGCGCCGGAGCGCGCTCCAGGGCCTCGAGCATGCCGACCGCCCACTGGGCGTACATGTCCGTGCTGGCGCCCATGACAGCGGACCTCCCCCCTGCGCCGCCCCGCGCGTGGTGCCGCAGGCCCCCGGGAACCGTGACCAACCCGCCGCGGTCGGCGCTCAGGGCAATGTCCCGCGAAACGCCCCCGTTGGGCAACAGGATGTGTCAATTTCCCTGAATTCGCACGGAGTTGTACTCAGCGGGACATCCACCTGGCACCCTCGGGCTATGGCCACGCCGCGCCAGGGACATCAGGGGGACCCCTACGCGCGGGACCCGGGCGAGTTCCAGATCCCGTACTCCTGGGTCCCCGAGCCGGACGCGCCCACCGGACGACATGCGGACGGACCGGGCCGCGCCCGCTCCGCCACCCCGCGCCGCCGTCGCGTGCGGCGTGGCGCCCTCGTGCTGGTGGCGGTGCTCGCTCTGGGCACGTCGGCGGCCGCCGCACTCAGCCGCGAGGCCCTGCCGAACGACTGGCTGCCCGCATGGGGCGTGGGCCCGTTCCCCGACCGCACCCATGGGCCGCACACCCCCACCGACACGGACACGACCACAGCGGCGGCAGGGGGAGGAGACACCTCGTCGGACACCGACACACCTGCGGACACCGACACCCCCTCCGACACCGACACCACGCCCGGCACGGAGACGGACCCGGGCACGGAAACGGATCCCGGCACAGGGACAGGCACCGCCACCGACAGCCCCTGGCCCTTCGTCACCCCCTCCGGTACGCCGGTCAGCTGGGCCGATCTCGAAGTGGGTGACTGCGTGGCCGGACGCGAGGCCCGCTCCACCGCGCTGCGCGTCGACTGCGACGAAGCCCACCACTTCGAGCTCTTCGCCACCGCCCCGCGCTACCGAGCCGACACCTACCCCGGGGACGCCCTCGCCCAGGCCCAGGCGCGACAGTGGTGCGCACGGCGCTTCACGGCCTTCACCGCCGCCTACCTCGGCACGGACGAGCTGAGCTGGACCACCGGCACCGTCAGCCGCACGTCTTGGAGCCTGGGCCGCCCCGTCGTCTGCTACCTCATGGAACGCTCGAAGCTAGCCCTGCACGGCTCAGCCACGACGGACGCACCCGGCTTCTACACCTCCGACTGACCTGCCCGCCAGGGGCCGACCCGTCGAAGCTGAGGGTCCGTCAAGCCCGCAGATGGCGGATCACCGCGAGCACCCGACGGTTGTGGTCGTGTGACGGGGGCAGCCCCAGCTTGTCGAAGACCGACGCCACATGCTTCTCCACCGTGCCCGCCGACACCACGAGGGCCTGCGCGATCGCCGCGTTCGAACGGCCCTCCGCCATCAGCTTCAGGACCTCCCGCTCCCGCTCGGTCAACGACGCCAGCTCCGCCGCCCGGTGGCTCGCCCCGGCGAGCTGGGTGACGACCTCCGGGTCCAGGGCGGTGCCGCCCGCCGCCACGCGCTCCAGGGCGTCGGTGAACTCCGCGACGTTGGCCACCCGGTCCTTGAGCAGATAGCCCACACCCGCCGAGCCGTCCGCGAGCAGCCGTGTGGCGTACTTCGTCTCCACGTACTGGGAGAAGAGCAGCACCCCGGTGCCCGGGTGGGTGCGGCGGATGTCGATGGCGGCCCGCAGGCCCTCGTCGGTGTGCGACGGCGGCATCCGGATGTCGACGACGGTGACGTCCGGTTGGTGCTCGGCCACCGCCCCGCGCAGCGCGTCCGCGTCACCGACGGTGGCACACACCTCATGGCCCCGCTCCATGAGCATCTGGGCCAGCAATTCCCGCAGCACAGCGGCGTCCTCGGCGATCACTACACGCATGGCGGCATGCTCTCACGCGTGCATCGGCAGCTCGACGACGGCTGTCGTCGGTCCGCCCTCGGGGCTGTGGACCAGCAGTCGGCCGTCGACGGGCCGTACCCGCTGGACGAGTCCGGTGAGCCCGCTGCCCGCGCCGATCGTCGCACCGCCCCGGCCGTCGTCGACGACTTGGAGCCGCAACATCCCGTCGTGGCACTCGTCCACCGTGAGGATCGCCTGTGTGGCGCCGCTGTGCTTGATCACATTGGTGAGCAGCTCGGCCGCGCAGAAGTACGCGATGGTCTCGATGGCGGGGGTGGGACGCCGGGGCACATCGGTGGTCAGCTCGACGGGGATGCTGCTGCGGGCGGCGAGCGTGGCGAGCGCGTCCGGCAGGCCGTCGTCGAGCGCAGGCGGGTGCAGCCCCCGGGCGAGGTCGCGCAGCTCGGTGAGCGCCTCCGTGGCGTTGCGATGGGCCCCGTCCACGAGTTGCCGTACGCGGACCAGGTCGATGGAGTCGCCGTCGCCGGTGAGAGCGGTTCTGTGCTCCGTGCCCGGTGGGCCGAGCCGCTCCTTGATCATGTCGAGGCTCATGGCCACCGCGACGAGCCGGACCTGTGCCCCATCGTGCAGGTCGCGCTCCACGCGGCGCAGCAGCGCCACCGAGTCGTCGACCGCGAGGGCACGGGTTTCCTCCAGGTCACGTACCCGGTCGGCGAGTTGACTGGTGCCCAGCAGGGCGTGCAGCAGCCAGCGGTCCGCCCCCACCACCAGACGTGTCGGCCAGGGCGCGAGCAACAGCAGCACCACGCCGAGCGCGAGGGCCCCGAACGTCCCGGCGAAGGTGTCCACCGCGAGCCCACCGGCCGGAACGGGCGTGAGGACGGGCATGCCGTCGTCACCGGGGCCCGGCTGCTGTCCGAGGACCGCCCACCGCAGCGGAGCCGTGACATTGACCAGACCGGTCAGCCACCACAGCACCGCGTACATCCCGAGCGCGCTCACCGGCAGTTTCACCAGGACGTAGGACACGGCCCGCCAGCCCGCGCCGTCCCGCAGCCCCGCGTCGAGCCGTCCGAAGAGCCCCGTGCCCGCATGCGGCGGCTCCAGTGCCGGCAGTCGCTCGCCGAGGAACGCGGAGGCCATGCGTCGGTGCACGCCGCCGAAGGCCCGTGCCAGCCGCACCCCCGTGACGAGGATCAGGACGCCGACGACCGCGCCCAGCAGTGACACCGTCAGGCCCGCGCCCAGGGCGAGCAGCACCGTCAGGACCACACCGCCCACCAGACCCAGCGGAAAGGCGAGCAGGCAGTACGCCACTTCTCTCCCGGCGCGCCGGGTCAGCGGTGCCCGCAGCACCATGAGGAGGAAGGACCGTGCCGGGGCGGTGGGGGAGGGTGAGCGCGAAGGGGTCTTGCAGGAGTCGTGCATAGTGATCATTTTCCCTGTCAGGCGTCGCGTCGGGCCAGCAGCCGCGCACCCACACCGAGGACGACGGCCGTGTACAGACACAGAACGGTGAACCCGGTCCACGGCGCGAGCATGTCGGAGACGGGCTTGGCGACCGCGAGGGAGTTACCGGCGATCATGGTCGGAAAGTACTTGGCGACGGTGGGGCCCGATATGCCGCCGATGAGCGCGGGCAGGACGAACGTGACGCCGACGAGCGAGGCGATGGCGCTCGCGGTGTGTCGGGTGATCGCGCCGATTCCCACGCCCATCAGGCCGATCATCGCCAGATAGGCGCCGGACATCAGCACGGCCCGCAGCACGCCGGAGTCTCCGATGCCCGGCCTCGGCACCCCCTGGGCGAGCGCGGCACGTCCCGCGAAGAACGTCAGGAACGCGACGGCCTCGCCCACCAGGAGCACCATTCCGCCGAACACGGACGCCTTGGCGGTCAGCAGCAGCCGACGGTCCGGGATCGCGGCGAGCGTGGAGCGTATGGACCCGGAGGAGTACTCGCCGGTGATGATGAGGACGCCGAGGATGCCGATGAGCAACTGGCCCAGGGCGACACCCGCGAGGACATTGTTCGTCGGGTCGAACGCGGCTGCCTTGTCCGGCGACGGCGCCTTGGTGTTGGCCATGGTGACCACGCCGATCGCGACCATGCCGACCACGGTGAGCAGCAGCGCGTAGAACGTCGAGCGGAGGGTCCGCAGCTTGACCCACTCCATGCGGGCGGCCTGCCGGAAGCCGTACCCGGGGGAGGCGTGCGCGGTGGTGATGAGGGTGGTCATCGCGGGTTCCTCTCGGTGTCGCTGGGCTTGGTGACACCGCGGCACCGCTGGGTGGTGCTGGGGAGCGGTGGGGTGGTGACACCGCGGTACTCGGCGGAGCCGCTGGTCAACGCGAAGAACGCCTCTTCGAGGGAGCGGCCGTGCGCGGTGAGCTCCCGCACCGAGGTGTCGGCGAGGAGCCGCCCCTGCCCGATCACCACCAGGTGGTCGGCGGTGAGTGCCATCTCGCTGATGAGGTGGCTCGACAACAGGACGGTGCGGCCATCGGCGGCCAGGGAGCGCATCAACTCCCGGATCCAGCGCACACCTTCCGGATCGAGGCCGTTCACCGGCTCGTCGAAGAGGAGCACCTGGGGATCGCCGAGCAACGCGGCCGCGACCCCCAGCCGCTGGGCCATGCCCAGCGAGAACGTCCCCGCACGCCGCCCGGCGACGTCGCTCAGGCCGACGACGCCCAGCACTTCGTCCACCCGCGCCCGCGCGATGCCACCACCCGCGGCGAGCGCCGCCACATGCGCCCGCGCGCTGCGGCCCGGGTGGAACGTGCGGGCTTCGAGAAGCGCCCCTACTTCGCGCAGGGGCCAGCTCAGCTCGCCGTACGGACGTCCGGCGATCCGGGCCCACCCCGTGTCGGGTTTGTCCAGGCCCATGATCATGCGCATCGTGGTCGACTTGCCCGAGCCGTTCGGCCCGAGGAAGCCCGTCACGGCTCCGGGGCGCACCTCGAAGCTCAAGGCGTCCACGGCGGTGGTGGGCCCGTACCGTTTGGTGAGTCCTTGGACCTCGATCATCACAACTCCTGCGGCAAGCCCGGCCTGCGCCCGGCGTGGTCAACACCCCTCACGCTAGGCCGCCCACCAACACCGCAGGAACGGTGATTTCCTCCGACTGACCTGGGGGTTTTCCCCCAGAGACCGGCCACGGCGGCGCCGACCACGGTGGCGCCGAAGCGGTCGCCGGTCCCGGCGGCGCTGACCACAGCGTCGGCAGCCACGGCCACCACCACGACGACCGCACCCCCCGGCCCCGCCGCCACACCCGCACGATCCGGCCAACGAGCCCCCTGTGCGCCGCTCCCGCTCGTGTGGGTGATGGACGGGCGTACGGCGTGGACCGCACGATCCGGAGGTGTCCGGACGAGTACCGGCGAGCACCTGAGCGTGCTCGGGACACCGTGCTCGCGACACGAGGAGCCGAACCATGACGTACCCCAAGACCACCCTGCGCATCGCCCTGACCTGCGTCCTCGCGCTGGGTCTCACCGGCATCGCGCAGACGGGCGGCGCGGCCGGGTCGAAAGCGGCGGCCGAGGCCCGAGAACCCGCCTGCCCGCCGCCCGGCGGCGGAAGCTGCTACTTCGAGTACTACGACAGCAACGGCCTGCGCACCATCGAGTTCGACCCGGAGGTCGGCCGCTGCTACAACACGTCCTCGGCCGGAGCCGTCCGCGGGACCAACAAGACCAACCGCAGGGTCCACCTGTGGCCCACCAGCAACTGCTCGGGCAGCGCGACCGCACTGGTCGACCCGGGCTTCTCCTGGAACGACCCGTCCCACCACTACTACTCGTTCCGGCCGATCCGCTGACGCCGGGGCCGGGCGGACGCGGGGCCCCGGCGTCAGCCGCGGACCCGCGCCCGCCCGGGCCGCCTCAGCCGAACTGGCCGACCTGGTAGTCGCCCCCGGGGTTCGCGGTGATGACGTTCAGGCGGTTGAAGGCGTTGATGAGGGCTATCTCCGCCACCAGCGCGGCCAGTTGGTCCTCGTCGTAGTGCTTGGCCGCGTTGGCCCAGGCCTCGTCGGTGACCCCGCCCGCGGCGTCGGCGATGCGGGTGCCCTGCTCCGCGAGTTCCAGGGCGGCGCGCTCGGCCTCGGTGTACACCGAGGCATCCCGCCAGGTCGCGAGCAGGTTGAGGCGCGTGGGGGTCTCCCCGGCATGCGCGGCCTCCTTGGTGTGGATGTCGGCGCAGAAGCCGCAGCCGTTGATCTGGCTGGCGCGCAGCGCCACCAACTCCCGGGTCGCGGCGGGCAGCGCGGACTGCGTGAGTGCCCTGCCCGCCGCGGAGAGGTGCTTGAGGGCGTTGCCCGAGACCGGGTTGGTGAGGAAGTTGAGACGGGGTTCCATGGTGATCTCCTAGGTAGGCGCGGCTGAGGTAGGGCCGCGCCGAGTCGATGAGCCGCTGTTCACGGGACCGAATGCGCCCCACGGGTACGAGCCGTGCTCGCTCCACACCTCCGACGAGGCAGCCCCTGGAGATGTGAGGCCCCGCGCCGATCTCACATTTCGGCGTGCTGTTTCGTCGTATGGGTGACCGCGGTGTATGGACGACCGCGGCGTATGGATGACCGCGTCGACTGGATGACGGCGGAGACGGCCAGAGGAGCAGCGACACCATGAGCACCCCGAGCAGTGAGGGCACCCCGAGCGGCGAGTGCATCCCGAGCAGCGAGAGCCTCGGGAGCAGCGACACCACGACGACCTCGTACGAGTCCCAGGACGACAGGCTCGACCCGGGCTTGAGCGCGATCATGAGTGAGCGGCGTCAGCTGATCAATGTCGCGTACCGGTTGCTCGGCTCCCTCGCCGACGCCGAGGACGTCGTACAGGAGACGTACGCCCGCTGGTACGCGATGTCCCGGCAGCAGCGGGACGAGATCGTGTCGCCCGGGGGCTGGCTGACGAGGGTCGCGAGCCGCGTCTGCCTCGATCTGCTCGGCTCGGCGCGGGCCCGGCGCGAGAGCTATGTGGGCCAGTGGCTTCCGGAGCCGGTGCCGGACCACAGGGAGTGGGCCGACGCGCGGTCAGGCGGCAGGGCGGCCGATCCGGCCGACCGGGTCACTCTCGACGAGTCGGTGAACATGGCGTTCCTCGTGGTCCTGGAGTCGATGACTCCGGCCGAGCGGGTGGCGTTCATCCTGCACGACGTCTTCCGCTACTCCTTCGCCGAGGTTTCCGAGATCGTCGGCAGGACACCGGCGGCGTGCCGCCAGCTGGCCTCGTCGGCCCGTCGCCGCATACGTGCCTCGGACGCGCCCGCGCCGACCCCGGCCGCACAACGCGCCGCGTTGGTCAGGAGCTTCAAGGAGGCGTGGGAGGCCAAGGACATCAGCGCCCTCATCGGGCTCCTCGACCCCGACGCCGTGGGCGTCGCCGACGGCGGAGGCCTGGTCAGCGCGGTGCCGCTCACCGTGGGGAGCGAGCACGTCGCGCATCAGCTCGTCATGATCATCAACCGGGTGCCGGACCTGACGATCCTGGAGCGGACGGTCAACGGCGAGCCCGGCCTGGTGATCGAGCACGAAGGCGCTGTCGCCTCGGTAGTGGCGTTCGACTTCGCGGGCGACCGGATCAGGCGCTTCTGGTCGGTGCGCAACCCCGAGAAGCTCCGGCCCTGGACGACGGGCTGAGGCGGGCGCCCGGCGGCGGCTCAGTGCTCGATCGAGTCGATCAGCTCCCGCGCCCCCTGCCGCAGCAGGGTCACGGCCACCGAGGTGCCGAGCGTCGCGGGGTCGAGGGGGCCCGCCCACTCGTGGGCGTTGAGGACCCGCTTGCCGTCGGGCGTGAAGACCCGTGCGCGCAGCGACAGATCGCCCCCCGCGTCGCAGCGGGCGTACCCGGCGATCGGCGAGTTGCAGTGCCCCTGGAGCACGTGCAGGAACATCCGCTCGGCCGTGGCCTCGCGCCAGGCGTCACGGTCCCCGAGCCCGCTCACCAGGTCGATGGTGGCGACGTCGTCCTCGCGGCACTGGAGTGCGAGGATCCCGGCGCCGATCGGCGGGCACATCGTCTCCACGGACAGCACCTCGGACGCCAGGTGCATCGAGTCGAGCCGCTCCAGGCCGGACACGGCGAGCATCAGGGCGTCGGCCTCGCCCGCCGCGAGCTTCTGCAGCCTGCGGCCCGCGTTGCCGCGCATCGGTACGCACGTCAGATGCGGGTGGGACGCGGCGAGCTGGGCGACGCGGCGCACCGACGACGTGCCGATGCGGCTGCCCTGCGGCAGCTGGTCGAGCGTGAGCCCGTCGGGGTGGATGAGCGCGTCGCGGATGTCGTCCCGCTTGAGGAACGCGGCGAACGTCGTGCCCTGTGGCAGCGGCCGGTCCGCGGGCACGTCCTTCACGCAGTGCACGGCGAGGTCGGCCTCACCGGCGAGGAGTGCCGCGTCGACCTCCTTGGTGAACGCGCCCTTCCCGCCGAGCTGCGCCAGGTCGCCCATCCAGCGGTCCCCGGAGGTCGTCACGGGCAGGACCTCGGTGCGGACTCCGGGGTGCAGGGCGGCGAGTTCGGTGCGTACGCGCTCGACCTGGGCCAGGGCCATGGGGGAGGAGCGGGAGACGATGCGGATCAGCTCGGGAGCGGACATGACGTACACGATAGGCCCTCGCGGTCACGCCCCCGGCACCGGCGCGTCATCTAACTGGGCTACGGCACCTGGCGATTGACGGACGTGAGCCGTCCGCTCTCGCGGCGCCGGGCCGCGGACCCGGCCGCTCCGGGAGCCGGGACCCCGCGCCGAAGAACCATCCAGGTGGCGGACAGGTCCGGGGGCCGTGGGGCCTCGGACCGCGGCAGCCCCAAGGGGGCCGGTGGCCCGGCCCCGTCGTCGTAAGGGAAGCCCCGCGGAGCCCCCCCGGCCGCTGTCGAGGAACGCCAGGACCTCTCCGCCCCGCGTGGTCTCTGTCCGGATCCCGTACACGGGCCCGCGTAGGGGATCCGCACAGGGACCGCGTACGCGGGCCCGCGCCGTCCGCCCCTCTCACGTGGGCCGCGGGCCGCGCTCGTCGCCCTCGCCGCCGCACACGCCCGGCTCCAACGGCGGCGCCGACACCGCGACATTGGCCTTGCAGTGCGGTTCGTTGCCCGCCTCGGCGTGCCAGTCCGCGGGGCGCGGCCGGACGAAGGCCACCGCCGCGAGCGCCGCGAGGACGAACAGGCCCGCGCAGCCCCACGCCGCTTTGCCGAAGGCCGTGTCCAGCGCGTCGGGATCCGCGTACGCCGTGCCGCTCAGGCCCACGGCGAGCGGCAGGGCCGCGACCACGAGGAGTTGGGCGATGCGCGCGGCCGTGTTGTTGACGCCGCTGGCGAGCCCGGCCCGGGAGGCGTCCACCGAGGCGAGGACCGTCGCCGTCAGGGGTGCCACGAACACGCTCATGCCCACGCCGAGGACGACGACCGCGGGCAGCACGTCGGTGGCGTACGAGGAGTGGGGGCCGATCCGCAGCATCAGCAGGACCCCGGCGGCCGCGACGAGCGGGCCCAGGGTGAGGGGCAGACGCGGTCCGACGCGGCGGGCCAGGTCGCCCGCCGACGCCGACAGGAGCAGCATCAGGACGGTGATGGGCAGCGTCGCCGTGCCCGCCCGCAACGCGTCGTAGCCGAGCGTCGTCTGCAGTTGGACGGGCAGCAGGAACAGGATGCCGCCGATGGCGGCGTACAGGCACAGCGTCATGACGTTCGCCGCCGAGAACAGGCGGGAGCGGAACAGGCCGAGCGGCAGCATCGGGTCGCGGCGCCGGTGCTCGACGGCGAGGAAGGCGGCGCCCGCGAGCAGGCCGCCGATCCCCGGCAGGACGGCGGCGGCGACCGACGCGTCGCCGGACGCGCCGATCAGCGCGAAGCTCACGCCCGCCAGGAACAGCGCCGCGAGTACGGCGCCCGGCACGTCGAACCGCTGGGTGGCGGTGTGCTCGTCGCGGCTCTCCGGCACGTGCCGGGCCGCCAGGAGGACCACGGCGGCCAGCGGGATGTTGATGAGGAAGATCCAGCGCCAGCCCGGCCCGTCGATCAGCCAGCCGCCGAGGAAGGGCCCCACCGCCCCCGCGACGCCGCCGAGCCCCGACCAGGCACCCACCGCCTTGGCCTGGTCGCCGGGCCGGAACGAGGACCGCACCAGGGCCAGGGAGCCGGGAGTGAGCAGGGCGCCGCCCACGCCTTGCAGGGCGCGCGCGGCGATCAGCGTGCCCGCGTCCTGGGCGAGCCCGCACAGCGCGGAGGCCAGCGCGAACCACACCACGCCGATGACGAGCGTGCGCCGGCGCCCGATGCGGTCACCGAGCGCGCCGCCGAGGAGCAGCAGCGCGGACAGCGTCAGCATGTAGGCGTTGACCACCCACTGGAGGCCGGAGATCGACGCGTCCAGGTCGCGGCCGAGGGTCGGCAGGGCGACGTTGACGACCGTGCCGTCCAGCATCGCCATCCCGGAGGCCAGCACCGCGCACGCGAGGACCCAGCGGCCGCGCGGCGAGGCCAGGGCCACACCGGCGTCGTCGTCCGCGGACGGCCCCCGGGGAGGTGGTCCCGCAGAGGGGCCGGGGGAGGCGGGCTCGGGGGCGGAGTCCGCTGTCATCGCTCACCCTTCTCCCTGCTCATGCGGGCCCGCTCACATGTGGACCGCGCCTTCGCTCAGGTGCCCGCCCGCGGGACGGCCCCTGCGGTACAGGACGAACGTAACGACCAGTCCGATCGCGAAGAAGAGGGCCGACCACCAGTACGCGGTCTCGTAGCTGTGCATCTGCGCCTGGGCCTGCACGGCGGGCGTCGGCTTCCTGCCGGTCAGGTAATTGGTCGCGGCGCTGGTGGCGAGGGTGTTGAGCAGCGCGGTGCCGATGGAACCGCCCACCTGCTGGGTGGTGTTGACCATCGCGGAGGCCACGCCCGCGTCGTGCGCGGCGACGCCGGAGGTGGCCATGCTCATCGCCGGGGCGAAGATGAGCCCGAGGCCGAGGCCCATGACCAGGAGCGGCGGCAGCACGTGCGCCCCGTAGCCACTGGTCGTGTCGAGCGCCGTCAGCCAGACCATGCTCGCCGCCGAAAGGCCCATGCCGAGCGGCACGATGGGCTTGGCGCCGAACCGCGGCACGAAGACGTTGGTCGTGAGGACGGACACCACGACCATCACCGCGACCATCGGCAGGAACGCGAGACCGGTCTTGATCGGGGTGTAGCCGAGGATCTGCTGCATGTAGTACGTGAGGAACAGGAACACGCCGAACATGCCCGCGCCGGAGATGAACATGGCGAGGAAGGAGGCGCCGCGGTCCCGGTCGAGCACCACCCGCAGCGGCAGCAGGGGATGCGCGGCCCGCGTCTGCCACCAGGCGAACGCGGCGACCAGTACGACACCGATGGCGAGGAAGCCCCACGTCATCCAGTCGCCCCAGGAGTGCGTCTCGGCGTTGGAGAAGCCGTACACGATGCAGAACAGGCCCGCGGAGACCAGCAGCGTGCCGGGCACGTCCAGCTTCGGCCGGTCCGGCGGCGCCCCCGGGTGCAGCAGCCGGGCGCCGCCGACGATGGCGACCGCGGCGAAGGCCAGGTTCACGTACAGGCACCAGCGCCAGTCCAGGTACTCCGTCAGGACGCCGCCGAGCAGCAGGCCCACCGCCGCGCCCGACCCGGCGACGGCGCCGTAGATGCCGAAGGCCTTGGCGCGTTCGCGCGGGTCCGTGAACGTGGTGGTGAGCAGCGAGAGCGCGGCGGGCGCGAGCAGCGCGCCGAACACGCCCTGCAGGGCGCGGGCGAGCACCAGCATGGTGAAGCTGGTCGCGGCGCCGCCGAGCGCGGAGGCGAGCGCGAACCCGGCGAGCCCCGCGATGAACACGGCCTTGCGGCCCACCAGGTCCGCGATGCGCCCGCCGAGCAGCAGCAGGCTGCCGAAGGCGAGGGCGTAGGCGGTGACGATCCACTGCCGGTTGCCGTCGGTGAAGCCCAGGTCGCGCTGGGCGGACGGCAGCGCGATGTTCACGATCGTCGCGTCCAGGACCACCATGAGCTGCGCGATGGCGATGACCGCGAGGATCAGCCACCGGTGCTCGTGCTTGCCGCCCGTGTGGTACGCGGTGTGCGCCGGGGGCGGGACGGCCGACTGGGGCGTCGGGTCCGCCGTATGGGCGATCGGTTCCGCCCCGTGGGGTATCGGGTCCGGGGTGTCCCGCGGCGCGGGCTCGGGGCCGGGCGTGTGGTCCATGGTGGCCTCCAGACCCCCCACCTCGAAAGACACCCCCGTCACACGCTAAGCGCCCCGCGCAGCCGCCGCGACCTGGGCGGGGAGGGGGCCGAGTGCGCCGGAGCGGCACGCCGGAGGCGGTGCGCGGGGGCGTCGGCGCGCAGGGACGGCCGCCGGGGCCGGGGCGTGCCGCCACGCCCCGGCCCCGGCGGCCTTACGGTCGAGCGGCGCTCAGTCCACGTCGATGACCTCGGAGGCGCGCGGCTCGGCCACCGGGGCGCGCTCGTCGGGCCGTTCGGCGGGGGAGCGCTCCGCGGGGGCGCACTCCCGCTCCCGCACCTGGTCGTCCCGGCGCCGGGACAGGCCGCCCGCGAAGGCGGCGATGGGCTCCACGAAGCGAGCGGTGAGCGGCCCGGCCACCACCAGGATCAGGACGTACGCCGTGGCCAGCGGGCCGAGTGACGGCTCGATGCCCGCGGAGACCGCGAGCCCGGCGATCACGATGGAGAACTCGCCGCGGGCCACGAGCGCGCCGCCCGCCCGCCAGCGCCCCTTGACGGAGATGCCGGCGCGCCGCGCGGCCCAGTACCCGGTGGCGATCTTCGTACAGGCGGTGACGACGGCGAGCGCGAGGGCGGGAAGGAGCACCGGAGGGATGCTCGCCGGATCGGTGTGCAGGCCGAAGAAGACGAAGAACACGGCGGCGAACAGGTCGCGCAGCGGCGCGAGGAGGGTGTGCGCGCCCTCGGCGGCCTCGCCCGACAGCGCGATGCCGACGAGGAACGCGCCGACGGCGGCGGACACCTGCAACTGCTGGGCGATGCCCGCGACGAGGATGGTCAGACCGAGGACGACCAGGAGCAGCTTCTCCGGGTCGTCGCTGGAGACGAACCGCGAGATGAGCCGGCCGTAGCGCACCGCGACGAAGAGCACGGCGCCCGCCGCGCCGAGGGCGATCGCGAGGGTGAGGCTGCCCGCGGCCCAGCCGACCCCGGCGAGCAGGGCCGTGATGATGGGCAGATAGACGGCCATGGCGAGGTCTTCGAGGACCAGGATGCTCAGGATCACCGGGGTCTCCCGGTTGCCGAGCCGCCCCAGGTCGCCGAGCACCTTGGCGATGACGCCGGAGGACGAGATCCAGGTGACTCCGGCGAGGACGACCGCGGCGACCGGACCCCACCCCATCAGGAGGGCGGCGGCCGCCCCCGGCACCGCGTTGAGCGCGCAGTCGACGATCCCGGCCGGGTACTGCGTCTTGAGATTGCTGACCAGATCACTGGCCGTGTACTCCAGGCCGAGCATGAGGAGCAGCAGGATGACGCCGATCTCGGCGCCGATGGCGACGAACTCCTCGCTGGCGCCGAGCGGCAGCACGCCGCCGGTGCCGAACGCGAGCCCGGCGAGGAGGTACAGCGGGATGGGGGAGAACTGGAACCGCCCGGCGACCCGCCCGAGCAGGCCGAGCGCGAGGATGATGGCGCCGAACTCGATCAGTAGGACAGCAGAATGCACGCGCTCACTCCCTGCCGAGTATCGTCGCGGCGCTCTCCACGCCTTCGCGGGTGCCGATCACGATGAGCGTGTCCCCGCCCGCGAGCCGGAAGTCCGGCGCGGGCGACGGAATGGCCTCCGCCCGGCGCAGCACCGCCACGACCGACGTGCCGGTCTCGGTGCGCAGCCGGGTGTCGCCGAGCAGCCGCCCGTTCCAGTGCGAGCTGCCCGCGATCTCGACGCGCTCGGCGACCAGGCCGAGGTCGGTGGTGTGCAGCACCGTGGAGCACTGCGGCGCGGGCAGCAGCGCGTCACCGAGCGCCGCCGCCTCGCCCGAGGTGAGCCGGAGCGACAGCGCGCAGGCGTCCGGGTCGTCGGACCGGTAGGCGCTGAGCGTGCGCCCGCCGTCCCGGTGCGCCACGACGGACAGCCGTCGCTGCTCACGCGTGGCGAGGTCGTAGCGCGTTCCGATGCCGGGCAACGGGGTGCGGCTCAAACGTGAAGCGGACACAGCTCTCCCTTGGTGCTGGTGGGCGACTTCGTGTTCATGCCACCCTATCGGTCCGGATTTTGCCGATCCTTGGCCGGTACTTGGTGGTACGCGGAGGGAGGTCATGGGCGGGGTCGTGGCCGGTGCGGGCGCGGGTGCGGGGGCCCGCGCCGTCGCGGGCCCCGCGCCCCCGCGGCGGGGCTAGGCGTCGGCGGACACCACGCTGTCGTGCGGCTCCGCCGCGACCACCAGCACGCCCCGCTCCCCGCCGACCGGCAGCGACGCCCGCCGGATCAGCGGCTCCCACTCCGAGGGCCACGCGGTGGCCGCGTCCCACTTGATGCCCTCCAGCTGTACGCCGTCCAGCCTGGCGTCCCGCAGGTCGGCTCCGACGAAGTCCGTGCTGGCCCGTTCCACGTCGCTGATCGCGCGGCAGAGGGTCACGGCCTGGTCATGGGCGTCGGCCAGGTCGTCCACGAGGTCCTGCGCCACGACGTCGGCGCCGAGGGGGTAGCCGGGCACGGCGGCGTGCTCGCCCGTCCTGTCGTGTTCGTCCGGCCCGTCCCGCTCCTCCGGCCAGTCCCGCTCCTCCGGCCCGTCCGGCTCGTCCGTGAGGCAGGGCGTGAGCTCCTCGTCGAGCAGCAGCCGTACGTCCCGTACCGCCCGGACGAGCTGTTCGGCTCCCGGTGCGAGGAAGTCCTCCACGGCTGCCAGGTAGCTCCTGCCGATCACGGGCGAGGCGCGGCGCCGGGGCGCGGGCGGGAGCCGCACCTGGGCGAGGCGCGCGGCCAGGCGGCGGACGGACTCGTGCGCCCCGGCGGGCGCCGTGTCCGCCTCCAGGAGCTGCGCGAGGCACCGCGCCTCGCGCAGCGCGGCCCGCAGGGAGTCCAGAAGGTCCACGGGGCCGAAGGAATGGGCGATCCGCAGCGCCTCCAGACGGTACTTGAGGCGCACCGCCGCCGGCCGCCGCAGCAGCGCGTTGTCGGCGGGCGCCTCGGGCCCCTGTGCCGCCCTCGGCTCCCCGGCGGCCGCGCTCTCCCGGTCGAGCCGCGTGGTGACGGCGAGTTCGGTCTGCCGGTACGTGGTGGCGAGCATCCGGTCCAGGGCCAGGTCGGGGTCGCGGAGCTCGGGCGGGCCGCCCTGCCCCATGATCCGGTCGTGCACGGCGATGCCGACACGGAGGTGCGCGGCGGCCAGCAGGGCGTCGAGCGCGCGGTCGGCCTCGCGCGTGCCCTCGTGGCCGGGGCCCTTCGGGAACGCCCGGCCGTGGCTCGTCGTGCCCGCGTCGCGGTTCGTCGTGCCCCCGTCGTGGCTCATCGCTGCCCCTCGTGTACGTCGCCGACGCCGACGCCCTCCAGGCCGAGGCCCGCCCGCAGCGCGGCCCTGGCCCGCGCCAGGTTCTGCCGGACGGCGGCCTGGGTCGTCCCCATGGCGCGAGCGCTCTCCTGCGTGGTGAACCCGTCGAGGTGCCAGGCCATCGCGGCCCGCTGCTTGGCGGGGAGGCCGAGCAGGAGGGCGGTGACGTGCCGGGCCTCCTCACCGAGCTCCGCCGCGTGCGCGGGCGTCTGCCACCGCACGAGCACGCGCGGCTCCGGCGGCTCCGCGCAGCTGTCCTCCAGGCTGACGTGCTGCGCCACCCACGAGCGCCAGGCCACCGTGCGCAGCCAGGCCTTGGGGTGGCGGATGGCCACGCCCGGCGCGCACATCTGCGTGAACGCGTCCTGCGCGGCGTCCTGCGCCTCGTTCCAGGAAGCCCCGTGGAACAGCAGGAACCGCACCAGGGCCGGGTACTCGGTCTCGTGCAGCTCCTCGGCCAGCTCCCGGCCGGGCAGCGCGACCGCGTCGGCCTCCAGTGGCCGTGGCGGACTCAGCTCAGCGCTCGCGGCTTCCTCCACGACGGCCACCCCCGATCACCGGGGCCGAGGGACGGCCGGGGCGGGCCGTCTGCCGCGCCACGGCGACGACCTGTACGTGATGGCCGTCGCGGTACTCCCGCAGCGACGCCCACGGAGCGGTGCAGCGCACCCGCTCGGTCAGGGCCTCGTGGGTGATGCGCGCCAGCTCCACCTCCCTGTCGAGCCACTGGCGGACTGTCTTCACCACACCGCTGACGACACTGACGAGCACCGTCGCCACTGCCCCGGCCACCACAGGATCCACTCGCGTGCCCTTTCTCGTCTCCGCGCCGCCACCGCGCGGCGCCGCACGCTCAACAGTGGCCCTGTAGCGGGGAGTTGTGACAAGACGCTGGTCACCCCCAGCGACGGTCGAGGGTGAGCACAGCACGACGCGGCGCCCCGGTTTCCCGGGACGCCGCGTCGTCACGCACGGGAGGTGCTAGAGGGCGCCCGCGCCCTTCGCGACCTCGCCGACCTTGCCTGCGGCCCTGGTGGCGTCGGCCTTCTTCAGCTTCCCCGCGGTCTCGTCCACGGTGCCGACGACCTTCTTCACGTCGACGGCGTCGAGCGGGGTCTTGTTCCCGGTGACGGCGGTGTCCAGCAACTGCTGTCCTCCGCCCAGCGGTTCGGCGGCGACGGCGGGAGTGACGGCCCCGAGGGCCATCGCGACGCCGACGACACCGAAGGCGGCCTTGGCGATCTTCACGATCGTTCTTCCTTCCCGGCAGTGGCGGCCTGCGGAACGCGACGGCCATGCCGTCGGAGCGTCGAGGTCGGACACTCATCTCGCCCTGCCGCAACCCGTAACCGTTCCTCGGCCGCAAAGGTGACCGTTCGTCACCCGTTTGGCCGCGTCGCGCCACTGAGCGGCTCGTAGGCGCTGATGACGTACAGGGCCTCGTCGTCGATCGCCTCCTCCTCCCAGTCCAGGGTGATCCGCGCCGGATGCCCGTCGGCCGCGTACTCGGTCTCGGCCGTGTGCGCCTTCTCGCGCCTGGCCTGCTCGACCTCCTCCAACAGCTCGCCGATGGTGGGCACTTGCTCCGGCAGCTCCTTGACGACGCGGCGCCCGCTGTCGTCCAGGCCGACCGCCTCGCTCACCTTCCCGGCGCGCACCGTCACGCGGAACGTCCCGATCAGCGCCCGCTCGCCCGCACCGGACCTGAGCGTGTACGCGTACGAGGACGGCTCCTCCCAGTCACCCCCGCCCGATGGCGCGGCAGCCGCGGGCCCCGCTTTCCCGACGAGCGCGGCGGGCTCGTCCCCACAGGCGGCGGTCGTGCCCCCCACCCCCACGACCAGCACGGCGAAGGCCACGAAGCGGACGGGAACACCAGGACGCGCGGCGGTCATGTCGGCCCTTTCGACGACGGATACCGCTATGACGCCGCCGGGGTCAGGAACGTTCGTGTCCGACATCGGCGACCAGCGCGGCGTAGTCCTTCCGCTTCACGCCCTCGCAGACCTCCGGGCGCCCCTCGGCCCCCGCGTCGTTCCGCTCGCGGAGCGCGTGGGCGCAGTCCTGGACGCGGTCGTCGTACGAAGAATCGTACGAGGGAGGGGTGAGCCAGAGGACGGTCCCCGTGAGGACTCCGGCGACGGCCAGAACGCCGGTGGGAATGAGGATCGTGGAGCGGCGCATGGGTCCCCCCGAGGCAGTGTGAGGGCCCCGGAGCGTAGCGCTGCCACGGTGGTGATCGGGCCGGAACGGGCAAGCCCGGCCTGCGGCGGTGACCGGGCGTCGCCCGGTCACCGCCCTGCACGCCGTGTCCGCTGCCGCCGACGTCGTTTCCTCGCGCTGCCAGGTCTCCAGCACCTGTAGGCGACCCGGGCCGCGCGAGCGCGGTGGCGGCGAGCGGGGGGACGGCGCGGCTGTGCTGCCGTCCGCAACCACTCGAAACTGACAGCCGTATGTCTTTCTACCGGCTCGGCGGGGAGGACACCGTGCCCGCGAGGGGGCTTTCTGTGACCGCTTCTGCCTGGGAGAGCGCTCTCATCCTCGGTGTTCAGAGGGAGGACGGGAGCGCTGCCGGACCGGAATCGTGCCCGTTCCCCGCGCCGAGTTCGCCCGTATCACGCCCGCCTGCCGGTGCCGTGACATCGTGGTGCCATGGTCATCAAGGTGCGTCCGGCATCCGTGTACGAGGACGTCCGCGCGCTGGTCGGTCCGAAGGCGCCGGGGGCGAACGTCTGCTGGTGCCTGAGCTATCGGATCCCGTCCAAGCTCAACAACGAACTCCGCGGGCCCGCCCGGGGCGCGTACGTCGCCGAGCTGTGCCGCGCCGACCCGCCGCCCGGGGTGATCGCCTACGACGGTGACGAGCCGGTCGGCTGGGCCGCCGTGGCGCCACGCACGGACACCTCGTTCGCCCGCAGCCGGAAGATCCCGTACGTCGACGACCTGCCGGTGTGGTCGCTGTGGTGCCTGCGCGTCCGCCCCGGCCACCGCAAGCAGGGCGTCTCGCACGCCCTGATCGCCGGTGCCGTCGCGTTCGCCCGTGACCGGGGCGCGCCGGCGATCGAGGCGTACCCGCTCGACAACGGCGACGCGCGGGTCGACCTCACGATGGCCTACGCCGGGATCCGCAGGAACTTCGAACGCGCCGGGTTCACCCACGCCGCCGACACCACCTCGGTGCTCGCCGGGCACCCCCGGGTCGTCATGCGGCTCGACCTGCGCTGACGGGCCGGGCGCCGCCGCGGAGGGGATTCGGTCATTTGCCTGGCGCGATGACGTTGTTTCGGGGGAGTTGACGGAGCGGCCCCGAGAGCTGGTTAGGATCACGGCGTGGTTACGGCTTGGTCACCCCGGCGCACGGCGCGGGACCGTGCTGGCGCGGAACCCCGTGGTGCGACGGGTCCGCTGCTGCGGCTCCTGGCGCTCGCCGCGCTGCTGTTCGCCGTGGCCCTCGCGCACGGGGCGAGCCCCGACAACGCCGGGGCGCACCTGGCCACCAGCGCCGTGTCCGTGACGGGCCCGGCCGTGGACGCGCCCGCGGCCGCGGCCGAGGCGGCCGCCCTGGCCGCGGACGACGGCTGCCACGGGGAGCACGGCTCCGTGCACCCGGACGAGCAGTGCGCCTCGGGGCAGCCCGCACAGGGACCGGCCCTCACGGCGCCCGGCCTGGCCGCCTCGGTCGGGCAGCAGGGCGCTTCCGGGCGCCCGCCCGCGAGCCGCGCCACGGGCGCGTACGCGTACGCGCTCGCACCCTCCGTGGCCCTCAAGTCATCCGTGGTCCAACAGGTTTAACCCGCGACGCCCGGCCCCGGCCCACCCTCCGCCCGTCCGTCTGCCCGTCCACCCGTGTGTCTGTCCGTGTGTCCGTCCGCGGACGGCGGGTGCGGCAGTTGTCCGTCCGCGGACGGCGGGAGCGGCCGTCGCCGGAGGCCGCTCGCTCCCCCCACCCCCCACTCACATCCGTCGTCGCCCCCTGCACGGCCGCCGCCGTCGAGGAGGCGCACGACCGGAGGACCCGTGTCCGTAACCCCCCGCGTGCCCGCCTGCCCCCGAAGGCGGCGCACACCGTGGCGGCGCAGGATCGCCGTGCTCGTGCGCGGCGCCCTGCTCGCCGTCATGGTGCTGTGCGCCCTCGTCCACGGACCGCTGGACGAGAACCACGGGCCCCAGCGCCCGCTCGTCGTGGCCACCACCGCCGTTGCCAGTGCGGGAGACGCCGCCCCGCACAGCCCTCACCAGCACCACGGGTCCGAGGAGTGCGCCCCGGACGGCCCCCTGCGCACCCCCGCCGCCCCGGCGGCGGACCCCCCGCCCGCCGGAGCGGGAGCCCTCACCGCCGCGGCGGCCTGGGTGGTGCTCGTGGCGCCGGGGCCCCGCGCGGCACAGCGGCGACGAAGAACACGAACGGGCCGGACGACTCTCGTCCGCACGGCCCGGTGGCGCATCTAGACCGCCCGCCCGCAGCCGCACCCCCGGCTGCCGCGCCCGCGGCCCCGCGGACACGGACCGCCCGTCCGCCGCGAGACCGCGACGCGAGATGAACACGCACCGCGCATTCGTCGAGCGAGAGCGAAAGAGATGCAGTCACCGATGAACATCGCCAGGACCACCGACCGTTCCGCCCTGTCGGCCCTCGTGGGGGACACACCGCTGCTGCGCGTGTCCGAGCCCCTCGCACCCGCCGGACACGGCTTCTGGGCGAAGCTGGAAGGCTTCAACCCCGGAGGCATCAAGGACCGGCCCGGCCTGCACATGGTGGAGCGGGCCCGCGCCCGGGGCGAACTGCGCCCCGGCGGCCGGATCATCGAGTCCACCAGCGGCACCCTCGGCCTCGGCCTCGCCCTGGCCGGAATGGTCCACGGCCACCCCGTCACCCTCGTCACCGACCCCGGCCTCGAACCGTCCATGACGCGCCTGCTCACCGCCTATGGAGCGAGCGTCGACATCGTCGCGGAGCCGCACCCCACCGGCGGTTGGCAACAGGCCCGCCGCGACCGCGTCACCGAACTGCTGCGCGCCCACCCCGGCTCGTGGTGCCCCGACCAGTACAACAACCCCGACAACACCAGCGCGTACACCCCGCTCGGCCTCGAACTGGCCGCCCAGCTCGGCCACATCGACGTCCTCGTGTGCAGCGTCGGCACCGGCGGCCACTCCGCGGGCGTCGGCCGCGTGCTGCGCCAGCTGTACCCGGACATCGAGATCGTCGGCGTCGACACCATCGGCTCGACCATCTTCGGCCAGCCCGCCCGGACCCGCGTCATGCGCGGCCTCGGCTCCAGCATCTACCCCCGCAACGTCGCCTACGACACCTTCCGCGAGGTCCACTGGGTCGCCCCGCACGAGGCCGTGTGGACCTGCCGCCGCCTCGCCGCCTCCCACTACGCCACCGGCGGCTGGAGCGTCGGCGCCGTCGCGCTCGTCGCGGGCTGGCTCGCCCGCACCCTGCCCGCCCACACCCGCATCGCCGCGATCTTCCCCGACGGACCGCAGCGCTACCTCAGCACCGTGTACGACGACGACTACTGCGCGCGGCACGGCCTGCTCGACAGCCCGCCGGCCGCCGAACCGGAGGTCATCGGCCGCGCCGACGAGAAGGAGGTGCACCGCTGGACCCGGTGCGCCGAGGTCGTCGACCCGCTGACCCTGACCGCGCGGCCGGAGGCGGGCCGGTGAAAGCCACCCTCGTCCAACTGCGGTCCTACGAGCGCAGCGTCCAGCTGCTGATGGTGAACCAGTTCACCATCAACCTCGGCTTCTACATGCTGATGCCCTATCTGGCCGCCCACCTCTCCGGCACGCTCGGCCTGGCGGGCTGGCTCGTCGGCCTTGTCCTCGGCGTACGCAACTTCAGCCAGCAGGGCATGTTCCTGGTCGGCGGCACGCTCGCCGACCGGTTCGGCTACAAACCCCTGATCGTCGCGGGCTGCGTCCTGCGGACGGTGGGCTTCGCGACGCTCGGCCTGGTCGACTCGCTGCCCGCGCTGCTCGCCGCGTCGGCCGCCACCGGGCTCGCGGGCGCGCTGTTCAACCCGGCGGTGCGCGCGTACCTCGCGGTGGACGCGGGGGAGCGCAGGGTCGAGGCGTTCGCGCTGTTCAACGTCTTCTACCAGGCCGGGATCCTGCTGGGCCCGCTGGTCGGCATGGTCCTCACCGGGGTCGACTTCCGCATCACCTGCCTGGTGGCGGCCGCGATCTTCGCCCTGCTCTCCGTGGTGCAGATCCGTGCCCTGCCGGTCCGCGGCGGACAGCGCGCCCAGGGCGCGGGGGAGCGCGTGCTCACCCAGTGGCGGGGCATCCTCACCAACCGGCCGTTCCTGCTGTTCTCCACCGCCATGATCGGCTCGTACGTCCTGTCCTTCCAGGTCTATCTGGCGCTGCCCCTGGACGTGCGCAGGGTCGGCGGGGACGGGCAGTTCGGCACCGTGGCGGTGGCGGCGCTCTTCGCCGTCAGCGGACTGAGCACCATCGTCGGCCAGACCAAGGTCACCGCCTGGTGCAAGGCCCGCTACGAACCCGGTGAAGCCCTGGTCAGGGGCCTCGCGGTGATGGGCGTCGCGTTCGTGCCGCTGCTCCTCGCCACCGCGCTGCCCGTGCCCGGGTCACGCATCGGGCTGTGGGCCCTGGCCGCCGTGCCGCCCGCGCTCGCGGCACTGCTCCTGGCCCTCGGCACGATGATCGCCTACCCGTTCGAGATGGACACCATCGTCCGCCTCTGCGGCGATCGTCTCGTCGCCACCCACTACGGCCTCTACAACACGGTCTGCGGAGTCGGCATCACGCTCGGGAACCTCCTCACCGGCGCCGCCCTGGACGCCGCCCGCGAGGCGGGGCTCCCCGCGCTGCCCTGGGCCGCGCTGCTCGCACTCGGCCTCGGCTGCGCGAGCGCGCTGTACGGCCTGCACCGCACTGGCCGATTGGCGCCGCCCGCGCCGCGGCCCGCGGCGGCCTGACCCACTGACCCGTGGCGGACGGGGGCAGACGTCGTCTGACGCCTGCCCCCGGCAGGCCGCGCCATCCCACAGGAGTGCCCCATGTCCACCTCCGACCTGACCGTGCCCGGCCCGACTCCGCCGCGCCTGCGCCCCTTCCGGGCCGTGCGCTACGACGAGGACCGCGCCGGTGACCTGTCCGCGCTCGTGGCCCCGCCCCACGACGACCTCGAACCGGCCCACGCGCGGTCCCAGCGCGTGCGCCCGCACCACATCGCGCGCCTGATCTACGCGTCCGACCCGCAGGCCGCGGCGGGACAGCTCCAGCGCTGGCTGCGGCGCGGCGTACTGCGGCGCGACGAACACCCCGCCCTGTACGTGTACCAGCAGCAACGCGGCGCCCGGATCCTGCAGCGCGGAGTGATCGGCGAACTGCCGCTTCCGCACCCGCGCGGCACGCCCCGGGACCTGCTGCCGCACGAGGACGTGTCCGCCCACGTCGTACGCCAGCGGGCCGCGCACATGGCGGGCCTGCGCGCCCAACTGGAGCCGCTGCTCCTGACGTACCGCGGCACGCGGTCGACGGCCACGCAGATCACGCACCACATCACCCGGCGCACCCCGACGGCCGTGGCCCGCGTCGGCGACACCACCCACCTGGTGTGGGCGTGCCACGACGAGGCCGAGACGGCCCTGCTGAGCGCGGGCGTGGAGACCGACCAGGCCCTCATCGCCGACGGCCACCACCGCCACGCCGCCTGTCTGCGCCTGGGCGTGGAGCGGAGCAGCCCCTGGGCCAGCAGCCTGGCCCTGTTCGTGGACACCGTCGCGTATCCGCCGCGGCTCGCCGCGATCCACCGGGTGCTGCCCGGACTCGACCCGGAGAAGGCGGCGTCGGCGGCCGCGGAGGTGGCTCGCGTCCGGCGGCTGCCGCAGGGGCCGCGCCCGCCCGCGCCCGACGAGATGGTCCTCACCGGCGGGGGCAGGGCCTGGACCGTCAGCGATCCGGAGCCCGGCGCCCTGCGCGACGCCCTCGCCGGGCGGCCGCCGCAGTGGGCCGCGCTTCCCACGGCCGTCAGCGACCACCTGCTCATCGGCGCCGCCTGGTCGGTGCCGGAGCTGCCCGGCGCCGTACGCCACCACCACGACGCGGCCAGGGCCGTCGCGGCGGTGGCCGCGCCGGGCCGGGGCAGCGCCGTGCTGCTGCCCGCGCTCGGGGAGGAGCAGGTGCGGGAGTTGGCGCGGGCCGGGGTGCTGCTGCCGCGCAAGTCCACGTCGTTCGGCCCGAAGCCCGCGATCGGCCTGGCCCTGCGGGTGCTCGGCCTGTCGTGACGGCTGTCCTTCGGCCGTTCCCCGCACCTGCCCGCCGAGCCGTGGCACAGCCCGTACGCGGACGTCATGGCTCCAGCACACGGGCTCGCCAAGCTGGCGTGATGACGGCGACGGCACCGGCTGTGCGCCGGACGCGGGGGGCGGCGTGAAGGACGGACACATGCCTCGAAGGCGGGGGCCGCGGGGGCGATGACCCCGCGGCGACGACGAGAGGCGCGAGCCGATGCCCGACCGTGGAGAACACGGTCGGGCATCGTCGCGCCGGGACCGTGCCGGGAGCTACCGCGCGTCGACCAGGACGCGGCCGTCGGTGGGCGTGTGCGCTGCCGCGCCGCTGCGGTACGCGGCTTCGACCCGAGCCTGTTCGGCGGCGTCGGGAACCGCGTTCTTGCAGGAGACCCCGCCGGTGGAGCCCGACATCAACTGGGAGCACGGGCCGGGCTTGGTGTCGGGAAGGCCCAGGTTGTGGCCGATCTCATGGGCGGCGATACGGGTCTTGTCGTAGCCCTGGGTGACGGCTTCCTGGCCGAGTTGGACGACGCCACGGCCGCCGGGGCGGACCGGTCCGAGGGTGGCCTGCGGCCAGCCGCTGGTGGCCACGATCTGGATCTCGGCACGGGTGCCGGGTGCGGCCTTGACCAGTTTGACGTTGTCGACGTTCGTGTTCCAGGAGGCGACTCCGGCCGTGATCGCGGCCTCCCAGCCGGCGGCCCGGGTGTCGTCGTAGCGGAGCGTCACCACGGCGGACGCCTTGCTCGTGCGGGCGGGCTCCGGTGTCGCCAGGGCGTGCGCCGTCGGTAACGCCGTGAGGACGACCGCCGCCGCGGTGCCGGCTATTCCCAGCCGTATGTAATGCCGCATTGCTGTCCCTTCATTCGTGAGGCCGGCTCCCTCGGGAGCCGGAACTGTGGGGGGTGTGGACAGGCTGTACGCGGTGTTGATGGCAAGGGGTGGGTCAGCGACGGACGCCGTCTGGGGTGCATCCGATCGGGGGGCCGGACATGCGCCGCTCCCTTCCACGCCACCGGACTTCGCCCGAGACGGTACAGCGCTGAGCGCGCTCGCAACAGCAGTCACAGGCATGTGAAATTCCGCAGGGCACCCCCCCAACTCCGCACCGGCGCCCGGGAAGCGCGGTTTCACGTCACGCGTGCGGGGCCCGCTCGGTGAGGGCGAGCACCGCGTCGAGCAGGGTGGCGGTCAGGGCGGGGAGCCGGTCGGGGGACTCGGAGAGCAGGAACAGCCAGGCGAAGACGGGGCCGACCACGAGGGCGTTGAGGGCGGCCGGGTCGGGGCGGGCGGCGAGTTCGCCGCGCGCGGCCGCGCGGTCCAGGATCTTCGTGAGGGTGCGGCGCTGGGCTCCCAGGTACTTCTCGTCGAACCTCTCGCGCAGGACGGGATCGGCGTGGAGGTCGGCGAGGAGGCCGGGAACCGTCCCCTGCGGCGGAGCGGTCATGGCGTCCGCGACCTCGTCGAGCACGGCGGCCAGGTCGGCGCGGAGGGAACCGCGGTCGGGTGCCACGGCCAGGAACTGGTCCGGCAGCAGCACGTCGAAGATCATTTCTTGTTTGGTGGCGTGGCGGCGGTAGATCGCCGCTTTGCCCACCCCGGCCCGCGCGGCCACCTCGGCCATCGTGAGCCGCATGTACCCCACCTCGCCCAGGAGTTGAAGGACGGCGGGGGCGATGGCGTCGTCGACGCGGCTGTCCCGGGGGCGGCCCCCCGGGTTGCGGGCTTGCTTTCGGGCGGACATGAGCGCATCATACGGAACCAGTAGTAACGATACCAGTGGTTCCGGAACTGACGGATCCATTTCTTCGGTACGGGATGACCGGCGGCGCCGTCCTCGCGTCCCCGTGCCACCGACAGGGCACACCGGCTGGGAAGGAATGACCGATGCGCATCCCGAAAGCCACTCACATCGCACAGCCGTGGCGGATACACGAGTTCGCCGAGGACTTCCGGATCGAGGACGTGTGGTCCTTCCGCGCGCCCGACGCCGGTCCCGACGACTTCCCCGTGATGGTCAAGGCGCTGAAGACGGCGTACGACATCCGGGAGGAGCCCGCCGCGGTCCGGTTCCTGTTCGCGGTGCGCTGGAAGCTCGGCGGCCTGCTCGGCTGGGACTCCGAGCGGGCGGGCGTGGGCGGCCGGGTCGCCTCGCTGAGGGACCGCCTCCCGCCTGACCTGGCCCGGACCGCGAGCGACGCGGTCCCCTGCACCGACCCGTTCTCCGAGGTGTACCAGCTCGACAACGAGGCGGCCCGTGAACTGGGCAACAAGACCGTCCACGCCATCATGCACGTGGGCTGGGTGCGGACCGACGAGGGCGGATACGAGCTGCGCATGGCGGCCCTGGTCAAGCCGAACGGGCGGTTCGGGCGGATCTACATGGCCTGCATCCTGCCGTTCCGCTACCTCATCGTCTATCCGGTGCTGACCCGTCAATGGGAACGCGCCTGGCTCGACCACGGCCGCCCGAACCGGCGCGGCTGGTCCGTCGGCCCGGACTGACGCGCGGTGCGGCCGCGTCGGCCGAAGGGGGCCTCAGGCCGGGTGCTGCTCCAGGACCGTGGCCACGGTGTCCGCGTCCGCCGGCTGCTTGTCCTCGCGGTACCGGACGACCCGGGCGAACCGCAGCGTGACGCCGGCCGGATAGCGCGAGGACTTCTGCAGGCCGTCGTACGCGATCTCCACGACCAGTTCGGGGCGGACGGTCACGACGGAACCGTCGTCGCTGACGGCCAGTTCCCGCAGGCGCCCGGTCTGCCAGGCGAGCATCGCGTCCGTCATGCCCTTGAAGGTCTTGCCGAGCATGGCGAACGTGCCGTCGGGGCGGCGGGCGCCCAGATGGAGGTTGGAGAGCTTGCCGGTGCGCCGCCCGTGGCCCCACTCGGCGGCCAGGACCACCAGGTCGAGGGTGTGCACGGGCTTCACCTTCAGCCACGCGGCGCCGCGGCGGCCCGCGCTGTAGGGGGCGTCCAGGCCCTTGAGGACGACGCCCTCGTGGCCGCGCGCGAGGGTGGCGGCGAAGAAGTCGTCGGCGGCGCGGCGGGCCGCCTCGTCCGCCGGGTCCTCGACGGTGAGGCGGCGCACCCGCATCGGTGCGGGCACGAGCCGGGCGAGCACCGTGTGCCGCTCCCGCAGGGGGAGTTCGAGGAGGTCCTGGCCGTCGACGGACAGCGCGTCGAAGAAGACCGGGGACAGGGGCACTTCCGCCGCCGCGGCGGCCACGTCGAGACGGGAGCCGACTCGGCCGGCGATCTCCTGGAACGACCGGGGCCGCCCGCCCGCGTCGAGCGCGATGACCTCGCCGTCGAGAATGAACCGCGCACCCGGCAACTCGCCCGCGAGGGCCGTCAGCTCGGGCAGCCGGTCCGTGATGTCGTCCAGGGTGCGCGTATAGACGCGTACGCCGTCGGCGTCGCGGTGCACCTGGACGCGGATGCCGTCGAGCTTCTCCTCGACCGCGCACGGCCCGAGCTTGTCGATCCCCTCGCCGACGGACGGCGCGCTGTGCGCGAGCATCGGCTGGACGGGGCGGCCGACGGTGAGCCGGAAGTCCGCGAGGGCGTCCACCCCGCCGTCGAGCACCGCCCGGGCGACGGGGGTGAGGCCGCCCGCCAGCATCACGGCCCGCCGCACCTCGGCTGCCGGGGCTCCGGTGGCCCGCGCGAGCCCCTCCACGGCGACCGCGTCGAGGGCGCCCTGGCGTACCTCGCCGGTGAGCAGGCCGAACAGCAGCTTCTGCTCGTCCGCCGTGGCCGCGCCCAGCAACTCCTGGACCAGTCGGCGCCGTTCCGCCTGTGCTCCGGTGCCCGCGACGGCGGCCAGGGCGGTGAGCGCCGCGTCCACGTCCGCCACCGTGAGCGTCGGCTCGGCCGCCGGGGCGACGGGATCCTTCAGCGCGTTCCAGCCCACCCCGATCCGCCCCTGGGGGAGCCGTCCCGCCAGGTAAGGGATGACCAGGGGCCCGTCGGCGGGCCCGGCGGCCTGGAACAGGTCGGACAGCAGGGCGACCTTCCGCGACCGCGCCGCCGTCGCGGCCACCTCCTTGGACACCTCCGCGACCCTGGCGAACAGCATGCGGCCATCCTGCAACGCGGGGCCTGATCCCGCACGGCGGGCCGCACGGCGTCGCGCCCCGGCCGGGCGGCCCGTAGCGGTACGCGCCCGGCGGTCGGCCGAGTGCCCGGCCCGGTGCTCCGCTCAGCGCTCGACGATGCCGCGCACCACGTCCAGGTCGACCAAGTCCTGCGGGCGAAGCCGCAGTTCGTCCGCGAGGCCGGGCGCGTCCGCGCGCGGACGCTTGAGGATGGCGGCCGCCGCCTCGGGCGCGATCACGGAGAAATAGCTGTCCGGGGTCGCCCAGGTGCGGCCGGGGGCGGCCAGGGCGAGCGCGCCGCCGGAGCCGCCCTCGCCGATGACCAGGCTGGTGACGGGGGTGCGGGCGGTGGCCACCGCCGCGAAGACGTCCGCGATCGCGGCGCCCGCCCCGGCGCGCTCGGCCTCGGCGTCGTTCGCCGCCCCGGGCGTGTCGATCAGGGTGAGCACGGGCACGCCGAGGCGGTCGGCCAGGCGGATGAGCCGGGCCGCGGTGCGGTACCCGGCGGGGCGTGTCGCCGTACCGCACTGGGCCGCGTACGCGACCGTCCGGCCGTCCCGCAGCCCGAACCCGCACCGCAGGCCCGCGTCCGTGCCGCCGCACCGGTCACCGCTGATCTCCTCCCGCGCGGAGAAGTACGCGTCGAGGTAGGCCTCCGCGCGCGGGCGCTCCGGAGCACGGGCCCGGAGCACCGCCTCCCAGCCCGTGCCGGACGGCTGCGGGCGCCCGAGGGCGCGCGGCGGCGCGACGGGCCCCCGCGCGGGCGAGGTGAGCAGCCGCAGCCAGCGCCCCAGGCGCGTGCGCAGCTGCTCCCGCGGTACGACCGCGTCGACGGCGCCCGCCGCCAGCTGGGCCTCGGCGGTGTACGCCGCCGGGTCCGCGTCCGGCGGCCGGACCCGGGAGCCCGCGAAGCCCACCTGCGCGCCCGGCAGCGCGAGCACGAGGTCGGCGCCCGCGCCCAGGGTCGCCCAGCCGCCCCCTGTCGTCGGGTCGCGCACCACGGCGATCTGCGGCAACCCGGCCGCGCGGTTGAGTGCCGACTGGGCCGCCACGCGCTGGAGTTGGGACAGGGCCCGCAGGCCTTCCTGCATCCGGCTGCCGCCGGTCGCGACGAGCGAGACGAGCGGCAGCCGGTGCGTACGGGCCGCCGCGTACGCCGCCTCCAAGCGGTCGCCGGTCCGCTCGCCGAGCGAACCGCCCAGATAGCGGAACTCGAAGGAGACCAGGACGGCACGCACGCCCTCGACGACGGCCGTGCCGCACACCACGGACTCCGTCTCGCCGGTGCGCTCGTACGCCGCGGCGCGCGCGTCGTCGTATCCCGGCCAGGAGAGCGGTCCATCGGGCCGCGCCGCGCTCGGCGGCTCCGGGAGTTCGGTGAAGTCGGCGGTGACGGAGGCGATGGCCTCGCGTGCGGAGACGCGGTCGGCGGCGCGGTGCGCATGAGGTGAGGACACGCCTCGTACTCCTACCCTGCTCCGTCCCGTTCCGTCGAGCACCGGCCGGTCGGTACGCCGTCGGCATCCCAGCCGCACCAATCCGGCCGGGTGGCCGTGACGAACCCCCTGTGTCCATCCAGACAATGGGACGAGGGAGTCAGCCCATGCAGCAGAGCAACACCACCACCAAGCCGGGCCGCAGGCGGGCCGGGCGGTTCGCCGTCGCCGTCGCGGCGGTCGGGGTCCTCGTGGGCGGCGGCATCGCCGCGGCGGGCTCGGCCAGCGCCTCCACCTTCTGCGGAGCGACGGGGGACGGTGGCTACGGGTGCGTGATCGACCAGGGGGACGGGACGTTCAAGATGGTCAACAGCAACGGGGACATCGTCTACAACTGGTGACGCCGTACGGCTGGGACCTGACGCCTGGTGCCTGACGCCGGGCGTCCGACCTGAGGGCGGGCGGACCACGACCGGCTTGTGTGCCGGTGCGGGTCCGCCCGTCCGTGCGACCGCCGGGCCGCACGCGCCTTCTAGGGGCGGTGGCAGATGTAAAGAGGGCCCGCCCAGTGCTCGCAGACCGGGCCGGTGGTGGGCGCCGGTGTCGGCTCGGGGGGAGTGGTGGGCTCGACCGGGGTCGGCGTCGGAGTCGGTGTGGGCTCCGGGGGCAGGGTGG
Source organism: Streptomyces sp. YIM 121038 (assembly GCF_006088715.1). Taxonomy (NCBI): domain Bacteria; kingdom Bacillati; phylum Actinomycetota; class Actinomycetes; order Kitasatosporales; family Streptomycetaceae; genus Streptomyces; species Streptomyces sp. YIM 121038. Next base: position 9,560,198 of record NZ_CP030771.1, read on the forward strand.
GTGTGGGCGTCGGGGTGGGTGTGGGTATGGGCTCCGGGGGTTGCGTGGGGGTCGGCGTCGGGGTGGGTGTGGGCGTAGGCGACGGCGAGGGAGGCTCTGTCGGGGTCGGGGTCGGGGCCGGGGTGGGAGTGGGCGTCGGTGTTGGAGCCAGCGCTGGCGTCGGTGTCGGAGGCAGCGGCGGCGTTGGCGTCGGAGCCAGCGGCGGCTCCGGCGGGCGCGGCGGCTGCGGTCGCGTCACAGGCGGGACAGGCTGCGGCGGCTCCGGCCGCGCGGCCGGAACCGGGGCCGGGCCCTGGGGCTGCTCGGCGGGCCGGTCGGCGGGCCGCTCGGGCCGCGCCTGCGGAGGGACCGGCGCCTCGGGCCGCCCCGGTGCCGCGCCCCCTGGTGCGTTCGGCTTCGCCGCGGTACCCGGCCGGGGCTCGGGCACGGTGATGTCCGGCGCCCCGTCGGACGCCTTCTCCGGCTCCCCGACCGGCGCGTCCGCGGGACGGGACGCCGCGCCGCTCTCCGCCGTGACGGCGCGGGCGGGGGTCGCCGAGTGTCCCGGGCCGCTCAGGACCAGGCCCGCGGCGACGGCGGCCCCGGCCACCGTCGTGCCGACGGCCCCGACGACGGCCACGGGCAGCTTCCCGCCCGCCGTGAGGGCGTGGCGCAGGCCGTGCAGCAGCCCGCCGGAGCCGGGCGCGCTCCCGCCGGACGACGCGGCGGCCGCGGCCCCGGCGCCCGCTCCGGCCGCGAGCGGCGCCAGGAACTTGCCCGCGCCCCCGAGGACGAACAGGAGCAGGGCGGGCCCGACCAGGGCGGGCAGCCGGTGGTTGGCGCGGGTCAGCAGTGCGAGGCGGCCCCGGCAGTCGGGGCAGCCGTCGAGGTGGGCGACCAGCGTCTCGGACTGCCGGGGCGTGGCCTCGCCGCGCACGTGCGCGGGCATGCGGTCCCAGTGGGTCTCGCAGGCCGGGTTCTCGGGCGCACCGGGGTGGGCGCGCAGGAAGGCCTGGCGCATGCCCTCGCGGGCCCGGTGCAGCAGCACCGCCGTGGCGCCGCGGCCCGCGCCGATGCTCCGGCCGATCGCGTCGAGCGGCTGGCCCTCCGCCTCGGCGAGCCACAGCGCCTTCACCCAGCGCTCGGGCAGCTGGCCCAGGACCCGCGTCAGCAGGTCGACGGAGGACACCCGGGCCGCCGGGTCGCCCTCGCCGTCGGCGACGGTGGTGACGTCGACGACCTCGGGCGCCCACGGGGCCTGCGGGTCGTGCGGGGTCTCCTTCGCGGCGGCCCGCCCGACCGACACCGCGAGGTGCCGCACGGTCGTCATGAGGTACGCCGCCACGTTCTCGATCTCGTGCCCGGCGGCCAGGCGCCGCCAGACGCGGAAGTGCGCCTCGGCGACCAGGTCGTCGGCGACCCAGGCGTTGCCGGTCAGTGAGCGCGCGTACGCGACGAGGCGCGGATGCTCGGCTTCGTAGACGCGCGCGTACGCGGCGGTCGCCGCCCCGGAGGCGGCGGGAACGGCCTCGGGCGGGCCGTCGGCGGGGACCTCAGGGGGGACGTCGGCAGGGACGTCGGATATGACAGGACACTCCTGTCCCACTGCGGGGGTGGTGGGTGAGGTCGAAAGACTAGGTGAGAAATATCGGACATATCAGGGATAGGTGACGCAGGTCACAGTGAACTCTTCATGCACTCCCGTAATGAGGGCACCCGCTACCGGGTCGTAGGGGTAAGGAACCGGCAGAAGTGGAGCTCGACCATGGCCGTCACGCTCGAACAGTCCGCCCGCGCTCGTCTGATCACCCCCGAGGGCCGTGAGCGTCCGATCTCCGTGACGTTGCGCTATGCGGCGAGCAATCCGCTGGCGGTGCAGGTGACCTTTCCGTCGGAGGTGTCCCTGGATGGCGCCGAGGTCACCTGGGTCTTCGCCCGCCGCCTGCTCGAGGACGGGCTGAGCGCCCCGGCGGGCACGGGGGACGTGCACGTCTGGCCCTGCGGGCGCGCGCGCACCGTCCTGGAGTTCCACGCCCCGCACGGCCTCGCGCTCGTGCAGTTCGACCGGGGCGCGCTGCGGCGCTTTCTGATGCGCACCTACGCCGTGGTGGGGGCGGAGGGCGAGGAGGTGGGGCTCGACCTGGACCGCGGTCTGACGGAACTCCTCGGCGGAGTCTGAACCGGCGGATCCCCTCCTGGACGCCGACGGATCCGCCCCCGGGTGTAGGTTAGGCTTGCCTAACTCGATCACGTGCGCGCGTTGTTCCACGTGAAACGGGCGTATCAGGATCTCAGGGGAGGAGACCGGGATGGGCCACGGCTGGGAAGGCGTCGTCCTCAAGCTGTTCCGAGGCAAGGACTTCCGGTTCACCGTGACCGGTGCCGAGGACGTGACGGAGCACTACCGTCGCCTCCACGTCACCGACGGCGGCATGCTCGCGCAGACCGGTGTGCACCCGACGATGTGGGTGCGGCTGTGGTTCGACAACGCGGGCAAACCCCATCAGCGCGCCTACACCCTCGTCGACCCCGATCCCGAGGCGGGCACGTTCAGCCTGGAGTTCGCGCTGCACGACGGCTGTGCGAGCGAGTGGGCGCGCAAGGCCGGGCCCGGCGACACCATCGAGGCGACCGTGCAGGGCACCGGCTTCGACCTGCCGCAGCCCGAGCCGTCGCGGCTGCTCGTCATCGGTGACGCGGCGTCGCTGCCCGCGGTGAACTCCCTCCTCGACGCGATGCCGGGCATCCCCGCGACGATCTGGTTCGAGACGCAGCACGCCTCGGACCGCGAACTGCCCCTGGGGGTCGACCCGGCACTCCACGACGTGCACTGGATCGAACGGCAGCCCTCGGGCGCCGAGCTGGTGCGGCAGGCCGAGGCGGGTCTCGCCGCGGCCGTCGAGGGCACCGCCGACGCCTATGTGTGGATCACCTGCGACACGACGACCACCCGCACGCTCGCCGCGTACGTACGCAAGGAACTGGCGCTGCCCAAGAACCGCGTGCACGCGCTCGGTTACTGGCGGCCGGGACGCGGCTGACGGCCGGGCGGTCCGGCGCCGCGCGGCCGCTCAGGGGCGCTCGGCCAGCTCCACGGCGACCCGCCGCCCGGAGTCCAGCGCCCGTACGCCCGCGTCGGCGACGGCCGCCGCCACGTACCCGTCCCAGGCGCCCGGGCCCGTCAGCCGCCCTGCGGCCGCCGCCCGCACCCAGGCCCTGACCTCGCGGTCGTAGGCGTCGGCGAAACGCACCAGATAGTCCTGCGCGATGTCCTGGCGCGCGCCGCCCCGGGACCGTACGACCATCGCGGACTCGTCGCCGACGCGGGCGGTGCCGTGCTCGCACACCGCCTCGCACGTCACCTCGTAGCCGAAGCCGCAGTTGACGAAGACCTCCACGTCGACCAGGGCGGCGCCGTCCGTCTCGAAGAGCACCAACTGGGGGTCGAGCAGCCCGGCGGGCGCCCCCGACGACGGCCGGGGCCAGGCCACGGTCACCGCCGTGATCTCCTGGCCGAGCAGCCAGCGCACCGCGTCGATCTCGTGCGACACCGAACTGCCGATGAGCATCGCGGACGTGAAGTGCGGGGGAGAGGACACATTGCGGTGGCGGCAGTGCAGCATCAGCGGCCTGCCCAGGTCACCGGCGTCCAACAGCGCCTTGAGCCGCCGGTACGCGGCGTCGTAGCGGCGCATGAACCCCACCTGGATCAGGGCGCGCCCGGCCCGTGCCTCCGCCTCGACGATCCGCAGCGCCGCCCGGGGGTCCGGCGCGAGGGGCTTCTCGCACAGCACCGGCAGGCCCCGCGCGACGGCGGCGAGCAGCGCCTCCTCGTGCGCGGCGTCCGGGGACGCCACCACCACGGCCCGCACGTCCGGCCGGTGGAGGGCGTCGAGGGCATCGGCGTGCACGCCCGCACCCGCGATCCCGGCCGCGGCCTGCCCGGCCCGCTCCGTGTCCGGGTCCGCGACCGCCACCACGCGCGCCCCGGCCGTCCGCGCCAGACGGCGCACGTGATCGGCGCCCATGTGGCCCGCGCCCAGGACGGCCACCCCCAGCGGTTCGCTCACTCCACGAACTCCCCTTCCGCGCCCGGCCGTCGGGCCACCGTAGCCGCACGCCGCCGCACGATCACCACGCATCCGGCGACGAGCACCGCCGCACCCGCCCCGACCAGGACGAGAGCGGGCCAGGCGGAGTCGTCGTCGGCGTCCGCGTCCGGCTCCGGCGCGAACGCGGGCGCCGCCGCGGCGGCGTGCCGGGCCCGGTCCGGCGCGGTACGGGGCTTCGCGGGCAGCAGCGAGCCGACCGGCCGCACCCGGCCCGCCGCCGCGAAGCCCCAGTCGAGCAGCCGCCTGGCCTCCTCGTACACGGCGTAGCCGCCGTTCTGAGGGTTCATCACCGTCACCACGAGCGTGCGCGCGCCCCGGTGGGCGGCGGCGATGAGGGTGTTCCCGGCCCGGCTGGTGTAGCCGTTCTTGACGCCGATCAGACCGGGGTAGCGGGCGACGCCGTCCGCCCCGGTGAGCAGCCGGTTGGTGTTCTGGATGGGGTAGGACCAGCCGCCCGCGGGGAAGGAGGCGACCGTCGTCGAGCAGTAGCGGGCGAACTGCGGGTCCGCGAGGCCCGCCCTGCCGAACACCGCCAGGTCGTACGCCGAGGAGACCTGGCCCAGGGCGTCGTAGCCGTCCGGTGAGACCACCTGGGTGTCGCGGGCGCCGAGCGCCCGGGCCTTGGCCCGCATCTGCCGGACCGTGCGGTCCATGCCGCCGTTCATCGCGGCGAGCACGTGCACGGCGTCGTTGCCGGAGCTGAGGAACACACCGCGCCACAGGTCGGCCACGCGGTAGCTGCGGCCCGCCGAGACGCCCACCAGGCTGCTGCCGCCGCCGACGCGGGCGAGTTCGGCCTCGGTGACCGTGTGCCGCGTGTCCGGGTGCAGCCGGGGCAGGGCCGCGAGGGCGAACAGCGACTTCAGCGTGGAGGCGGGCGGCAGACGGCGGTGCGCGTCGCGGGCGGCGAGCACCTCGCCGGTCCGCGCGTCGGCCACCACCCAGGACAGCGCCGAGACCCCGGCGGGCAGCGGCGGCGCCGCCGACCCCGGCCGCACCTGCGTGCCGGGCCGGTCCAGGAGCGAGGAGGTGTACGCGGGCTGCCGCACGGGCGGCGTGGGCTCGGCACACGCGGCGGTGCCGGTGAGGCAGACCAACGCCCCGGTGGTGAGGGCCGACGTGCGAAGGAGCGAGCGGCGCAGGGCGGCCGGCAGAAATCTGATGGTCATTCAGCCACCGTAGGAGCGGGCTCCGGACCGCGCAGATCGGCTTGGCCCGGCCGGGGGCATCGGGCCGCCGTACTCCGCCAGTCGGGCGGCGCACACGGCCCGCGCGCCCAGTGGCGGCGCGGCCGGAAGTCGACGACCGCGCGGGCGAAGGTGCGTGCGGGGCCGGGGAAGAAGTCAGGCCTCGACGCTGGAGATGAGGTGGTCGATCACGTCCACGGGGCTTCCGCGCCGCCGGTACGCGGCGCGCTGGCGGTCGGCGCCGCTGCCGTCGGCCTGGAGCCGGGACCAGGCGGCGTGCACCAGCGGGACGTCACCGTGGCATTCGAGGGCGGGCCGCACCCGGCTCAACAGGCGCACGGCCTGGGTGGCCGCGGGGGCGAGGCGCCGGGTGGTCAGGTCGATGCCCGCCCCGCCGAGCCCGTCGCGCGCGGCCCGCCAGCAGGCGGCGCGCAGCATCTCCGGCGGCGGCCGGAGCGGGGGCTCCCCGGCCTCGATGGCCCGCAGCGCGACGCAGGCCAGCGCCCTGACGACACCGGCCAGCAGGACCACGTCGTTCACGGTGGACACCGCGTCCGCGACCCGGACCTCCACCGTGGGCACGTGGTGCGAGGGCCGGATGTCCCAGTACAGGCCACCCCGGTCGAGGAGCGTGTCGGTGGCCACCAGGTCGTCCACGAGGTCCTCGAAGTGGCTCTGGGACTCGAAGTACGGCGGCGGCCCCGACACCGGCCAGCGCCCCCAGACCAGGGTGCGCCAGCTGGCGTAGCCGGTGTCCTCCCCGTACCAGTAAGGGGAGTTGGCCGCCAGCGCCACGAGCGCGGGAAGCCACGGCCGCAGATGGTTGCTCACGCGCAACGCGGTGGGCAGATCCGGAATCCCGACGTGGACGTGGCAGGCGCAGGTGCTCTGCTCGTAGTCCAGGGCACGGAAGCGCGCGAGACTCTTCACATAGCGCGGCGTGCTGGTGAACGCCGGTGGCACGGGATGCCCGAGGACCGGGGTGCCGCTGGAGATCAGCCGCAGCCCCTGCCGGGCCGCGGCCCGTGCGATGCCGCCGCGCGTGGACCGGATCTGGTCGGCCAGGCCGGCCAGCTCGGTGTGCGGGTCGGTCCGTCCCTCGACCTGATAGCGCGTGATCTCCGTGGTGACCCGGTCCTTGAGCTCCCCGACGGCGTCGGCCACGACCTTGTCGGCGCTGGGGCTCAGCTCCCGGGTGACCGGATCGACCAGCAGGTACTCCTCCTCGACCCCCACCGTGACGGTCGCCGCCGACCCTGCCGTGTCCCCGGGGTTTCCCATAGAAGCCATGGTGACACCCGGAGGAAAGCCTGGATCTGACGGAATACCGCCAATTACGCCGTGCGGTGCGAGGGCCCGGACCGGTGCGTCGCCGGGGCGGGAGGCCGCGGCTGGGCGGGTTCGCGCAGGGGGCGCAGGAGCAGCCAGCCGATGGCGGGCAGCACGATCAGCGGCGCCAGGGCGGTGCGCAGGGACGTGGCGTCGGCGAGGGTGCCGATGAGCGGGCTGGCTACGCCGCCGACGCTGACGGTCAGGCCCAGCGTGACCCCGCTCGCCGTGCCGACGCGGCTCGGCAGATAGTCCTGGCCGAGGGTGACGTGCAGGGAGAAGGGCACGTACAGGCCCGCGGACGTGAGCGCCACGCACCCGTAGAGCAGCGGCCCGGGGACCAGGACGACCCCGGCGACGGCGAGCACGCTCACCGCGTACGACCACCGCACCACCGTGACGCGGCTGTAGCGGGTGGCGAGGCGGCCGCCGATCACCGTGCCGACGGCTCCGCCGATGTAGAGCACGAACAGACCGGCCGTACCGGCGACTTCGCCGCCGCCGACGCGCTCGCGCACGTACAGCGCGATGAACGCGCTCAGCCCGACGAACACGATCGAGCGGCACACGATCGCGCCGGAGAGGCGGAGGAACGAGGCCCAGTCGTCGGCGCCGGTGCCCTTGGCCGCGCGGGCGGCCGCCGCCGTGGCCGCGAGGGGCGCCCTGACCTCGCGCAGCGCCGCCGCGCACAGGGCCGCACCGGCGAGCGCGGGGACGACCAGGAGCGGCGAGGCCCGCAGACCGCCGGTGGCGATGACGGCGGCGACGAGCAGCGGGGCCGTGGCGAAGCCGATGTTGCCGCCGAGGGAGAACCAGCCCATCGCCGTGTGGCTGCCGCGGCTGGCGACGCGCGCCACCCGCGCGGCCTCGGGGTGGTAGGCGGCGACACCGACGCCGGACACGGCGACCACCACCAGCGTCAGGGCGTACGAGTCGAAGACGCCGCTGAGCGCGACCCCGGCGCCGCCGACCACCGTGCTCACCGGCAGCAGCCACGGCATCGCCCACCGGTCGGTGAGCGCCCCGAACAGCGGCTGCACCACCGACGACAGGAGCGACGCGGCCAGGACGATGCCGGAGGCGGCGGCGTAGGTGTACGCCCGCTCGGACACGAAGTACGGGACCAGGGCGGCCACGGCTCCCTGGTAGACGTCCACACAGGTGTGGCCGAGGGACATCAGGGTCAGGGGCCTGTTGCGAGGTGAGGGCTTGGACACGGACCGATCGTCGCCCCGCCGCGCCCTGTCGGGCTTCCGATAAAATGCCAAAGTCTGCCGATTGTCCGCCAGCCTGGCGAACGCCGCACGGAGAGGCCCCTCGCATGCCGGAAGGTGACGCCCCGCCGGAACAGGAGCCGGTCCGCCACACCCCCGTGGCCCCGACCCACGTCAGGGTCCTCGCCCCGGGCGACCGCATCGACGCGCACCGGCACGACGACCACCAGATCGCCTACGCGGGCTCCGGGGTCGTCGCCGTCACCACGGACGCCGGTACGTGGTACGCGCCCGGCACCCGTGCCATCTGGGTGCCCGCGGGCACCGTCCACTCCCACCGGGCCTACGGCCACCTGGAGATGTACTTCGTCGGACTGCCCGCCGACGACAATCCGCTGCACCTGGACGAGCCGACCGTCCTCGCCGTCAGCCCGCTGCTGCGGGAGCTGATCATCGAGTACGCCCGCGGGCCCAAGGACGGCAGCGCGGAGCGCCGCCGGCTGCGCGCGGTCCTGCGTGACCAGCTGCGCGCGTCCCCGCAGCAGCCGGTGCGGCTGCCCACGCCCGCCGACCCGCGCCTCGCGGCGGTCTGCGCGCTCGTCCACGGGGACCCCGCCGACCCCCGCACCCTCGCCGAGCTCGGGGCCGCGACCGGGGTCGGCGAGCGCACCCTCAGCCGCCTCTTCCGCGCCGAGCTCGGCATGACCTTTCCGCAGTGGCGCACCCAGTCGCGGCTGTACCACGCGCTGCGGATGCTCGGCGACGACCTGACCGTGACCGCCGTCGCGCACCGCTGCGGCTGGTCCTCGACGAGCGCGTTCATCGACGTCTTCCGGCGGTCGTTCGGCTGTACGCCGGGCACCCACCAGCGGCGCGCCTGAGCCGCGCGCGGGCTCGCCGCGCCGTACGCCCCGCTTGTGGGGGATCGCGACACACCGAGCGGATCGTCAAACCTGGGGGTACCGCGGCCCGCGTGCCACCGTTCCGTTGGCCGCGGCCCGCGGACTCGCGGGCCCTCAGAACGAAGGATCGGCATGCGCAAGGTGAAGACGATGAGGACGAGGCTCTCCGCGCTGTTCGTCGCGGTGGCCGCCACGGCTGTCACGGCGGGCCCGGTCTCCACGGCCCACGCGGCCGACGGGTACGACCGGTGCCCCGCCGGCTTCTACTGCATGTTCTCGGGTCTCGACGGGACCGGCGAGATGATCAAGCTCAGCGGGAACACCCCGGACCTGGCGCCGCTCGGCATGGACGACCACGCCAAGTCGGACTGGAACCGGACGCCGTCGACCATCTACCTCTGGTCGGAGGCGGGCTACTCCGGCTGCACGGCCGTGACCTCCTCGGGCCCGACCGGCAAGGGCAACTTCTTCCCCGCCTACCGTGACTTCTTCAGCTCGGTGCAGTTCGACGGCCCGGGCGGCCCGAGCTGCGGGACGCCGCCCGGCGAGGACGGCTAGCCTCCCGGGGCGGGGCGCCCGGGCTCCGGGGGCGGAGGTCCGGGGCGCGACCGGCGGTTCTAGGATGCCGTCATGGCTGATCCGGACCCCTCGACCCGTACGTCCTCCAGGGACCCGGAGCTCGGTTTTCCACCCCCCGGCGCGGTGCTGCACCGGCTGCGCACCCAGCGGGGCATGTCACTGCGTCAAGTGGCCGCGGAGTGCGGCCTGTCGGTGTCCTTCCTCGCCTCCCTGGAGCGCGGCGAGACCGACATCGCCCTGGAGCGGCTCGGGCGCCTGGCCAAGGTCTTCGGCCACGACGTCGGCTCGTTCCTCGGCTTCTCCCGGGGCCGCGCCACGCCCTCGCTGTATCCGAGGGAGGAACAGGAGACCCTGGACCGCGCCCCGGGAGTCGTCTACCGCGTGCTGCGCGCCCCCGAGCTCGGCTACCAGGTCGTCACGGGGGACTTCGCACCGCACAGCGGCCTGTTCGAGGACCTCCAGCACGAGGGCACCGACCTGGTGACGGTCACCCGCGGCACGCTCGTGGCCCGCTACGACGGCGTCGACCACGTCCTGCGCGCCGGGGACTGCATCCAGTGGGCCGCGGGCCGTCCGCACACCTTCCGGAACGACGGCGACGAGCCCGCGCAGATGGTCGTGGTGCTGTTCTCCAGCCTGTACTGACGCACGGGCCTGCACTGAACGCTCGGGCCGCGCCGTGCCGTGCCGCGAAAGCGGCGGGTCCGGGCCGCGGCGCGTCCGGACCCGCCTGGGACTCACCTAGCGGCGTGCGGCCGCCGCGGGCTTGGGCAGGGTGCAGCCCGGCCGGTTCAGGTCGATCTTGTTGCCGGCGCCGACGCAGGGGACGACGATGTAGGTCTGCTGGGCGTACCCGATGTTGGGGCGGACGGTGACGTTGCCGTTCTGGTCGACCTCACAGGGGTTGTTGTCGGTGCAGCGCTGGCCGCTCTCATTGATGGTGTTGTTGACGGCCACGACCTTGCCGGTCTGGTCGTCGATCACCGGTGAGCCGGAGGTGCCGCCGATGACCTGGCAGGGCTGGGTGTAGCGGAGCGAGTCCTTCCAGGTCCAGCGCCCCTCCTTGAGGCGGTAGGCGAAGCCGTCGACGTTGCACTTGTACATCCGCTTCCAGTAGCCGGACGCGACGGTGATGGCACGACCGGCCTGCGGGTGCGCCGCGTCGATGTCGAGGGCTTTGATGCCGTAGCGGGTCTCTATGTCGCGGTAGGTGCTGGTGAGTTCGTACAGCGAGACGTCTGTGTCGGTCATCGTGCCGTATGCGATTTTGCTCGCACGTACGGTGCCCGCGTTGCCGCCGCTCGCATTGAGGAGCGTGAAGCTGCGGCTGGACGCGCGGTTGACGATGACCTGGCCGGGGCCGGGGAAGCCGGTCTCCAGGCAGTGGCCGTTGGACAGGACGAGCGCGGGGTCGGTGGGCTGCGAGCTGGGCACGCGGACGACGGAGCCGGAGCAGTTGCTGAGTGCCACGGTGCCCGCGAAGGTCACGGCCTTGGTGTTGACCTTGGTCTTGGCGGCGGGCTGCGTCCGTACCACCTGCTTGTCGGCCGTCGGCGCCTCGTTGCTGACGGCGGCCGCGGGCAGTGCCGTCGCGCCGAGGAGCAGCGCGGTGAAGACGGCACCGACGAGAGGCTTGTTCATGTGGGGGTCCCCTCTGATGGCTGTGTGACCGAAGGTGCTTCGGTTTTGTCATGCGCATCCTTGAGGGATCCTGCCGCCAGGACAAGACCGCGTACGGTCAAGTGCAGGGAAGACGCCGTGGGTTGTGGGCCCATGGGCGCCCGGCCGGGCCCGCCCGCTTCCGAACCAGCTGATGCCGTAAAGGACTTCAGCGCTCCTGTAGTGAACGATATTATGCTCAGGCGTACGATTTAACGTACGAGCTTCGCGTGGGAAGCACACGTGAGGCCGAGGAGCGACGACTTCGGGAGGACAGTGTGGTTCCGGAACTTGTCAGGACCTGGGCGGTGGGCTGGACGGTGTCGCGGAGCACGCCGCCGCCGGTGGAGCGGCCCTGGGGGCTCTACCTCGACGTGGGCGTCGCCGGTCAGGTGGGGCGTCATGTGCTGTCGTACGCCACCGAACCCGTCGTGCGCGCGGCGGCGGCGTCCGTGAGCGTGCCGGACACCTGGCTCAAGGTGCCCGGGGAGGCGGAGGACGTCGAACCCTGGCTGCCCGAAGGCTGGGTGGTCGACAAGGAGGAGTCCGGCCACTTGATGTCTGTAGGCCTGCGGGCCACGGCCCCAGCCGTGCCGGACGGCTACCGCGTGTCGGTGCGGACGCGCGACGGTGTCACCTTCGTGTGCCTGCACGACCGGGCGGGCGCTCTCGCCGCCCGGGGGCAGATGGCCGTCCTCGGTGAGGCCGCCGTCGTGGACCGCGTCGTCACGGAGGAGGCGCATCGCCGTCGGGGCCTGGGCAGTCACGTGATGCGCGTCCTCGCCGACGAGGCGCTCGCACGCGGCGCGGGCCTCGGCGTCCTGGGCGCGACCGACGACGGCCGCGCCCTGTACGAGGTGCTGGGCTGGAAGCTCAGCGCTCCGTTGGCGGCGTGCATCTACCGGCCGTGATGCTCGTGAGGGCGCGCCCGGGCCCGGGCGCGCCCTCACGAGGGTCCGCTCAGACGGCGGCCCGCTCCACGGGAATCCACAGCTTCGCGTCCGCCCGCGCCTGGTCCGCCGAGACCTCCACCTGGAGGATCTCGGGGCCCGGCCTGCTCCGGTACGGGTTCGACGGGAACCACTGCGTGAACACGTCCCGCCACAGGTGCTGGAGCGCCTGCGGGAACGGGCCGGAGTTCTCGAAGACGGCCCACGCGCCCGGGGGAACGGTGAGGACGTCCATGTCCTCCGGTGCCTCGGCGCCCGTCACCACGCCGTGGTAGTAGTCGAGTTCGGTCCCCTCGGCACGGCTGGGGTCGAGCTGGTCGCTGACCCCGACGATCCCCGTCGGCTCCTGGTCCGACAGCGCGGTGACGCGCCGCAGGGTCTCGGCGTCGATGCCGCGGATGAACTCGGCGATCGCGGGGTTGGCCCCTTCGTGGACGAGCGGGACGCGGGCCTTCTTGCCCACCACGCGGAACTCGTCCTTGTCCACGATCCGGTATCGCATGCTGCTGCTCCCTTCGATGATGAGGCGGAAGGACATCCGGGGCTGGGAGCGCAGCGCCGCACCGGTGCGGCGGGCCTCGCTCGGCCCCACCCCGTGGACGGCGCGGAAGGCACGCGCGAAGGCCTCGCCCGAGCCGTAGCCGTAGCGCACCGCGATGTCGAGGAGGCCGCGCTCACCGGCGAGCACCTCGGCGCCCGCCGTGGACAGCCGCCGCAGGCGGATGTACTCCGACAACGGGACTCCCGCCAGCGCCGAGAACAGCCGCCGGAAGTGGTACTCCGACGTCATGGCGATGCGCGCGAGCTCGCTCACCTCGATCGGCTCGCCGAGATGAGCCTCGATGTGTTCCATGGCCTCGTTGAGCCGCTCCAGCACCCGGATCCCCTTCCCTTTCGCTTCCTCACGTTAGGGAGGAGTCACCCTGCCCGACCCGACATTCTGTGCCCGGTGCGGTCGGGTCCGGCGCGCGCAGGGCGTCCAGCACGGCCCGCACCGCGGCGCGCGGCGGTGCGCCGTGCCGGACCGCCGCCGTGATGGTGCGCGTCACGGGGGTCGCCAGTTCGCTGGTGGCGACGCCGTAGCGGCGGTCCACCGCCAGGCCGGGGAGCAGCGCGATCGACAGACCCGCCTCGACGTGCTGGAGGGCCAGCATGTAGTTGCTGAACCGGCACACCACCCGCGGCTCGAACCGCGCCTGCCGGCACAGGCGCAGCGCGAGGTTCGCCATGTACGACTGCGGCATGTCGAAGGCCCACGGCTCGTCCACGAGGGACGCGAGGTCCACGGCGCCGCGCCCGGCCGCCGGATGCCCGGAGGGCACCACGAGCAGGATCGAGTCCGTGGCCAGCGGCACGAGGTCGAGGTCGGGCCCCAGCGGCAGCTCGTCGAAGTCCGTGGTCGTGATGATGAGGTCCGCGTCACCGCCCCGCAGCGCGGGCATGCTCTCGTGCGGCTCCAGCTGGAGCACCTCGACGTCGAGGTGCGGATGCTCCCGCGCGAGCCGGGTCACCGCCGGTACGGCCATGGTGTGGACCGCGCTCTGGAACGCCCCCAGGCGCACGAGCCCGGCCGGTTCCTCGCCGAAGCCGCGCAGCTCGGCCTCGACGCTGTCCATGTGGTCGAGGATCGCCCGGGCCCGCCGCGCCAGGATCAGACCGGCCGAGGTCAGGCGCACCCGGCGCCCCGTCCGCTCGATCAGCTGGGTGCGGGTCTCGGATTCGAGCACGGCGAGCTGCTGGGACACGCTCGACGGGCTCAGACTGGCGGCCTGGGCGACCGCCCGGACGGTGCCGAGGGTGTCGAGCTGGGTCAGCAGGCGCAGCCTCCAGGGATTCATCACCTCACGATTATTGTGCGGTTCTTCCGAACAGGAAAGCCGGAATTGTGAGATGGACGCGTCGCTCGGGCGCCGCCTAACGTCGGCGGCATGGCTCCTTCGTCCACCCCTCCGTCCCCGGGCGCTCAGGCGACCGCCGCCCCCGGGCTGTCCTGCGCGTCGTTCGCGTCCGTGCCGTCCGTGCCGTCCGCGCCGTCACCGTCGTCCCTGACGTCACCGTCGATGTCACCGTCGTCCACGGAGGCCTTCTGGGCCGACGCCGAGCGGCATCTCGTCCGGTACGGCGGCGCGTTCACACGCGAGATCATCGAACGCGCCGCGGGCAGCTTCGTGTACACCGCGGACGGCCGGAAGATCCTCGACTTCACCTCCGGCCAGATGAGCGCGATCCTCGGCCACGCGCACCCGGAGATCGTCGCGACCGTCCAGCACGGGATCGCGACGCTCGACCACCTCTTCAGCGGCATGCTCAGCCGCCCGGTCGTCGACCTCGCCCGACGCCTCGCCGGGACCTTGCCCGCACCGCTGGAGAAGGCGCTGCTCCTGACGACCGGCGCCGAGTCGAACGAGGCGGCCGTGCGGATGGCCAAGCTCGTCACCGGCAAGCACGAGGTCGTCTCCTTCGCGCGGTCCTGGCACGGCATGACGCAGGCCGCGGCGTCCGCCACGTACAGCGCGGGCCGCAAGGGCTACGGCCCCGGCGCCCCCGGCAACTTCGCCATCCCCGTGCCGAACGCCTACCGGCCCGACTTCACCACGCCCGACGGCACCCTCGACTGGCGCCGCCAGCTGGACTTCGCCTTCGAGCTGATCGACGCCCAGTCGACCGGCAGCCTCGCCGCGTGCCTCGTCGAGCCGATCCTCAGCTCGGGCGGCATCATCGAGCCGCCGCCCGGGTACTTCGCGGCCCTGCGGGACAAGTGCCGGGAACGCGGCATGCTGCTGATCCTCGACGAGGCCCAGACCGGCCTGTGCCGCACCGGGACCTGGTACGCCTTCGAGCGCGACGGCGTCGTGCCCGACATCCTCACGCTGTCCAAGACGCTCGGCGCGGGCCTGCCCCTCGCGGCCGTGGTCACCAGCGCCGAGATCGAGCAGGAGGCGCACGAGCGCGGGTACCTGTTCTTCACCACGCACGTGGCCGACCCGCTGGTGGCCGCGGTCGGCAACACCGTCCTGGACGTCCTGGTCCGCGACCGGCTCGACGAGCGCGCGCGGACCCTCGGCGCCTTCCTCCGCCAGGGCCTCACGGAGATCGCGGAACGGCACGAGGCGGTCGGTGACATCCGGGGCCGTGGCCTGCTGGCCGGGCTCGAATTCGCCGCCGACCCGCAGGGCGGGCGGAGCTCGAGCGAGCTGGGCGCACGCGTCACCCGGCGCTGCCTCGAACTGGGCCTGCACATGAACATCGTCCAGCTGCCGGGCATGGGCGGCGTCCTGCGGATGGCGCCGCCGCTGACCGCCACCGAGGACGAGCTGTCCCTCGGCCTGACGATCCTCGACCAGGCGATCAGCGAGGCCCGCGCCGGTCTCTGAGGGGGGTGCACCCGCGCCGGTCTCTGAAGGGACATCCGCGCGGGGCTCTGAGGGGACACCCGGGCCGGGGCACCGCGCGGCCCGATGGCGCCAATTGGTCTGGACCTGAAGGGTGCCACCTCGCCACGCTTGACGAATACATGCCATACCGCTGTGTCGTCGAAAGGTGGCCGCCATGTCCCCCCACACCTCGCAACACCCCGAGCGCACCGGCACCCCCGGCCCTGACACTCGCTCAGGCCTCGGTCGCCGCGCGTTCGTCGGCGTCCTCGGCGCCGCCGCCCTCGGCGCCCCCGCGTCCGCCGCGCACGCCTCGCCGGAGCCCGTGCGCGCGGGACGCGGCGGCACCGACCTGCGGCCGGTGTTTCTCGGCACGTACGGCAACGGCATCATCACCTGCACCTACGACACCACGACCGGCGCACTGACCCGGCAGAGCGCCTTCACGGCGGTGACCGACCCGTCCTTCCTCGCCGTGGCCCCCGGCGGCAAGGTGCTGTACGCGCTGGACAACGCCGGGCGCCAGGGCGCGGTGCGGGCCTTCGCCATCGGTGCCGGGGGCGCGCTGACCCCGCTCGGCCCGGCGCAGTCCACGGGCGGCGCCAACGTCACGCACCTGTCCGCGCACCCCGCCGGGCGCCATCTGCTCAGCGCCAACTACGGGGGCGGCAGCGTCGCCGCGCACACCCTCACCGGCGACGGCGGCGTGGGCGCGCGCACGGGCTTCGTCCAGCACACCGGCTCCGGGCCCGACCCCTCGCGGCAGGAGGGCCCGCACGCGCACCAGATCCTCACCGACCCCAAGGGCTCCTACGTCTTCGCCGTCGACCTGGGCACCGACAAGGTGTACACGTACCGGCTCGACGCCGTCAGCGGTGCGCTGCGCCCGGTGTCCGAGGCCCGCTCGGTGCCGGGCGCCGGGCCCCGGCACATGGTCTTCCACCCGACGGCCCCGTACGCCTATGTGGCGAACGAGCTGAACAGCACCATCAGCGTCTACGCCTACAACACCGCGACCGGCGTGCTGACGCGCGGCCAGAGCCGGCCCACCGTCCCCGCCGGGGCCGGGCGGGCCGTGCGCAACTACCCGGCCGAAGTGACGGTCTCGGCCGACGGCCGCTTCGTCTACCTGTCCAACCGGGGGCACGAGAGCGTCGCCCGCTTCTCCGTCACCGGCGGCGGAGCCGAACTGCGCCTGCTCGACACGGTCCCGAGCGGCGGTTCCTGGCCCCGGCACCTCAGCCTCTCGCCGTCGGGCGCGCTGCTCTTCACGGCCAACCAGTACGGCAACACGGTCGCGGCCTTCACCGTGGACCGGGACTCCGGCGCCCTCACTCCCTCCGGCCGGCCCTTCGCCACGTCGTCGCTGGGCTGCGTGCTGCCGATCTGAGCGGCTGCTGAGCGGCTCCTGGGCGGAAGGGGAGCGGTCCCGGCCACAACCCACTGGCGGCCTCGGTCCGCCGCGGCCGATCATGGAGCACATGAACGATCAACCCACGCGCTGGAGCCAGGCGACCGTCCACCCCGACATGTGGGCGGACCCGGGCGACGACCCCCGCGACGGAGCCACGCCGGACGGCGAACTCGCGACGCTGCGGGACTTCCTCACGAACTACCGCCACACCCTGCGGATGAAGTGCGAGGGCCTGGACGCGGAGCAGCTGGCCCGCCGGTCGGTGCCGCCGTCGACGATGTCGCTGCTCGGCCTGGTGCGCCACCTCGCCGAGGTGGAGCGGGACTGGCGCGGCTGGCTCGGCGCGGGCGGTCCGCCGCCGAAGCTGTACGGCGTGCGGGACGGGGACTTCGACGGCGCGGTCGCCGACCAGGCCGTGGTCGACGCCTCGTACGCCGACCTGGAGCGCGAGCAGGCGGAGACCGACGCCGCGCTGGCCGCGTACGAGGACCTGGGCGAGCGGGTGGGGAAGGACAACGTCTCGATACGGGAGCTGCTGGTGCACCGCGTGGAGGAGTACGCCCGCCACTGCGGACACGCCGACCTGCTGCGCGAGTGCGTGGACGGACGGGTCGGCCAGTGACCAGGGGACTCGGGTAGCGGGAGCGCGGCCGTAGGCTCCGGTGGGCGCTCACCGGAGCCTACGGCGGGGCGGGGCCGTCAGGCGGGCAGGGCCGCCTCGACGGCGGCCACGACCTCGGCCGCGTCGGGCTCGGTCTGCGGGGCGAACCGCGCGGCGACCGTGCCGTCGGGGCCGATCAGGAACTTCTCGAAGTTCCAGCGGATGTCCCCGGTGTGGCCCTCGGCGTCCGCCGCCGTGACCAGGTGCTGGTACAGCGGGTGCCGCTCCGCGCCGTTGACGTCGACCTTCTCCGTCAGGGGGAACGTCACGCCGTACGTCGCCGAGCAGAACTCGGCGATCTCCTCGGACGTGCCAGGCTCCTGGCCCATGAACTGGTTGCACGGCACCCCGAGCACGGTGAAGCCACGGCCCGCGTACTGCTCGTGCAGCCGCTCCAGGCCCGCGTACTGCGGGGTGAGGCCGCACTTGGAGGCGACGTTGACGATGAGGACGGCCTTGCCCAGGTACTGGGACAGGTCCGCGGGACCGCCCTGGAGGCTCTCGATCTCTACTGCGTCGTAGACAGACATGCTGCGGAGCCTACGCCCCGGTACTGACGGGGCACCGCGTGGTGTCCATCCCGAGCCTAAGGTCCGGCCGTGCCGGGCGCCGTGCCGGGGCGGGCCTCCCGCGGCAGCTCGTCGCGGTGCAGCCTGCCGCGGGCGACCAGCTCGACGGTGACGGCCGTGGCGATGGCCTGCACCGCCATGAGGGCGATGAGGACGAACAGCTGCACCGCGCCCGCCTGCACGGGTGAGGCGCCGCCGAGCAGCATGCCGACGAACGCGCCGGGAAGCGTGACCAGGCCGACCGTGCGGGTCTGGTCGAGCCCGGGCAGCAGGGCGTCGGACGCTGCCGGACGGCAGACCTCCAGACGGGCGTCGTGCGGGAGCAGACCGAGGGCGAGACCCGCCTCGAACTCGCCGAAGCGGGTGTGAAGTTCGTCCAGGGCGCGGCGCCCGGCGAGCACCGTGGCCGTGAGCGCGCCGCCGATGAGGATGCCCGTGACGGGGATCATGGCGATGCCCCGCACCGGGACGAGCCCGGTCAGCGTGAGCACGCAGACGACCGGTACGACGGGCGTCGCCAGCGGCACGGCCGCCCGCCACCAGGTGCCGTTCGGGGTGATGCGGCGCCCCGCCGTGCGCGTGGCCACGGCGAGCATGAGCAGCAGAAACGCGAACAGGGCCGCCGTGTGGTGGACCACCCAGCCGATGAGCAAGGAGACCGCGGCCAGTTGGGCCGTCGCCCGCGCACCGGCCACCGCGATCTCACGGGCCCGGCCGCGCGCCCCGTCCGGTGAGAGCCGGAACACCGCCGCCACCGCGGCCGCCGCCAGGAGCAGGACCAGCAGGACGGCACCGAGGGTCACATTGGCGGGCAGCAGCGTCTGAGCAGCGAGTACACGCACGGACCCACCCTAGGCGCGGGGGCCGTAGGCTCCTTCCTACCGACGCGTTCGCCCCAGGGTGGGCCGAATGCGCCGGACGGACGTACGCAGCGACAGAAGGGCGACCAGTCATGGCGCAGCAAGTGCGGGGCGTGATCGCACGCGCGAAGGGCGAGCCGGTACGGATCGAGACGATCACCGTGCCGGATCCGGGGCCTGGGGAAGCCGTGGTGAAGGTCCAGGCGTGCGGGGTCTGCCACACCGACCTGCACTATCGCGAAGGCGGCATCAACGACGACTTCCCGTTCCTGCTCGGCCACGAGGCGGCGGGCGTCGTGGAGTCGGTGGGCGAGGGCGTCACCGAGGTCGCGCCGGGCGACTTCGTGATCCTCAACTGGCGCGCCGTGTGCGGCCAGTGCCGCGCCTGTCGGCGGGGCCGCTCCCAGTACTGCTTCAACACGCACAACGCGCGGCAGAAGATGACCCTCGCCGACGGCACCGAGCTCTCGCCCGCGCTCGGCATCGGCGCGTTCGCGGAGAAGACCCTCGTCGCGGCCGGGCAGTGCACCAAGGTCGACCCGGCCGCGTCCCCGGCCGCCGCGGGCCTGCTCGGCTGCGGCGTGATGGCCGGGCTCGGCGCGGCCATCAACACCGGCGGGGTGACCCGTGGCGACTCGGTGGCCGTCATCGGCTGCGGCGGCGTCGGCAACGCGGCGGTCGTCGGGGCCCGGCTCGCCGGAGCCGCGAGGATCATCGCGGTGGACATCGACGACAGGAAGCTGGAGACCGCCCGCGGCCTCGGTGCGACCGACACGGTCAACTCCCGCTCGGCCGACCCGGTCGAAGCGGTCCGGGAGCTGACCGGCGGCTTCGGCGCCGACGTCGTCATCGACGCCGTCGGCCGCCCGGAGACGTACGAGCAGGCCTTCTACGCCCGTGACCTCGCGGGCACGGTCGTCCTGGTGGGCGTGCCGACCCCGGACATGCGCATCGACCTGCCGCTGCTCGACGTCTTCGGGCGCGGCGGCGCCCTCAAGTCGAGCTGGTACGGCG